>JACQTO010000176.1 GCA_016210745.1 Betaproteobacteria bacterium
ACGCCGTTCTGGCACGAGTTGGATGGCGGCCGCTACATCGGCACCGGTGTCACGGTCGCGTCGATCGATCCGGAAAGCGGATGGGTGAACCTGGGCGCCTATCGCGCGATGCTCAAGGACAGAAATCACGTGAACCTCGGCATCCACCAGGGCAAACACGGCTACATCCACGTTCAGAAATGGATGGAACGCGAAGGGCGCGCGCCGGTCGTGATCCACATCGGCATGGATCCGCTGTTCCTGATACTCGGCGGCGTCGAGGTGCCCACCGGTGTGTGCGAGCTCAACTACGCCGGGGCCATTCGCGGCGAGCCGGTGAAAGTGGTGAAGAGCACCATCACCGGGCTTCCCATCATCGCCAATGCGGAGATCGTGCTCGAAGGCTGGATCAAGAAGGGCGACAAGACAGACGAGGGTCCCTTCGGCGAGTGGCCCGGCTATTACGTGAGCGGTGTCGCAAAAGAGCCGTACCTCAAGGTCGAGCGCGTTCTCTATCGCAACAATCCCATCATGCTCGGCTCGCCGCCCGCCAAGCCGCCGCATGACTACTCCTACATGCGCACCATCCTGAAGTCGGCGATGATCTTCGACGCGCTCGTCTCGGCGGGAATCCCCGAGGTGAAAGGTGTCTACGCGCCCGAGTGCGGCGGCGGCCGCATGTTCGTGGTGGTCGCCATCAAGCAGCGCTACGCCGGACACGCCCGCCAGGCGGGCTTCATCGCGTCGCAGTGCCGGGAGGCGGCGTACATGGGCAAGTACACCGTCGTTGTGGACGAGGACATCGACGTCACCAATCTCGAGGAAGTGATTTGGGCGATTTGCACCCGCACTGATCCCGCCACCAGCATCGATTTCATCCGCCGCGCGTGGGCGAGCACGGCCGAGCCGATGCTGCGGAAAGGCCAGCCGCCGTTCAACACGCGCGCCATCATCGATGCCTGCCGCCCCTACGAGTGGTTCGACGAGTTTCCCAAGGTTGCCCAGGTCGATCCCGCCTATCTGAGCGAGTTGGAGAAGAAGTGGGGCGATCTTTTCACGGCGGGCGGCGCGTAGGTCGACACGGACGCCGCGGCTGGGACCGAGCCAAGCCGCGGCGCCGGCATTTCGCGGCGGCCAGGTCCTCTGTTCAATCGGAGCGCGCATAAGCGACCAGCTCGCCGACGTCGCGCGCGTACGTGGGCGCACCACGAAGTCGGAAGACGTGGTCTGAATGTTTCCAGCTTGCTGTGAGAGAGAATACGGAACCGGCAATCGCTCACCGACCGGCATGGCGGACTAACGAAATGATTGGCCCGCTATTAACTCAAAAAGTACACGAAACACTGCACGCTGCCGCGCGCGCCGGTGGGTCCACGGTTGAGTGCTCGTTGGACCTCGATCGTTCGAGGACGACCGTCGAGGTGGACGTTGCAGGATGGATCTGGCAAGACCAGCGATTCCCCTATCTGGACACCTGCAAGGACAGAACCATCTACCACTGGGTTGACGGGGCCTTTCAGCCAGTGGCGCGTTTCACAACGTCACTGATCAAGTTGGTGCCAACTGAGTGGGGCCCGCCGACGTTCGAAATCGATGGCATCAAGATGTTACCCACGGCGCGTGTCTCGCCCTATGCGGATGCCGAGCGCAAAGTCGACTTGATTCGACCGCGCGGCAAGGCGATCCTCGATACGTGTGGCGGCCTTGGATATTTCGCCGGATGGTGCTTGCAAAGACACGCCAGGCGGGTGCTTTCGTACGAGATCAATCCAGACGTGATCTGGCTGCGTAGCCTCAACCCTTGGTCGCCCGAGGTTGGCAGTGGTTTGATGTTGGCGCAGCTCGATATTACCGAGGCGATCGGATTACTGCCCGATAAATCGTTCGACGCCGTCTTGCACGATCCGCCTCGTTTCGGCATTGCGGGGAACCTGTACTCGCAGGCCTTTTACGAGCACCTCAACAGGGTGCTCAGGGCGAATGGCATGTTGTTTCATTACACCGGTACGCCGAACAAACTCACTAGCGGGCGCGACGTACCCGGGGAGGTGGCTCGACGTTTGCGGCGCGCCGGGTTTGTGACGGCATTCAACGGGGATAGCGTATTGGCGGTAAAAAAGTAGAGGGGCTCACACTGCGGTCAGAACGATGTGGCGGACAACGGCAATTGCGAGGTAATTGTTTTGGCCGAAATTCGCGCCGATCCCAGGCACGCAACTGGTGAATCTTATCTGGAGGTATCTCGGTGAGTGAGCATCCGGTCATGAATTGGACTGAGGCCGGGGAGACACGCTCCGCCCGTTGGCGCTCCGAGCGCGGAGCGCCGCCCCCCAAGCGCGTGGTCATCGGCGACGACCGCATGACGGCCGATGCCGCCTATCGCTACGCCTGCGAGGGCACCGCCCTGTTGTGGCGAGGTGATTTCCAGAATGCGCGCCAATTGCTGCAGGCGCTGGCAAGGCGCGTTGACCGTAAACCGCGCACGCCGCGCCCGTCGGCGCCGTCCTCTTCTCCGGCTGCATTGCCCGCGGAATCGCCGATGATTTCGCCGACCGGCGGCTTTCATCTTTATCGCCAGGCTCAGTCCCAGCGCGCACGCACGCTGGGAATGCTGCTTATACCGTTGGCGGACGACTACCGCGTGCCGCTGAGGCGCGCGCCCGACGTGCGGCAGGCCTGCATTGAAGCTTACGGCCCGGGACAGGAGCGCTCGGTGACCTCGCTGCGCGAGCTGCTGGGCCTGATCGGCGCGCACGAGTGGCGCAAGGCGGGAATCGAGATCCCTGCGCTCGGCGGCCGCATCCACCCGCACTACGGTGTGTTCGCGCCGGTGCGCAGCGAGTACGTGGGCCTTGTGGCCACGGCGCCGCTGCCTGTGCCCGAGTCGTCACTGGCCTTCGACATCGGCACCGGCACCGGTGTACTCGCTGCAGTACTGGCCCGGCGCGGCGTCGCGCACATCGTGGCCACCGAGCAGGACCCGCGTGCGCTGGTGTGCGCCCGCGAGAACATCGCGCGGCTCGGGCTGGCCGGACAGGTGGAAGTCGTGCAGGCCGACCTCTTTCCCGAGGGACAGGCTGCGCTCGTCGTCTGCAATCCCCCATGGATCCCCGCGCGGCCAAGCTCCCCCATCGAGCATGCCATCTACGACCCCGAAAGCCGAATGCTGCGCGGATTCATCGGCGGGCTGGCCGCGCATCTGGGACCGGGAGGCGAAGGATGGCTGGTGCTTTCGGATATTGCGGAACACTTGGGCCTGCGTTCGCGCGCCGAGTTGCTGGCTGCTTTCGATGCGGCGGGACTGAGGGTCGCGGGGCGAACGGACGTCCGTCCGCATCATCCCAAGGTCGCTGACGCCACCGACCCGCTCCACACTGCGCGCGCCGCGGAGCTGACATCGCTCTGGCGTCTCGTGGTGCGCTGACCGTCACTGCGATCTGCGGCGCTACGCCGCAGTTGATCAGCGATTATCGCCACCGCCAATATGCCTTCCGTTCAATCAGCGCGGATCTTCGCCTCGCGTACAAACGCTCCGAAACGCTCGCGATCACGGAGCTGCAGCGCCGCGAACTCCTCGGGCGAAGCGGTGACTGCCTCGGCCCCGGTGGCGGCAAGCGCCGTGCGCGCCTCCGCGGACTGCATGATGCGGCCGATCTCACGGTTCAGGCGTAGGACGATCTCGCGCGGGGTGCCGGCCGGGGCGAAAACGCCGTAGAGAGGATCGGTGCCCACGTCCGCCCCCGCCTCGGCCATGGTCGGGGTGTCGGGGAAGAGGGGCGAGCGCGCCGGGAGCACCACGCCGAGCAGGCGCAGCTTATCGGCTTTGATATGCGGGGTGGCCCCACCGGGGTCGAAGGTGAAATCGATCTGGCCACCGAGCAGCGCGGTGAGCGCCGGTGTCGCGCCCTTGAAGGGCACATGAGTGGCCTGCACCTTTGCCGCGCGCAGCATCATTTCGGCATAGATGTGCAGCGTGGTGCCGTTGCCGGCAGACCCGTAGTTGAGCTTGCCGGGATTGGCGCGGGCGTAGGCGATCAGCTCTCCGACGCTGCGCACCGGCACGCCGGGGCGCACCACCAGGGAAATCAACGTGCGGATCGTCGGCGCCACCGGCTCCAGATCTTTAGCCACGTCAAACGCCAGGTTATACAAATGCGGACCGACGACGATCGGACTGCCGGACGTGTGGAGAAGCGTGTAGCCGTCCGGCGCGGACTTGGCCACCGCCTCCATGCCGACGGTGCCGCCGGCGCCGGCGCGGTGCTCGATCACGACCGGCTGGCCAAGCGTCTTGCTCAGCGGCGGCGCGAAAATTCGCGCGACCTGATCCACGGGGCCGCCGGCCGCGGTGTTGACGATCAATCGAATGGGCTTGGCCGGCCAGGTTTGAGCCCAGGCAAGCGGCGTGAAGGTGAAAGCGAATGCGGCTGCGATCAGACAAAGCGCGTTCATGTTCTCCTCCCTGGATGTTGCCTAAATCCTCCGATAGGTAGCGTGGCGCCGCCTATTTTTTCGCAAACGCCCTTTTTTTCCACAGCTCCCAGGGACGCACTACGGTGGAGTTCGTGACCAGCTCGGTTTTTACGCCCTCCTCCGGATCGAGGTAGTTGATGCTGCCGCCAAGACCGATTGCCTGCACCTGCAGCTTGGCGTTCATCTCGGTGTAGATGGCGCGATACACCACGAGCGGCAGGGTCGGGGCCACCACCACGTTGCCATGACCGCGCATCAGCGCCACCGATTTGTCGGCGAGCGAGGTCGCCAGCGCGCGGCCCAGGGCGGGCTCCCGCACCAGCATGTCTGTCATGCCGGCGGCGTCCCGGATCTCGAAGACCGGTACGCCGCGGGCGAGAAACCCGCTCATGTTGTAGAGCGCTCGCATCGGCACGCTCGACACGGAAAAAGGGATGACCGATGGCGAATGGCTGTGCACCACGGCATTTATATCGGGGCGCGCCCTGTAGATCTCGCCGTGGATGAATCGCTCGAGGTACATGGAGCGCCCGCGCTGGTCCACCGGATCGCTGTCCAGATCGAATTCCATGATGTCGTCGGCGCAAACCAGCTCCGGCGCACGCGAACACGAGATCAGGTAGCGCTCCGGATTCTTCGGGTGACGCACGCTGACGTGGCCGAAGCCATCGAGCACGCCATGGTCGGCGAGAATACGGTTGGCGGCGACGAGGTCCTCTATCAGCGCCGCATCGACCGGCCCGCCCGAAGCGGGCTTCGCGCCGGCTTTCCCGCCTCCCGCGGAGACGGCTCTGGTAATCGGCGCCAGGTGAAATAGCGAGCGGAACAGGTGCATGGTCTTCTCCTCGTTCAGTAAGAGCATCAGCGCTTCTAGCTGCGCGCGAGCTTGTTACCGCTCGCAGCGTTGCCGGTCAGGAGGATCGGAGTTCCTTCGTCCTAGGCCAGTCGATTTCCAGGCTGCCGCGCTTGAGCGCCACCCGGTAGATTTCGCGCGCTGCTTTCAGCGACACGATCTCGTTCTTGACATCCTCTTGGACTCTTTCAGGGTCGCGTTCGGCGGGATTGCCTACCCCGCCGCCGCCGCCGCTGAACTTGGCCAGAACATCGCCTGTCTGCAGCCAGGTAAGGCGATGCGTCTTGACCGGAATCTTTTTCTTTCCTCGCCGAAGGAACGTGTGGGAGAGCGGCGAGTCCTGTCCACCCAGTGCACCGGGCGCGGCCGTGTGGTCGCCGTCGGAGGCGCCCGTGCTCAAGCCCACGTCCACGCCCTCATTGACTTCCTCGAAGTGAATGCCGCAGCCGCCGCGGAATTTGCCCGCGCCCATCAGATCGGTGGCGAACTCATAGTTGATGGTGCGCCAGGGCGTGCGCACTTCCTCCTCCTCCACGTTGCCACGGTAAATCGACCCGCGGCCCTGCATCAGGATCGGCCCGGAATAGCCATCGTAGCCGTTGACGGCCCCCAGACTCCCGATGCAGTTGAAGGAGACGCGCACATAACGGCTCTTCGAGCGCGGATCGTGACCGAAGGCGAAGTCGGAGCGGTTTCTTCCCGCTGCGGCGATGGCGCGCTCGGGCCGCGCTTTGGACAGCGCCACGAGCACCGCCTCCATGATCGGCACGCCGAGGCTGTTGGGCGAATCGCCGACGGTGACCGGATAGCTCGCATTGACCACGGTTCCTTCGGGAGCGATCAGCTCCACGCAATTCAGCGTTCCTTCGTTGTGGAAATCGGCAAGCTCGGGGTCCAGCGTCAGGATCACCGAGGCCACGGAGTTGGCATAGGTGGTCGAATAGACGCAATTGATGAAGCCTTTTCGCTGCGGCAGGTTGTCGCTGAAGTCGAGAGTTATCTTCTCGTCCTCGACCTTCACGTCGACGTGCACCGGGACGATCTCGTCGAGCGCCGTACCGTCGTCGTCGGTTGCCGATTCGCCGTGGTAGATGCCGTTGGGGATTTTCCGGATCTCGGCGCGCACCGCTTTTTCGGTGCGATTGATCATCTCATCGACGCAGGCCAGGACGACGTCTTTGCCGTAGCGGTCCATGAGTTTCACCAGCCGCTGTTCGCACAGCTTGGTCGAGGCGATCATGGCGTAGTTGTCGATGCGCACGCCATCGGGCCAGCGCGTATTGGCCCAGATCAGTTCGAGTAGTTCCCGGTTCTCCTTGCCGGCTTCGACAACCTTGGTCGGCGGAATGATGAGTCCCTCGGCATGGATATCGTAGGCATTCGGGAAGTATCCGCCCGGATACGCGCCGCCCGTATCCTGCTGGTGTCCCCTGGTGAGGCTCCAGAACGCCAGTTCGTCCTTGTAGAAAATCGGCCGATAGAATCCCCAGTCGGGCAGGTGGCAGTTGAAGCCGCCGTTGTAGGGGTCGTTGGCGAGAATGACGTCTCCGGGACGCAGGTTGTCCTTGAACTTGGCGGCGATCGACTTTACGGCGAACGAACCGGCGAGGAAGTGCACGGCGATTCCCACCGGCACGGCGACCGTGCGCCCGGTCGCGTCCCATATGCCCGTGGAAAGGTCGTGCAGAACGCCCATCAGATAGTTCTGCGCGGTCCGCTCCACCAAATAGCGCATGTCGTAGCAGGTCTGCTGCATGTCGTACCAGACCGTGCTGAGCGTGGTCTCGTCAATCGCGGTGGTCATTTAATCGCTTCCTCCAAAAACCTACATAACCCGAACCAAAGAGGCTGCCTCTGCCTTTTATCGATCTCCCCTTTCATGCAGTTGCATGCAACTGCATGAAAGGGGAGACCTAACAAAAGCAAATCTTCGCCTCTAGCGCCGATATCGGCGTACCACGCAACGAACGTGAAACCCCCTCACAAAACCCTCAACTGGTAAGTCCCCGTCGCATCCACCACGCATCGGTACCGCTCCGGCACCACCACCGTCGTGGTCGTTTCCTGGATCAGGGCAGGGCCGAGGATCGCGTCGCGGTTGCGCAAACGCTCGCCGTCGTAGACCGGCGTATCTTTCGGCTTCCCCTCGAAGAAACACGTCCTGCGGGATTTCAGGGCGTGCGCGGGATCGGCATTGCCTTCGGCGCGAAGGCTCATGGTGATCGGTTTCTTGGCGCGCACTCGGGCGCGCAAACGGAAGGTGAAGAACTCCACCTCTCGTCCGGGCATCGCGAACGCGTACAGCTGCTCGTGGCGCTTGTCGAAGGCGCTCAACGCGGCCTGAATCTCGGCGTTGCCGAGCGTGCCGCCGGGCATGTCGCTCTCCAGTTCGTGGAATTGACCGTGATAGCGCATGTCGGCGCTTCGAGTCATGATGATGTCGTCCTTCGATTCGGCGACGTGCATGAGCTTGGCCGTCGCCTCGGACTGCATCTCCTCGAAGACCTGGTTCAGCCTGGCGAGATCCATCTGGTGCGCGCTGCAAGGATAGGAGCGGTTGAACTCCATGCCGACTTCGGCGGTGAACATGCCGAAAGCGCTATAGAAAGAGGTGAAGCGCGGAACGATCGAAACCGGTATGTCGAGCCTGTCGGCAATCCAGGCCGCGTGAAGTCCGCCGCCACCGCCCGCCGACATCAGAACGTAGTCCCGCGGGTCGAATCCGCGCTTGGTGCAAGTCTTGGTGATATGTCCGGCGATAACCGTATTTGCCAGGCTGAAGATCGCGGTGGCCATTTGCACCGGGTCGTTGATGCCAAGCTGGCGTCCGAGCTTGGCGATCGCCTGCTCGGCCAAATCCATGCGCAAGGGCATTTCGCCGCCCAGGTAAAACTCCGGAGCGATGTAGCCAAGCAGCAGCGATGCATCCAGCACGGTGGGTTCGATTCCGCCCCGGTCATAGCACACCGGCCCCGGGACCGAAGCCGATGACCTGGGGCCGATTCGCAGCACCCCAAGGGGATCGATCCAGGCGATGCTGCCGCCTCCGCCTTCGAAGCTGTTCGAGTCGACCTTCTTTACCGCGATGCGCTCGTCTCCGACCCAGGCTTCGGAAGTGGTCGGAATATCGCCGTTGGCGATCAGCGCGATATCGCTGGTGGTGCCGCCGATATCGAGGGAAATGATGTCCTTGTGTCCGGTCCGGGAACCCCAGTACACCCCCGCCGCGGGGCCGGCCGCCGGCCCCGAGCCGATCATGTAGATGGAGCGCTTGCGTGCCTCGTCGACGGACTGCACTAGGCCGTTGCTCAATACGATCAGCAACGAGCCGCCGAATCCGGCGTGCTTGAGCCTGCTCTCGAGCGTATTCAAATACCTGTCTACCACCGGTCCGATATAGGCCGCTGCGACCGTGGTGCTGAATCGCTCGTATTCTCTCCAGACAGGCAGGATTTCGTGCGACGCGGTAACGAAGACGCCCGGATACAGTTTGCGGCAGAGATCGACCGCGCGGCGCTCGTTCTCGGGGTTGGCATAGGAGTGCAGGAAGCACACGGCGATCGACTGCACGCCTTGCTTTTGCAGCGATTTTGCCGCCTTCGTGACGTCCTCCTCCGACAGGGGCGTCATGATCTGGCCGGTGTGCAGCGTCCTTTCGGCGACACCGAGCCTGCGGTAACGCGGCACCAGCGGCTGATACGGCGGAATGAACAGGTTGTACATCGAGCTCAGCCGCATGCCCCTGCGAATTTCGCAGATGTCGCGGAAACCTTTGGTGGTGATCATGCCTGTAGAGGCGCCGTCGCCGGTCAGGATCGCGTTGCTCGCGACGGTGGTCCCGTGCAGTATCAACTCGAGCTGGCCCATGAATTCGGAAGTGGACAGCGCGTAGAAGCTCGCCGCTTTTTCCAGCGAAGCGATCAAGCCGGACGCATAATCCGGCGGCGTCGATGGAACCTTGAACTGGCGGACTTCCCCCTCTTCGTCCATGATCAGGCAGTCGGTGAAGGTCCCACCGACGTCGATTGCTGCTTGCTTCATCAAAAACTCCCCCTTTCACACCCATCGGGAAAAGCTTTCCCCTTCCGGTCTTTCATGGCAAGCTGTTCCCTCCAATAATCGTATTGTTCTTGTCGCCCGGTGCGCCCGGGCGCGGCCAGTATAGCGTGCGCAACGGCATCCTGGGGCCCACGGCTCTGTGGAGTGATCAACTGTAGAATAAGGAAACGGCAACATACCTGCGGGGATTTCATCCATCGTTTTACGGAGGAGGAAGCGATGATCGAGACTAATGCAGCGCTGTCGGAACCCGCAATTCCGGGGGAGTCGCACGGACGACCGTGTACGCGGGCCGCGGGCGGAGAAGACCCGCAAGGAACACCCAGGACCATCGTGAAGGGCAGGAGCGGAATCCGGCTCGGTGTCGCCTTGCTGATTTCGCTTGCGGTGGCGCCGGCTGTGTCGTGGGCGCAGGCAGCTTACCCGAGTAGGGTGATCAAAATCGTCGTGCCGTTCCCAGGCGGGACCACGGCGGACGAGATTCCGCGGCTGGTAGCCGAAAAGCTCTCGGCACGGTGGGGACAGCAGGTGATCATCGAAAACCGTCCCGGCGCCACCGGCAACATCGGCGCCGGCATCGTGGCGAAGGCAGAACCCGACGGATACACGTTGCTTTCAACCGCGCCGCCTCCTCTGGTGGTCAATCACAACCTCTATTCCAATCTCGGCTTCGACCCAACGGCATTTGTCCCGATTTCACTCATGGCCGTGGTTCCGAACGTGCTCATAGGGCGCAAGGAACTCCCCGCCAACAGCCTCGGGGAGTTGATCGCGCTCTCGAAAGACAAACCGGGGCAGTTCACCTCCGGCACTACCGGTCCGGGCGGAACCCCGCGGCTCAGCATGGAAATGCTGCAGCTTGTCAGCGGCATGAAGCTCCGGGACATTCCCTATCGCGGCGGGACCGCACCCGTATTGGTCGACGTTCTCGGAGGGCGGATCGATACGATGTTCATCAACATTTCCGATGCCTTGGCGCACATCAGGAGCGGCTCGGTGAAAGCGCTTGGAGTCGCGACCGAAAAGCGCGTTCCACAGCTACCCGATGTGCCGGCGATCGCCGAGAGTTTCCCGGGTTATTACGCCGCAACGTGGTATGCGATGATGGCGCCGCCGAAAACGCCGCCCCAGATCACCGCCAAGGTTTCGGCCGCGGTCATGGATATTCTCAAGACGACCGACGTCGGAACGAAGCTGCAGACGCAGTCCATGATCGTGGTCGCCGCTTCACAGGCGGAAACCGCGAAATTCCTCAAGGATGAGATCGAGCGCTGGCGCGGCGTCATCAAGGCGGCCGGTCTCAAGGCGGAGTGACGAGATGCGGGCTGTTGTCTGCGGGCAAATACCCGTCCGAGGTCCACGCGTGCTCAATCCGGTGATCGATCGACTAGCGCGCAATGCGTTTGGCGTGCTGCTCATGGCGGCAGCCGCCGCTGCCATGGGGCAAGCTTACCCAACCAAACCGGTGCGGCTCGTCGTTCCTGCGGCGCCCGGCGGGGGAACCGACATCACGGCACGCTTGATCGCCCCCAAGCTCTCCGAGCATCTGGGGCAGCAGGTGGTGGTAGAAAACGTGGGTGGCGGTGGCGGGATCATCGGCATGGAGCGCGTCGCGCGCGCGGTCCCAGACGGGTACACGCTGGTGATGGGCATCAGCTCGCTCGCCATCAACCCCCACATCGTGGCGAAGATCTCCTTCGACGTGCTGAAGGACTTCGCGCCGGTCTCGCAAGTGGCAATGGTGCCCAATATCCTCGTCGCGCATCCTTCGGTGCCGGCGCGAACGCTCAGGGAACTGATCGAGCATATTCGCGCGCGCCCCGGGCAGATCAACTTCGCCTCCAGCGGTATCGGCAGCACCCCGCACCTGGGGATGGAGCTGTTCGTCTCCATCACCGGGCTGAAAATGGTCCATGTGGCGTATAAAGGCGTCGGCCCTGCGATGGTCGACGTGATGGCGGGCCACGTGCCCGTGATGATGGCCAACGTCCTGAGCGTATTGCCGCACATCAATGCCGGCAAACTGCGCGCATACGGTGTGACCAGCCTCAAGCGCGCGACCGTTGCCCCCGATGTCCCGACCATCGCAGAGGCCGGCGTGCCGGGCTACGAAGTGGTGCCTTGGTACGGGATCCTGGCGCCGGCGAACACGCCGCGCGATATCATCGCCAAGCTCCGTGCGGGCACGGTGTATGCGCTGCAGGATCCAGCGACCAAGGAGCGTTTCATCAGCGACGGCGCCGAGCCGGTGGGTGGCACGCCGGAGGAATTTGCAGCCGTGATCCGCGACGATTTCAAGAAATGGGGCAAGGTGATCAAGGACGCGGGGATCAGTCCGCAATAAGCGGCCGTTCGCGCAAGGCAGGCGGCGCTGGGGCGCCTGCGCGAGGGAGATTGCCCGACGAGGACAACTACAGCAACTGGCCCAACAAACTGAAGCACGGCTGGTTCCGATGCGTTTCAGTCGAGCTTCGCATTTCTTATCGACACGTTGTCGTTATTCGGAATTGTGAAGGTGCGTATCAAGTGTTCCCATCACTCTCGCCCTCTCTCCGCAAGCGGGGCGAGGGGATACTCCACTCCCGCCCGGGCGGGAGTGGGCTGAGGTGAGGCTGAGGTATCCGCCAGCGCTGATGTCGCGCTGCAATCTTCAGCGCGCGGTGATGGCGATCGGCCTGATCGCCTTGTGCGCCGGCGAGCCCGCGTTTGCAGCCGATGCCGCCGCCAGCGTCATGCCGTGGTGGGGCTGGCCGCTGGCACTTTTTCTTGTTTGCTTTGTCCTCGGCATCGTGGCTGTGCCCGCGGGGGTGGGCGGCGGCGTGCTGTTCGTGCCCATCGTCGCCGGCTTCTTTCCCTTTCATCTGGATTTTGTTCGCGGCGGCGGGCTGCTGGTCGCATTGGCGAGTGCGTTGGCCGCGAGTCCCGGACTGCTGCGCGTTGGCCTTGCCAATCTGCGGCTTGCGTTACCGCTTTCGCTTGCCGTCGCCGCATCGCAGATTGCCGGTGCCATGATAGGTCTGGCCCTGCCTTCTTCGATCGTGCAGACAACGCTGGGCGTGCTCATTCTGGGCATTGTCGCACTCATGTGGACATCGAAGAAATCGGACGTGCCTACTGTTCCAGTGGCCGATGCGCTCTCCGCGGCGCTCGGAATACACGGCATCTTTCACGATACGGACCGCGGTCGCGATTTCCAATGGAAGGTGCACCGGACGCCGATCGGGCTGGCGGTCTTCTTGCTCATCGGCGTGCTGGCAGGCCTGTTCGGTCTGGGCGCCGGCTGGGCCAATGTCCCGGCGTTGAATCTGCTGATGGGCGTTCCGCTCAAGGTCGCCTCAGGCAGCAGCAGTCTCGTCCTGTCGATGACATCGTCGGCGGCGTGGGTCTACATCAACGAGGGGGCGATTTTGCCGATCGTGGTCGCACCGTCGGTCGCCGGCATGATGCTTGGCGCGATGATCGGTGCGCGGGTGCTGAAAGTGGTCAAGGCCTCGGCGATCCGTCGTCTCGTGATTGCGATGCTGTTGATCGCTGGCGTGCGCGCCCTGCTCAAGGGCCTCGGCATTTGGAACTGACAGGCATGGACACTTCGAACAAGTACGCGTCTCCGGAAGAGATTAGGTATGCCAGGATCCTCGACATTGGAGTGAGGGCCGGCCTGGTCGCGCTGATTCTGAGTTTCGCGATCTACGTCTCCGGAATCCTGCCGCCACTCGTTCCACTGGAGCTCTTGCCGACGTATTGGGGCCTTTCGGCCAAGGAATTCGTCAAGGCTACGCATATGCCGACGGGTTGGGGATGGGTGAGCCTGGTCGGCAAAGGGGACATCCTGAATCTCGCACCCATTGCTTTTCTGGCGGGAGTGTCCGTCATATGTTCCTTCGCCGTGCTGCCGATTTTCGCGCGGCGTCGGGAACTCGCGCTGTTGGCCATCGCCGTGCTGCAAATCGCGGTGCTGGTTCTTGCGGCATCGAATATCCTGTAAGGTGGATGAGCCCTCTCACTAAGTGTCGGGAAAGGACGTTAGCGACCGGCCGGGCTACTGGCGTTCGACGCCTTCCACGCCGCGCGCCAGGCGATGCAGAAGCAGATGGATCTTTCGATCGCCGCGCGGGCCGAATCGGAAATCCTCTACGACCAACCGGAGAAATCGAAAACTAAACTGCGGATTACTGGTCCATTTACGGTGGAGACAGTGCCGTTTGCCACCGTGCTCTCGCTCGACGAAGCGGAGCAGCCGAAGGAAGCGGACGTTGCCATCGCGCGGTCCGGTGAATCGGCGCGCCAGCATTCCTGGCGCGATGAGCTTTTCAAATCCGGGATCCGCGGCAAGGGCGGCCAGTTGCTCAAGTTCGCGAGCCTCGAGACTCTGCCCAGTACTGTGTGTCTGCACCCTACCGGGAAGCTGCATTTCACGGCACGGTATCGCTGCCCTTCGAGGCCGGAGACAACAAGAAGGCCGTGGTGAAGATCGTCGATGACCGTGGGATAGAATCGCTGAAAGTTATTTCGTTGGAGGCCATGCCATGACAAGTCGGACCGACGTGCTCCTGGAACAGGTCAAGGCCTTGAGCGCCGAGGAGCAGGCGCTGTTGCTCGCGCAACTGCACGATCTGGTGAGCCCGCCCGATCCGGATTGGGAAAAAGCTTGGGCGGATGAGTGTGAACGGCGTTCAGGCGCCTATGAGCGCGGCGAGACCACTGCGGAGGATGCAACTGTCGTGATGGCTCGCCTTCGCGCCAGGTACCTCGTGCGATGAACTTGCGCATCCTGCGCGAAGCAGAGCAGGAGATCGGTGAGGCCGCAAGCTTCTATGCGCGGGAGGCGCCGGGGATCGTCGGCCGGTTTTTCGACGAGGTGGACCTCGCCCTGGGGCGGCTTTCGAGGCAGCCTATGGCGTATGCCTCAGTTGACAGGCGCTTTCGCGGCTGATGGCGGCGCGTGGGGGCGCCTGTGCAGCAAGATGGCCACGGGCAGCGGTAAGACCACGGTGATGGCCATGATCATCACCTGGCAGGTGCTGAACGCGCTCGCCTATCCGATCGTCGCGCCCGGCCTTACGGTGAAGGAACGGCTGCGGGTGCTGTGTACAGGGGATCCCGGTCAACTACTACGATGCTTTCGGGCTATGCCCTTCGGACACTTAGATCGACGGAAGATGCCCTATCGAAATGTTTTCCCATAACTGGCGCCTCTGAGTCCGAATGTGCTTTCAGACCGGCTCCGGCTAGTATGTCGCCTGTGAACCGTCGCCTGTTTTCCGTAGTGGGAGTCCTGACGCTCGTCGCGATGTCCTTGCTGGCATGCGCGGCGGAGACCGTCATCCACGAGAGGGCTTCGGGCAGCGGCACCATCATCGTCACCGAAAGCACTGACGGCCTGCGTACCCTCTTATTCGAGCGGGGAGGTGCGCGCCAGAGCATCGTCAAGCCGGGCGATCCGGATCACCTGGAGCTGCAATACGCGCGCGTCGCGATGGTCGGCCTGGCGTTGTGCGAAGGACCGCGCCGGATCCTGGTCGTGGGGCTGGGCGGGGGCACGCTGCCGAGCTTTCTGCGCAAGCACTACCCCGAGGCCTGGATCGACGCGGTGGAGATCGATGCCGAGGTCGTCGACGTGGCGAAGAAATTCTTCGGCTTCCGCGAGGATGCGCGCATGCGGGCGCATGTGGACGACGGCCGGCGCTTCATCGAGAACATCCGGCGGCCCACCTACGATGCGATCTTTCTCGACGCTTTCGGTGGGGACAGCGTGCCCTTGCACTTGACCACGCGGGAATTCCTGCGCGCCGTGCGCCGGGCGCTCATGCCCAGCGGCGTCGTCATCGGCAATATCTGGGACCGTCCCTCCAACCGCTTATACGACTCGATGGTCCGCACCTATCAGGAAGAGTTCGACGAATTGTTCATCCTCGATGTCTTCAACGACATCAACAAGATTCTCCTTGCCCTGCCGCGCAAGCAGCCGCTCAGCCAGAGCGAGCTGGCGCTGCTGGCGAGGAGGGTGTCGTCCGACGGGAAGTTCCGCTTCGACCTGGGCGATCTGGTCGATTACGGCTTCCTGCATGCGCGCGAGAAGAATCGAAACGGGCGCGTGCTTCGGGACTGAGCCTCGAACACGTAGTCACCGCGCGAAATTCGGCGCCGTGAATTGCGGGATGTTTTGTTACCTTGCAATTTCAAACCATGCGTTTAGAAATGTGAGGTATGAAATGTGCCTACGAACAGATATTGGCCCGCATCGTCGCAAGCCTGCTTTTCTATGACCACTGGATAGTCAGCTCGTCGCGTCGTTCAAATGACAGGCAGATATCCGCCCAGGAGCGATTTCCCGGAGCGAGGGCTGTTCGCTCACGCAGCGAGCCATGGCGTGGGGGCAGCGCGGGTGGAAGTGGCAGCCCGAGGGCGGATCCAGGGGCGAGGGAACCTCGCCCCTGATCGGGACATAGGTCTTGCGGCCGGACTCGAGCCGAGGAATGCCCGCGAGCAGGGCCTGCGTATAGGGATGGTTCGGGGCGGCGTACAGCGCCTCGGTGGGTGCCGATTCGACGACGCGGCCCAAGTACATGACGAGCACGCGGTCGGATACATGGCGCACCACCCCCAAATCGTGGCTGATGAACAAATAGGTGAGACCCAGGTCGGCGCGCAAGCCGATGAACAAGTTCAGCACTTGGGCCTGGATGGAGACATCGAGCGCCGCGAGCGCCTCGTCGCAGACCAGGAACTCGGGCCTTACGGCGAGGGCGCGCGCAATGCCGATACGGGCGCGCTGGCCGCCGGAGAACTGGTGCGGAAAGCCCCTTATCAGAGCTGCATTCAGGCCGACGCGCCCCATCAATTCGGCCACGTAGTCCTTCTGCTGCGATCTGGTGATCAGGCCGTGCACCACCGGCGCCTCGCCTATGATCTCCTGCACCCGCAGGCGCGGATTGAGCGACGCGTACGGGTCCTGAAAAATCATCTGGATCGCAAGGCGCACCCGCTGCCGCTCGGCAGGGGTCATGGCAGAGAGGTCGCGGCCGCGCCAGCGGCGCGCCCCGGCGCTTGGTTCGAGCAGCCCGACGGCGATTCGACCCAGGGTCGACTTGCCGCATCCGGATTCGCCCACCAAGCCTACGACCTCGCCCTTGGCGACGGCGATATCGACGCCGTCGACCGCGTGCACGATCTCATGGCGTGGCGCCATCCCGAGCGCTCCGGCGATGCGCGTCGCGGTATCCAGCGGCTTGACGAAGCGCTTGGATACACCGCGCAACTCGATCAGCGGTTCGCTCACGCGGTGCTCCCCGCAGATTCTTGGGCCAACTCCTCCCGATGCGGATGAAAGCAGCGCACCGCACGGCTGCCGTTGGCGGTAAGGGTGGGCTCAGTGAGGCACGCTTCGGTTGCACGAGCGCAGCGGTCGCGGAAGGCACAGCCTTTCGGGAGCTGCAGCAGCGGCGGCGTCATGCCCGGAATCTGCCGAAGTGGCCGGCCGCGAACATTGCGGCTCGGCGCCGAAAGGATCAAGCCCCGCGTGTAGGGATGCATAGGCGAGCCGAGCACGGCGGCGGCTTCGCCTTGTTCGACGAGCTTTCCGGCATACATCACGCTCACTTCGTCGGCCAGGCCGGCAACGAGCGACAGGTCGTGCGTAATCCACACGAGCGCAGTGCCGGATTCGCGGCACAGCTTCTGCACCTCGTACAGGATTTGGCCCTGAATGGTGACATCGAGCGCGGTGGTCGGCTCATCGGCGATGATCACGTCCGGACGGTTCAGCAGGGCGATTGCGATCGCCACGCGCTGGCGCATGCCGCCGGAGAACTGGTGCGGATAGGCGCGCAGGCGCTCATCGGGCGAGGGGATGCCGACCTGCCCCAGTGCCTCGCGCGAACGCTCGCGGGCCCTGCGCCTGTCGATGCTCTGGTGCGCCTGGATCGCCTCCATCATCTGAGTGTCGATGCGCAGCACAGGATTCAAGGTCATCATCGGATCCTGAAAGATCATGGCGATGCGGCTGCCGCGGACCCGTCGCAGCGCCTGCGGCGAGAGCAAACGCAAGTCCTCGCCGTTCAATAGGATGCGCCCGGACACGATTCTCCCCGGCGGATCGACCAAGCCCATGATGGAGTAGCCGGTCATCGACTTGCCGCAACCGGACTCTCCCACCAGCCCCATCACTCGGCCCGCACCGAGTGAGAAGCTGACATCGTCGACCGCTTTCACCACGCCCTTTCGGGTGAGGAAGTGCGTGCGCAGGCCTTCGACTGAGAGCACCGGAGCATTCATGATCGCCGTTTTGCCGCTACCCGACGTTACGGGGAAGCGAAGGAATTTGGCTGCAGTGATGTTGCCTATCATACGACGCCCCCGAAGGTCCGGTCTTGCCGGGGACCACGGCGATGACAGCGAGAGCCCGTTTAAACTGATGCTTCTAGTTGCCCTGGCGGCGATGCCGGTGGCAGCGGATGCCTGCCCGGCAAAGGTCTCCAGCGCCGCAATCACGCAAGCCTGGACGCACCAGCCGGTGCGCAGGGCGCAAAGCAGAACCACATTTCCCGGCGATGCTATCATGGCCAGGAGGTTGTGCCCGATATCTTGCGGGCAGCACTGGAACTGCCGAGGTTCCGATTGTTTCTTGGAGGAGATCGATCATGAAGATCGCTTCGAAAGTGGCTTTCATTGCCGCATCGATGTTCGCGGCCGGCGCGGTCCTCGCCCAGGGCAAGTCGCCCGCAGTCCAGAACCTGCTCATTGGCAATGCGACCGCGAACGACACGCAGGCGGCAAACAACGACAAGTTCGCCGAATTGCTGACCAAATACTCGAACGGCCGCTTCAAGGCAAGCGCGCGGCACGGCGAAGCCCTGGGCAACCACGCGCAGATGATAGGGGCGATGCAGGCGGGTGCCATACACGGGATGACTACCGCGGTCGGCTTTACGGCGTCGGTCGTTCCCGAGAATTCCATGTTCGACATGCCCTTCCTGCTCCCGGGCAGGCCGGCCATGATCACGGCATTCGCGGCCCAGAGCAAGGCTGCGGCACTCATGAAGGAAGCAGCGGAGAAGAAGGGCATCCACGTCCTTGCCTTCCACGGCATCGGGTCGCAGAGTTTCTTGACCAAGTTTCCCATCAGCAAGCTCTCGGACATCCAAGGCAAGAAGTTCCGCGTGATTCCTTCCCCGCCGCGGATGGGCTCGTACCAGGACTGGGGCGGCGTCGCCCGGCCGATGGAACTTGGCGAGGTGTACACCGCACTGCAGCAGGGCAACCTGGATGGCATGGAGAATCCCCCCGACGTCATCTACAAGATGAAGATGCACGAGGTGGCAAAGTACTACACCATCACCGAGCACTTCGCCATAGCTGCGATCATGATGGTGAGCAAGAAGTGGTATGACGGGCTGCCCAAGGACCTGCAGGACGTCGTGGAGCGGGCCGGCAGGGACACCGTCGCGTTTTCCGACGTGGCTTATACCAAAGCACAGGATGACGGTATGAAGGCCCTGCGCAAGGTCATCACCGTCACTAACATGCCCCCTGCCGAAATTCAAAAGATGAAGGCCCTGGCACTGAAGGGCGTGTGGGAACGAATGAAGGCCGACCCGCAGAAGGGGCCAATCGCCAAGCTCCTGCTCCAAGATCTGGATAATTTCAACAAGAAGAACAGCAACCGGCGTTGATCTGCGCCTTCTTGGCCGCGAGCTGCGACGGAATTTCAGGCGCGCCGAGATTGGCCCGGTGGCTGCTGGTCCGCGATGCCAGGATGGCGGTACCAATACGCTCCGGGCAAACCGGAGTGACAACGGGCTGGGGTGAAGGTAAGACACGCGCGGCCTTCGATGGACTCGATCGGAGCAGCTCGATTGCGAAACGAAATGCTGTCTCGCAATCGCGAATTCAAGCGTTCAAGTTTGCAGCCGCGGGTTGAGCACATCGCGCAACTGGTCGGCAACCAGGTTGATGCTGACGATGGTCGCGAGCAGCGCGATGCCCGGAAAAAAGCTTATCCAGTATTTGCCCGAAAGCATGTAGGTGAAGCCGTTCGAGATCAGCAGCCCGAGGGAAGGTTCGGTGATCGGCAGGCCCAGGCCGAGGAATGACAGCGTCGCCTCGAGCGCGATCGCCGAGGCGACCTGCACCGTGGCAACGACCATGAGGGGCGGCAGGCAGTTGGGAAGCAGGTGGCGGAAAACGATGCGTGCGTGCGAAAGCGCGAGACCCGTCGCCGCTTCGATGTATTCCTTCCTTCTTTCGACCAGCGCCGAGGCGCGCACGGTGCGCGCGTAGTAGGCCCACTGCACCGCGACCAGGGCGAAGATGATCTTGTCCACGCCCTGGCCGAGCACAGCGAGCAGCACGAGCGCGATCAGAATCGCCGGAAACGAGAGCTGGATGTCGGCCAGGCGCATGATCAACGCGTCGAGCAGGCCGCCGAAGTACGCCGCCATAAGGCCCAGGCCCAGGCCGATCGCCAGCGCGGCGAGCGTGCTCGCAACGCCCACGAAAATGCTCGTGCGCAGGCCGTAGAAAATAGCCGAAAGCATGTCGCGGCCCTGATCGTCGGTGCCGAGCCAGTAGGTCATGCCCGCGGACGTGCCGCTCCCCGGAGGCAGGCGCGAATCCATCACGTCGAGCTGCGCCAAGTCATAGGGATTCTGCGGCGAGATCAAGGGCGCGAGTAGTGCGATGAGCAACACCAGCACGAGCAATGCCAGTCCGGCAAGCGCGATGCGGTTCTCGGAAAAATCAACGACGATGCGTTGTAACGGCGTTTCTTCGACGGACATGTCTGTATTAACCCACCCCCATCCCTGCCTTCTCTCTTTCCCGCCTCATCGCCCCGTTTCTCCGACGCGCACCCGCGGGTCGAGCAGTGAATAAACGAGGTCGACGGCGAGATTGATGAAAATGAACAGCATCACGATGATGCACAGGTAGGCGACGATCACCGGGCGATCGAGCATATTGATCGAATCGATCAGCAGCTTGCCCATGCCGGGCCAGGCGAACACCGACTCGGTGACGACGGCAAATGCGATCACCGATCCGAACTCCAGGCCGATCACCGTCACGATGGGAATGAGAATGTTCTTGAGGACGTGAACGAAAATCACGCGCGCGTCGGACAGGCCCTTGGCGCGGGCGAACTTGACGTAGTCCTGCTGCAGCGCCTCGCGCGTGCCGGCGCGTGTGAGCCGGATGATGAGCGAGAGCTTGAAGAGGGCAAGGTTCGCCGCCGGAAGCGCGAGGTGCGCCAGTCCCGTCCACGACAAGAAGCTGACCGCAACGCCGAAGACTTCCGTTGTCGGACCGCGGCCGCTGGATGGCAGCCAGCCCAGGTATACCGAGAACACCATGATCAGCATCAGTCCGACCCAGAAGGTCGGCAATGAAAAGCCGAGGATCGAGCCGGTCATGATGGTTTTGCCCGCGACCGAGTCGGGTTTCAATCCGGCCCACAGCCCCAACGGAATACCCAGCACGATGGCGATCAGCATCGCGCTGGCGGCGAGTTCCAGCGTCGCGGGCATGCGCTCGAGGATGAGTTGGATCGCCGGCACGTTGAAGGCGAACGAGTTGCCCAGATCGCCATGCGCCGCCTGCTTGAGAAACACCCAGTACTGTTCCGCCAGCGGCAGATCGAGACCCAGAGAGCGGGTGGCGCGGGCAATTTCCTCCTGGTCGGCCTGCGGATTGATCAGGATGTCGATCGGATTGCCGATCGCGAACACGCCGACGAACACGACGAGCGACATGATGAACAGCACCAGTACGCTCTGCATCAATCGGCGGATGATGTAGACGAACATCGTTTGCTCTTGGTCACTTGCAAGTTTACTGTTGACAAATTGGGCGAAGATTTGGCTTCTAAATTCGTCTCCCCTTTTTCGCGCAGTTGCTTGCAACTGCGCGAAAAGGGGGAGATTGATAAACGGCTAAATCAGCTTCCTTGGTTCCGGGTCGTCCGGCTGAGGTCTCCACGTTTTGTGCATTGCTCGCAACTGCACAAAACGCGGAGATTTATCAAAGGCAAAAAATCAGCGCCACGCGTTCAGGATCATCGGTTTCGGGGCGGCATTTTCATCGCTCGCGCACATGGTGGGCAAAAGTGTATTCGTCGGTGCGCGCGGCATACGCGAGGGCCTTGCGCATGGCCCAGATGGCGACCTGGTGGTGCAGGGGGATGACGGCGAGGTCTTTCATCGCCGCTGTCATGGCCTCGCGCGCGAGTGCCTCGCGCTTTTTCTCGTCGAGGGTTGAAAAGGCGCGTTCGAGCAGGACGTCCACTCCGGCATTGGAATAGCGCGACCAGTTCCAGGCCCCGAATCCCTTTTGCGCATCGGGCGTTGCGACCAGCGCGCGCAAGGCGAGGTCGGCCGAATACGATCCCCAGCCGAGCATTGCAAAAGCGAACTCGCCGGCGCGCGCCTTCGACAAGTACACGTTGACCGGCATGGTTTCGACGCGCGCGTTGATGCCGACCCGGGCGAACATCTGCGCCACGGCCTGCGCGATCTGCTCGTCGTTGACATAGCGGTTGTTGGGCGCGGCGAGGGTCATCGCAAAACCGCCGGGAAACCCCGCTTCGGCAAGGAGCTTCTTTGCCCCGTCCGGGTCGAAGCGCTCGGGCTTGAGATTGGACGCATGGCCGAAAACCGGCGGTGCGACCACATTAGTCGCGGGCAGCGCCGCGCCGTCCATGAGGCGCTCGACGATCGCCTGCCGATTGATCGCCTTGGACAGCGCCAGTTTGACCCGAGGGTCCTTGAACGGATTGGCCGCCAATGGTTTGCCCGATTTGTCGGCAAGCGAAGGCGGATGATCGCGGCCCTGGTCAAGGTGAAAAAATATCGTGCGCCACGAGACCTTCTGCTCGATCTTTACCCGGGCATTGGCGCGAAGCCGCGAGATGTCGGCGGTGGGAATCTGTTCGATGAGGTCGAGGTCGCCCGCGAGCAGCGCCGCCAGTCGCGCAGGGTCGCTGGGCATGATGCGGAAAGTCACGCGCTCCCAGGGTGTGCCCTTTCCCTTTTCATTGCCCCAATAAGCGTCGTTGCGCGCCAGCTCCACACGGTCGCCGCGCGCGAAGCGCACGAACTTGAATGGCCCGGTGCCGACCATGGCCCGGCCGTTGTTGAAGTCCTCGGTGGCGGCATTGGCGGCGGCGCGGCGCGAGACGATGAACACCGAATTGAGGTCGGGCGGGATCATTGCATAGGCCGTGGCGGTCTTCACCCGCAGCGTATGCGCATCGACCACTTGTTTGGCGACGATGCGCTGCACGAAGCTCGCGAACTGGCCATTGGGCACGCGCGCGGCGCGCTCGAGCGAAAACACCACATCGTCGGCGGTGAAGGCGGTTCCGTCGTGGAACTTGACGCCTTGGCGCAGCCGGAACTCCCAGGTGGTGGCGTCCAGGGCGCGCCACGATACGGCAAGCCCCGGAATCAAGCGCGTGTTTTCATCGACGTGGACCAGGGCGTCGAACACGTGCCAGCCGATGTTGTTGTTGGAGACGATGTTCTGGTGATGGGGATCGACCGAGGTGACGTCGGCAGCCATGCCGATGCGCAGCGCGGCGGCGACTGCAAAGTGCGCCGGCAGGACGAGACACAACGCGCAGGCAAGAAAGAAGACTCGCTGAGGCATCGTGCGGCTTAGTCACTTACGAAATTTACTGTTCACAAATTCGGCGAAGAGTTGGTTTCTAAATTCGTCTCCCCCTTTCATACGGTTGCTTGCAACCGTATGAAAGGGGGAGATTGATAAAAGGCAAAACCAGCTTCCCTGGTTCCGGCTCGTGCGGCTCAGGATGAAAAACATTGACGGCACGCGCATTCGTTGCCCCCTGCCGATGGAAGCGCGATTATAGGTCGAGGGGCTCTTTCGGGCCACCGGCGAGCAGCGTGTGCCACATTCGGCGGTAAGCGGATTCCAACGCACGCGTGAATTTTGCGTAATCGGCCAGCGGCGAAGCGGCAAAGCGCTCGCGCAAGGTTTGTCTCAAGTCTGCCAGGCGCGCGCGGTCGCGCGCCAGCGCGCCGGCAATCGCTACGTACGCTTGCTCGTCTTGCGCGATGAGCTCGCCCAGGCCGAGGTTGGCCAACATGCTCGTGGTCTGGCGACCGGCGATCAATTTCTGCTCGAGCGTCACTATCGGAACGCCCATCCACAGAGCCTCGAAGCTGGTCATGCCGCCGCCAAACGGATAGGGGTCGAGCGCAATATCCACGTCGTGATAGGCGAACGCGGCATGCTCGATCGGAACGAAGGGCCACAGCTCGACGCGGTCTGCGGGAATGCCGCAGCGTTCGGCGAGCGCAAGGAAACGCTCGCGATTGGCAGAGTCGCTCAGTCCCACCGCCTGCAAATACAGAACCGAATCCGGCACCGCGGCAAGAATCTTCGCCCACAGGGAGAGCACGCGCGGTCCCAACTTGGCCAGATTATTGAAGCAGCCGAAGGTCACCTGGCCGGCAGTCGAGGCCGGCAGCTCGTTGGGCTCGGGCATTGCGTGTGTCGGCTGGTAGCAGAATCGGGTATCGGGCAGGCGTACCAACTTTTCGACGAAGTAACGGTCCTGCCCCGGAGGCGAAGAGTAACTGTCGGTGATGAAGTAGTCGACGCTCTCCACGCCGGTGGTGGCGAAGTAACCGAGCCAACTCACCTGCAGCGGTGCGGGCCGGCGCGCCAGCGCGAGCAGCCGCTGGTGCGAGGTGTGCCCGGACAGGTCAACCAAAATATCGATGTCGTCCGCCTGTATGCGTGCCGCAAGCGCCGCATCGTCAAGCGAAGCGACTTCGCGCCACTGGTGGGCGGCTCGCCGCACGCGCTCGGTTACGGCATCGGCGCCTGGGAAGTTGTGGTAACAGAAGATCTCCACCGCGGCGGGATCGTGACGCTCGATCACCGGCAGGAACAAGGCGGTCACCGGGTGGCGGTGGAAATCCGGAGACAGGTAACCCACGCGAAGCCGCCGCTGGCGGTCCGGCGCGGGAATGGGAGCCGGTGCGCGCGGATAGTGTCGCGCGGCATAGCGTTCGCCCCAGCGGCGATGGGCCTCGAACACGGCCTGCGGCGTGCAGTTCTCGTCGTAGATGAGGCCCGCGACCAGGCTGGAAGCGATATTGGCGTCCTCGGGATCGAGTTCGAGCGCTGCGCGATAGCAGCTTACCGCCTCGTCCATTCGCCCGAGCCTGTTATAGCAATTGCCCAGGCCCCAGTGCGCGGGCGCCGTATCGCGCCGCGCCTCGATGATGGAGGTGTAATGCTCGGCTGCTTCGCTCCAGCGATCGCGGCTCTCCAGTGCGTGCGCGAGCGCGAGCCGGGAGGCGAGCGGATCCGGAGCGAACTGCCAGTGATCCGCGAGCAGCGCTATGCCCTCGTCGTAGCCAAGCATATCGCCGGGCGGCTGGTCGGCTTGTGCAATCAGCGCGCGGGCCAGTTCATGCCGTGCCGCCTCACTCGATTTGTCGAGCTCGAAAGCGTGCCGAAACGCGACAATCGCCTCGCGGCCCCGGCTGCGCTGCGCCTCCGCCTTGCCGAGGTTGAACCAGGCATCGAAACGCTCCGGACCAAGCTGCAGCGCGCGCGAAAAAGCGGCTGCCGCCGGCTCGAACTCTTCCAGCGCCACCAGCACGTTGCCCAGATTGAAATAGAACAGCGCGACACCCGAATCGATCGCAATGGCCCGATTGATGTATTTCAGCGCCGCGGTTTGATCTCCGCGCTGGTGTGCAATCAGGCCGAGCAGGTGCAGCGCCGAAGCGTTGCGCGGGTCGCGCCGCAGTATCGCCTCGTAGCAGCGTTGCGCTTCTTCAAGGCGCCCGGCTTCATGCGCAGTGATCGCCTGTTCCAGCGCAGCGGCGACGCCCGGCCCGTCCTGTCGGGCGAGGGCGCGGCGGATGCTATCCAGCAGAGACATTAGGCGCGATAATTCGCAGCAGTTGCGCGAAGACCTTGGGATTGCCGCAGACGATGCAGCCGGAATCGAGGTAGCCGGATTCGCCGTCGAAATCGGCAACCAGGCCGCCGGCCTCCTGGATCAAAAGCGACCCGGCGGCCATGTCCCAGGGCGAAAGACCGAATTCCCAGAAACCGTCGAGCCGGCCGGCTGCGACGTAAGCGAGGTCGAGCGCGGCCGCTCCGGCGCGGCGCACGCCGGCGCACTTGGAGGTCACTTCGCGCAGCATCGCCAGGTAGCGGTCCAGTCGGGTGAAATCGCGAAACGGGAATCCGGTGCCGATCAGTGCCTCGCGCATGGAAGTGCGTTTCGAGACGCGCAGGCGCCGGTCATTGAGAAAAGCGCCGCGTCCGCGGCTGGCGGTAAAGAGTTCGTTGCTCGCCGGATCGTAGACGACCGCCTGCGTGATCATCCCCTTGTGCTGCAGGCCGATCGACACGGCATACTGCGGAAAGCCATGGATGAAGTTGGTCGTTCCGTCGAGCGGATCGATGATCCAGGTGTACTCGGACTTGTTTGCGCCGCCGCCGGATCGTCCCGACTCCTCTGCTAGAATCGCGTGGTCCGGGAAGGCGCGCAACAGTACGTCGATGATCGCCAATTCCGCTTCCTTGTCGGCTTCGGTGACGAAATCGTTTTGGCGCTTGCGTGTGACCGACAGGGCGTCCAGGTCGCGCGCGGCGCGATTGATCACCGAACCGGCCCGCCGCGCGGCTTTCACCGCAATGGTGAGCATCGGATGCATATTCGTCGTTATTGTCCGGAAAGAAGAGCGGTTAAATTGCAGCGCGCCATTCTAATATGAACGAATTCGAACCGCTCTCCCGAATCCGTGTCGTTCTCGCGCAGCCTTCGCATCCGGGCAACATGGGAGCGGCCGCGCGCGCGATGAAGACGATGGGTCTCCAGCGCCTTTATCTGGTGCGCCCGCGCCGGGCCGTGGATGAGCAGGCGCTTGCCATGTCGGCGAACGCGGTCGACGTCCTCCAGCGGGCGGTGGTCTGCGCGAGCCTCGATGAGGCGCTTGAGGGCACAGCGCTGCAGATCGCGTTCAGCGCGCGGCCGCGCGATCTTTCGCACCCGGCTCTCGAAGCACGTGAGGCTGCGGGGGAGGCGCTCGTTTGCGCGAGCTCGCAGGAAGTGGCCCTGGTTTTCGGCAACGAACTCGCGGGTCTGGCCAACGACGAAGTGATGCGGTGCAACCGGCTCGCCTACATTCCCGCGGATCCCGCTTGCTCGTCGCTGAATCTGGCCGCCGCGGTGCAGGTGGTGGCCTACGAGGTGCGTCTGGCAGCCAGCGCAGCCGGCGGGGCGCAGCCGGTGCCCGAGGCGCAGTTTCCTCGCCATGAGGAGGTTGAGAAGTTCTACGCTCATCTGGAACGTAGCCTGTACGCCAGCGGGTTCTTGCATCCGCAGTACCCGCGCCGTCTCATGGAACGGCTGCGCCGGCTGTTCAGCCGAACCCGGCTTGAACAGGACGAAGTCAATATCTTGCGCGGCATGCTCAGCCAGTGGGATCGCCAAGGCCCCCCGGGACCCAAGGGAGGGGGACATAATAATAGTTGACTCAACCACTCGGATATATAATAATGGCTTGACAGATATAGAAGAAACATCATGTTCAAGCGGCTCCGAGACGATATCGACAGCATATTCGAGCGCGACCCAGCAGCGCGAAATACGTGGGAGATCATCACCTGTTACCCCGGGTTCCATGCGCTGCTGTTTCACCGCGTCGCGCACTGGCTCTGGAAAGCCGGATTGCGCTGGTTTGGCCGGCTGGTTTCCCATATGGGCCGCTTCTTCACCGGCATCGAAATTCACCCCGGGGCCGCTATCGGTCGACGCGTATTTATCGACCATGGCATGGGCGTCGTGATCGGCGAGACCGCTGAGATCGGCGACGAATGCACCCTCTACCATGGCGTGACGCTGGGCGGCACGAGTTGGAACAAGGGCAAACGCCACCCGACGCTGGGACGCGGTGTGGTCATCGGCGCCGGTGCCAAGGTGCTCGGTCCAATCCTGGTCGGCGACGGGGCAAGGATCGGCTCCAATGCCGTGGTGGTTAAGGATGTTCCTCCGGGGGCCACGGCGGTAGGCATTCCGGCGCGAATAATCGTTGACGCGCAGGACAAGGCACGCGAAGAAAAGGCGGCCAAGCTCGGGTTTTCGGCTTATGCGGTCACGCGGGACGATGATCCCGTGTCAAAGGCGCTGCAGGGCTTACTCGATCATTCCGTTGAAGCGGATAAGCGTATCGAACAGATTCTGCGGGAGGTTGAAGAACTTAGACGCCAGTCGAGGCAAGGGCAGCAGGCGCCAATGCCGCCGATGCGGGCCGAACCGCGGATCGTCAAGAAGTAGAGGGCAACAGGGGGTTCATAAAAAAATAGTTGACCAAATTGCTCGGGTTCAATATACTTGACACGATTGCTCGGGAATTGAAACAGGAGGCAACTCATGAGATTGACTACTAAAGGACGCTTTACCGTTACTGCAATGCTCGATATCGCGATGCGCCATGGCCATGGGCCGGTGACGCTGGCGGGTATCAGTCGCAGGCAGGAGATTTCGCTGTCGTACCTGGAGCAACTGTTCGGCAAGTTGCGGCGGCACGCTCTGGTCGAGAGCGTACGCGGGCCCGGGGGCGGATATACGCTTGCGCGCGACCTGGACAAGATTTCAGTCGCCGAAATCATCTCCGCGGTCGACGAGCCGCTCGATGCGACCCAGTGCGGCGGCTTGGAAAACTGCCAGGACGAGCACCGCTGCATGACTCATGAGTTGTGGGCGAAGCTCAATGACAAGATTTTCGAGTACCTTGACTCGGTGACCCTCGCCGACCTGGTTGCCGCGCAACGCGCCAAGCTCGAGCAAAAACGCGCCGAGGTGCTGCGGGATAAACGTCCCGACGCGAAGGAAATGACAGTATCGGCTTGAGCGGCGCTCAGGCCCTGGGGAGCAGTGCAATTCGCAGGCTTGTGGAAAACAAATAGGCGAACCGACGAATATGAAGCTACCGATCTATCTCGACTATTCGGCAACAACGCCGGTCGATCCGCGCGTCGCGGAGAAGATGATCCCGTACCTCACGGAAAAATTCGGCAATCCGGCCAGCCGCTCTCATAGTTACGGATGGGAGGCGGAAAAGGCCGTCGAGGAGGCGCGCGCACATGTGGCGGCGCTTTTCAATGCCGATCCGAAGGAAATCATCTGGACATCGGGCGCTACCGAAGGCGACAACCTCGCCATCAAGGGAGCGGCGCATTTCTACAAGGGCAAGGGCAAGCACATCATCACCGTCAAGACCGAGCACAAGGCGGTGCTGGACACGGTGCGGGAATTGGAGCGCCAGGGGTTCGAGGCGACCTATCTCGATCCGGAGCCCGATGGCCTGCTGGACCTGCAGAAGTTCAAGGCGGCTATACGTCCGGACACGATCCTGGTGTCGGTCATGTACGTGAACAACGAAATCGGCGTTATCCAGCCGATCGCCGAAATCGGCGAAATCTGCCGAGCCAAGGGGATCATTTTCCACTGCGACGCGGTGCAGGCCGCCGGCAAGGTGCCGATCGATCTGTCCCGGCTCAAGATCGATTTGATGACGGTCACGGCGCACAAGGTCTACGGCCCGAAAGGTATCGGCGCGGTCTATGTGCGCAAGAAGCCGCGCGTGCGCATTGAACCGCAAATCCACGGCGGGGGTCACGAACGCGGTATGCGCTCGGGTACGCTTCCCACGCATCAGATCGTCGGCATGGGCGAGGCATTCCGCATCGCCCGCGAGGAATTCGCAAGCGAGACAGAACGCCTTCGGGGCCTGCGCGACCGGCTGCTGAAAGGGCTGCGCGAGATCGATGAGGTCTACGTAAACGGCGACCTCGACCAGCGTGTCGCGAACAATCTGAATATCAGCTTCAACTTCGTCGAGGGCGAGTCGCTCATCATGGCGATCAAGGACATTGCCGTGTCCTCGGGATCGGCGTGCACCTCGGCCTCGCTCGAACCATCGTACGTGCTGCGTGCGCTCGGGCGGTCCGACGAACTCGCGCACAGCTCGATCCGATTCACGGTCGGCCGCTTCAACACCGAGGAGGAAATCGACTTCGCCGTCGCCCTGCTCAAGCGTAAGGTGGAAAAGCTGCGTGAACTCTCGCCTCTATGGGAGATGCACAACGAAGGCGTCGATTTGAACTCGGTGGAATGGGCGACACATTAAGGGCAGATTTGGGATTGAGGATTTAGGATTTGGGATTGAGGGATCTATGGGAATATCGCAGGGTGTTGCGTTTCCCTCAACCCTAGATCCATCCTGGGTTTAGAGGAGTCAGACATGTCATACAGCAGCAAGGTGATCGACCAGTATGAAAATCCGCGCAATGTCGGCTCTTTCGACAAAGGCGACGGGGCGGTGGGAACGGGAATGGTGGGCGCGCCTGCCTGCGGCGACGTGATGAAGCTGCAGATCAAGGTCAATGAGTCCGGTATCATCGAGGACGCCCGCTTCAAGACCTACGGCTGCGGCTCGGCGATCGCATCGAGCTCGCTCGTCACCGAGTGGGTCAAGGGCAAGTCGCTCGACCAGGCGATGGAAATCAGGAATACGCAAATTGCCGAAGAGTTGGCGCTGCCGCCGGTGAAGATCCACTGCTCGATCCTGGCGGAGGACGCCATCAAGGCGGCGATCTCCGACTACCGCAGCAAACACGGCCAGTCGCAGCCGGCAGATCAGCCGGTGTGCAAGGCGGCCTAATACGCGAGACTCGGTAAGGAGGGAGAAATGGCTGTTTCACTGACTGAGCGTGCGGCAAAGCGCGTGGCGGATTTCCTTGGCAAGAGAGGCAAGGGGGTGGGGCTGCGCGTGGGTGTACGTACTACGGGTTGCTCGGGGCTCGCGTACAAACTCGAATACGCCGACTCGATCAATCCCGAAGACCAGTTGTTCGAAAGCCACGGCGTCAAGGTGATCGTCGATCCCAAGAGTCTCGCCTATATGGACGGCACAGAGCTGGATTTCGAGCGTGAGGGCTTGAACGAAGGATTCAAGTTCAAGAATCCGAACGTCAAGGATCAGTGCGGTTGCGGGGAAAGCTTCAACGTCTGATGGATATTGATACGTCATTCCCGCTGTTGCGAGATTGACGCCAAGGGGGTCGGCTGACAAAGGGGGTGAATGCCCCCTTTTCTACGCCAAGAGCATGGCATTGCACCTGAACCAGAACTACTTCGAACTCTTCGGGCTGCCGGCGCGCTTCGCGCTCGACACGGCGGGGCTCGATCGCAGCTATCGCGAGATCCAATCGCAGATTCATCCGGACAAGTTCGCGCACGCGAGCGATGCCGATCGCCGTGCCTCGATGCAGTGGACCACTCGCGTCAATGAGGCGTACCAGACGCTCAAGTCCCCCATCGCTCGCGCGGCGTATCTGCTTGCGCTGCACGGGGTCGACACCGGACTCGAGAGCAATACCTCGATGTCGGCGGAGTTCTTGGTGACGCAAATGGGGTGGCGCGAAGCGGTCGAGGAAGCTCTGTTGGCGGCGGACACGAGCGAGCTCGAGCACTTGTCGTTGCGTCTACATGGCGAACTGGAGCGGCTCTACGGCGAGATTGCCCGGGAGATCGAGGGCAAGCCTTTGGAGGCTGCCGAGACGCTGCGCAAGCTGAAGTTTCTCGAGAAAGTCGGCGAAGACATCGGCGAGGCGCTCGAGCGCCTGGAGGCATAGTGTTCTGTCCCGGAAAAATTGGGGTCAGAGTAACTTTTCCCCATGCATTCCCATACTGAGGAAATACGGTTGAGGAAAACTTACTCTGACCCCAATTTTATCGTCGGAATTTACAGGACAGGACACTAGCGATGTCGTTGCTTCAAATCGCCGAGCCCGGGGATTCGACTGAACCGCACCAGCACCGAATTGCCGTCGGCATCGATCTGGGAACTACGAATTCGCTCGTCGGAGCTGTCCGCAACGGCATTCCCGTCGTGCTCAACGACGACGATGGCCACCCTTTGCTGCCCTCCATGGTGCGCTACCTGCGCGACGGTGGTGTGCAAGTCGGATTCCCGGCCCAGACGCAACTGGCGCGCGATCCGAGAAACACCATTGTCTCGGTCAAGCGTTTCATGGGCCGCGGGCTGAAAGACGTCGCCCATATCGAGAACTGTCCCTACGATTTTGTCGACGAGCCGGGCATGCTGAAGATCCGTACAGCCGCGGGGGTCCGCAGTCCGGTCGAGATATCCGCCGAGATTCTCAGGGTGCTGCGGGCGCGGGCGGAAGAGGCCCTGATCGGGCGTTCGGGCGGAGCACTCACTGGCGCTGTAGTGACGGTTCCGGCCTATTTCGACGAGGCGCAACGCCAAGCCACCCGGGATGCGGCGACGCTGGCCGGTTTGAACGTGCTGCGCCTGCTGAACGAGCCGACGGCCGCGGCAATCGCCTATGGTCTGGACAATGCCTCCGAAGGCATCTACGCGGTCTACGACCTCGGGGGCGGCACGTTCGACATCTCCATTCTCAGGCTTTCCAAGGGCGTGTTCGAGGTCATGGCCACCAACGGCGACGCTGCGCTTGGCGGCGATGATTTCGATCAGCGCCTGTATTGCGCTCTGGTCGAGAAACGGGGGCTTTCCATGCTCTCGGCCGAGGATACACGAGCACTGCTTACCAAGTCGCGCGAAGCAAAGGAACTTCTCACCAGTCAAACCGAGGTGCACGTCACCGCCAAGCTCGCCGTCGGCGAAAGCGTCGACCTGCGGGTTACCCAGGAAGAATTCTGGGGCGTTACGCGCCATTTGGTCGAGAAGACGCTCGCGCCCACAAGAAAGGCGCTGCGCGACGCACATTTGCGCGTCGCCGATGTGAAAGGCGTGGTTATGGTGGGCGGCGCAACGCGCATGCCGCACGTGCAGCAGGCGGTAGGCGAGTTCTTCAAACAGGCTCCGCTCAACAACCTCGATCCCGACAAGGTGGTGGCGCTCGGCGCAGCGATCCAGGCCAACGTGCTTGCGGGCAACAAGCCGGCGGGCGATGACTGGCTCCTGCTTGACGTGATTCCGCTCTCGCTCGGCATCGAGACCATGGGCGGGCTGGTCGAGCGCGTGATCGCCCGCAACTCGACCATTCCCACGGCGCGCGCGCAGGAGTTTACGACCTTTCGCGACGGACAGTCCGCGATGAGCATTCATGTGGTGCAAGGCGAGCGCGAGCTGGTCTCCGATTGCCGTTCGCTCGCGAAGTTCGAGCTGCGCGGAATTCCGCCGATGGCGGCCGGCGCGGCGCGCATTCGCGTTACCTTCCAGGTCGATGCCGATGGCCTCCTATCGGTGGCGGCGCGCGAGGCGACCACCGGCGTTGAGTCCGCGGTCACGGTCAAACCTTCGTACGGACTCAGCGACGATCAGATCGCCCAGATGCTCAAGGACTCTATCGACCACGCGCGTGAAGACGTGCAGTTGCGCACCCTGCACGAGCAGCGGGTGGAGGGCGAGCGCATGATCGAAGCGACGGAATCCGCTCTGCGCGAGGATGCGGACCTGCTGTCGGGCGAGGAGCGGGAGGCGATCCGATCGGCGATCGAGACCCTCAAGCGGCTGGTCGCGGGCGACGATCACCGATCGATCAAGGCGCAGGTGGAGCGGCTCAATCGCATCACCGAGCCTTTTGCGGGGCGGCGCATGGATCGGATCATCAAGGGGGCGCTCACCGGCAAGAATGTCGCCACGCTGAGGCGATGATGCCGAAAATCAAGGTACTTCCCCATCCGCAGTTGTGCCCGCAAGGGGCGAGCGTGCAAGCACAGACGGGAAAGAGCATCCTCGATAATCTGCTCCAGAGCGGTATCGATGTCGAACACGCGTGCGAGAAGTCGTGCGCCTGCACCACCTGTCACGTTATCGTGCGAGAGGGCCTGGACTCGCTGCTGGACGCCGAGGAAAAGGAAGAGGACATGCTGGACAAGGCCTGGGGACTGGAACCCACCTCGCGCCTGTCCTGTCAGGCGGTGGTGCAGGATGGCGATCTGGTCATCGAGATCCCGAAATACACCATCAACATGGTCTCGGAGGGCAAACACTGATGAAATGGACCGACACTCTCGACATCGCCATTGCATTGGCTGAAAAGCATCCCGACATCGACCCGAAGACCATCCGCTTCACCGACCTGTTCAATTGGGTTCGGGATCTCGATGGCTTCAACGACGATGCGAAGCATTGCGGCGAGAAGATCCTGGAAGCGATCCAGATGGCTTGGATCGACGAGGTCAGCTAGGATTCAGGATTTGGTCACTTACAAGTCTACTGTTGACAAATTTGGCGAAGATTTGGTTTCTAAATTCGTCTCCCCTTTTCGTGCAGTTGCACGCATCTGCACAAAAAGGGGAGATTGATAAACGGCAAGACCAGCTTCCTTGATTCGGGCTTAGGATTTAGGATCTAGGAATGCGGGGCCGTGCTTCGCGCGGCTAATTTCGCTAAATCCTGAATCCTGATTTCCCGCAGGACTTGGAGGGCGACCGGGTTGCCGGTACTATCCGGTCCATGAGCAAAATGGGGTCAGAGTAACATTTCCCAAACGCATGGAACCAGCGCGGCATCGCTCTTATGAAATGTTACTCTGACCCCATTTTGCCATGAGCCGCTTGCTCGACCAACTCAAGCGTGCCGAACGCGAACGCGACAAGGGCGACGGGGGCAAGAAATCGGGGACATCCTCGCCGGCGGGATCCGCCGCTCGCGACGGCGCGCGACCGACCAAACACGGCGAATTAGCCAAGGCAGGAAAGACCGAACTCGCGGCGCGCATCGATTCGGAGCGGAGCACGGAACGGGCTGCTCGCGATCAAAGACATGCCGCGGCGAAAGCCGAGGAGGAAGCGCGCGCGTTGGGCGAGATGGAAATCAAACTCGCCGCGGAGGCAAGGAAGCGGACCGACGCGGAGCGCGAAGCCTCGGAGCGAATCAAGTCGCAGATCGCGGCGGAGCAGGAAACGAAAGCGCTGGCGGAGTCCAGGGCCCGCGCCGAGGCCGCTGGAGCCGAGGCACAGACTGCGCGGCTCGAGGCCGAAAAGCGGCTCGCTGCCGAGATGCGTGCACGCGAAGCGTCCGAGCGCGACGCAAGGACCGCCGCCGAGGAGAGGGCGCGAATCGAGCAGGATGCGATTGCTCAATGCCGCATTCGCGAGGAGGCGGAGCGCCGGCTGCGTGAAGCGGTGGAGGGGCGCGCCCGGGCCGAATCAGCAGCGCTTGCTCTGGCTCGCGAACGCAGTGCGGCGGAGGCTGCTGCTGCCGGTGAAGCCGAGGGGCGGGCTCGCGCCGAACAGGAGGCGGAGTCTCTGGCGCGCGAACGCGAGCGGGCGGAAGCAGAGGCCGAGGCGCAGGGGCGCGAGCGCTTGGCGATCGAGCAGGCTGCGCTCAAGGCGGCGCTTGCGCGCCGAGAACAGGTTGCGCGTACGGATGAAGTTGCCGCAATGCATCGTGCCACCAAGCAGGAAGTAGCCACGGCAGCGGCGGTGCGACTCGCGGCGGAAACCGAAGCCGAAACATTGGCGCTGCAGGCTGCCAGCGAAGAGCGCGAGTTGTTGGCCAAGGCCAAGACCAAATTCGAGGAAGAGGCGGCGATCGCTGCCCAGGTGGAATTGCGCCGCGAGGCCGAGCGCGAAAGACTCAAGGTGGCGCGCGAACGCGAGCGTGGCGAGGCCAAGGCGTGGGCGAAGATGCAGCAACGGCTCGCGGCCGAACAGGAAGCCGAATCGCTGGCAAAAGAGCGCGCGGAGGCCGAAAGGAGCGCGCGCAATCTGGCTGAATCACGCTCACAGGCCGAGCACGCCGCGAAGGAGGCGATCAAGACGCGAGCACAGGCCGACACCGAGGCAACTGCGCAAGCCGAAGCGCGCGCAGCGGCGGAGCAAGCTTTGGCAGGGGCGGCCCTTGAACGACAGCGCGCCGCGGAGCAAGCGTGTGTCATGGCCGAGGCGCGCAGCGCTGCGGAGGCCGAAGCTGCTGCGGCGATTGCGGCGCGGGCGCAGGCAGAGGCCGATGCCGAGGGCAGAGCCCTCGCACGAGCGCACGCCGAGGCGGAGGAGGAGAAACTTGCCCGAATGCGCGCCGAGCAGGAGACTCAATTGCGCGCCCAGATGGAGGCGCGAGCCGCGGCAGAGCGCGAATTGATGGCAAAGGTCCAGGCGCGCAGCGCCGCGCAACTTGCGTTGCCGGACCAGACCGAAGCGAGAGTGCAGGCCGACAAGGCGGCAGCCGAGGCGCATGCCGCGAGGATCGAGGCGGAACAGCAGTTGTTGATCCAGGCAAGGGCGCGCGAGGCAGCCGAGATCGAAGCGGCGACGGTTGCGGCGCAATGCTCCCAGCGAGAACGCGAGGCGATCGCGGCTGCTGCCGAGCGCGAGGAGGCCGACCGTGCTCTGGCAGAGGCGGTGCGCCGGCGTGGTGAAGCTGAAACGGAGCAAACCGATTTCGCGCGGGAACGGGCCCACGCGGAAGCACGCGCGGTCGAGCAGGCGCGGGCGCATGCCGAGGCGCAGGCCCTGGCGCGGGAGGCAGCGCTCGCTCGCGAGGCGGCGGAGCGTGAGGCCGAAGCGAGCGCTCATGCGAGGCTCGAGGCGGAGTCCGCGGCGCTCGATGCGGCGCAAGCTGCCGCAGCGGCGCTTGAGCGCGAGGGCGCCCTTGCCGAAGACCGGGCGTCGACGGAAGCGCGATCGATCGAAAAAGCGCGCGCGCGCCTGGCCGCGGAGCAAAGACGCGCCGCCGCCATGGAGACGAAAGAGAAGGCGGAGGAGACGGCGCTACGCTTGTTCCAAGAGCGCGCACAATTGGAGTCGGAGGCTGCCGCGGCGCGCGCAGCGGCGCGGACGGCAAGCTCGGGAACCAGTCAGGCAAAGCGCGCGCGCAGGGCGCTTGTGATTGCACGCCTGGCCGGCAGACTGCGCGTCCCGGTGGCATCGGCGCTGCTCGCACTGGCGCTCGGATACGCGGCGGGCAACTGGCAATCGGGTCTTGAAGGCGAACGAACTATCGCTTCTAACCCGCAAGCGGAACAAGCCCAGCGTGCGGCCGCGCCGATTGCCCAATCGGAAGCGTCAGGCAAGGCTGCGCTTGCCCTCAGGCTGGATGCCGACGCCGCAGCTTTCGCGCGTCGCGCGGGCGGCAAAATGGGGTCAGAGTAACATTTCCAAAACGTACCGAACCAACGCGGCTTTGCGTTAGCGAAATGTTACTCTGACCCCATTTTGCAAAAAGGGGGAGATTGATAAAAGGCAAAACCGCCTTTTACTGTGATTCCATCACCGAAGCTTCCATCACCGAAGGCAGTCCGGCAAGAGCCATCGCCAATTCGCTCTCGTCGTAGGCGAGATCCTTCAGGTTTCCCGCGAAGTAATCGATGTACGCCTGCATGTCGAAGTGGCCGTGGCCGCACAGGTTGAACAGGATCGTTTTCGCTTTGCCTTCCTCGCGGCAACGTATCGCTTCGTCGATGGCGCCGCGCACTGCGTGATTGGCTTCAGGCGCGGGCACGATCCCCTCGGTTCGCGCGAATTGAACGCCGGCCTCGAAGCATTTCATTTGCGTGTAGGCCACTGCTTCCATCAGGCCTAGCTCCTTGATATGCGAGACCATCGGCGCCATGCCGTGGTAACGAAGCCCGCCGGCGTGGAATCCGGGCGGGGTAAAGGTCGAGCCGAGGGTGTGCATCTTCACCAGAGGCGTGAGATGCGCGGTATCGCCGAAATCGAATGCATACTTGCCGCGGGTGAGGCTGGGGCAGGCCGAGGGCTCGACAGCGACGATGCGGACCTTCTTGCCGCCACGAAGCTGGGCGCCCAAAAACGGAAACACGATACCGGCAAAATTCGATCCGCCGCCGGTGCAGCCTACGATGATGTCGGGATAGTCGCCCGCCATGTCCATCTGCGCCATCGCTTCCTGACCGATGATGGTCTGGTGCGTCAGCACGTGGTTCAGCACCGAACCCAGCGAGTACTTGGTGTCCTCGTTCTGTGCAGCCACCTCCACGGCTTCGGAGATGGCGATGCCGAGGCTCCCGGGATGGTCCGCCCGCTGGGCTAGAATCGCCCGGCCCGACTGAGTCTCATTCGAAGGCGAGGGGATACAGGTCGCGCCGTAGGTTTCCATGAGCGCTCGGCGATAAGGCTTCTGGTTGTACGAAATGCGCACCATGAATACCTTCACTTCGAGGCCGAAAATCTGTCCCGCGAAGGAAAGCGCCGATCCCCACTGGCCGGCGCCGGTCTCGGTGGTCAATTTCTTGACTCCCGCGTCCTTGTTGTAGAAGGCCTGCGCGACCGCGGTATTCGGCTTGTGGCTGCCTGCCGGACTCACACCCTCGTACTTGTAGTAGATCTTGGCCGGAGTCTGCAGCGCTTTTTCCAGGCGCCGGGCGCGGTAAAGCGGCGACGGACGCCACTGCCGGTAGACGTCGCGAACCGGTTGTGGAATCTCGATCTGGCGCTCCGTGGATACCTCCTGCATGATCAGCTCGGTAGGAAACAGGGGCGCGAGGTCGGCCGGTCCAATCGGCTGGTGCGTGCCCGGATGCAGTACTGGAGGCGGCGGCTTGGGCAGGTCGGCGGCGATGTTGTACCAGAATTTCGGGATGCGGCTCTCGTCGAGCACGTATTTGATTTGATCGGACATTCTTAGTCTCCGTAAGCCGGTGAAAGCAAGACGCATCTTGCGAAACGCGAAGACTACGCGAGTCGTGGCGCGAAGGCAACGCAAGGCGGCTGAGCAAGGCGTTTACTCAAGCCGGGCCCTCGGGGAAGATTTACGCTAGCATCGCGGTACGCGACGCGCGAGCCCGCGCTCGATGGGCTGGTCCGGCAGCCGAAGCGCACATTGGGTGCGATTCAAGTCCAGTTGCAGCAGCGAAGAACAAGGAGAAACATGCTTTCGTATTCCCCTGGATCATTTCGCAGCAAGTTTATTTCGCAGCGGTTCGCAGGCATTGCCGCGGCAATTGTCGCCGCCGCGACATTGTTGGCCGGCTGCGCAGGCGGCGGCTGGTGGCCCTGGGGCGAGGGCTCGGGCGGCGAGGTGCCGCGAATCGCTCCCGGGGCGAAGTACTACGCCTGCGAGGCCGGAAAGAAGCTGATCGTCCGATACGGTGCTGACAACAGATACGCGATGATCATTTTCCCGGAGCGCGAGTTTCGCCTCGATGCCGAGGGCTCGACCGCCGGATCGAAATTCAGCAACGGGCGCACCGTGCTCTCGACCAGCGGGGATGAAGCCATGCTCGAAGAGGCGGGCACGGTGCTGTTCGCCAAGTGCAAACCGGAACCCGGGGCGTAATCGAAAAGTTGCCGCCGTTTGACCTGCGACAACTGCGGATCAGTCGTTGACCGCTAGTGTCCTGTCCCGGAAGTATCTGGCATAAATGGGCTGTCCGATCCGTGAAACTCCCATGACGCGAGCTGCGCTGAACACGGTGATCAAGAACGGAAACGGGACCGGCGGTCCGGCCCCAGTAGGATCCGCGCAAAGGCTGATGCTGTTTGCGTTTGCGCTGGCCGTGGCGGTCATCCTCGGCGCTGCGCATATATCGTTCAACTATTTTTCCGGCAGAGTTCTCAGAGAGGCGCAGGAGAACCTCCTCGCCATCGCCAAGCTCAAGAGCGACCAGATCGCCGTCATGATCGACGGTAAAACGAGAGATGCGCGCCTGTTCAGCGTGCGACCTGCAGTGCCGAGCATTCTGGGCGGAAGACGCACAAGAGTGGCGCGGGAGGAAAGCGAGCGCATTGTTGTCAAAGTGATTGCCGATACCGCGGAGGCGCACGGTTACAAGAACATTTTCATAACAGATTCGCTGCTTCGTATCGTCGCTTCTCCCCCCGATGCTAAGCCTCACCCCTTTGAACGCGCGGCCCTGGAAGCGGCGCTCGGGAAAGGACAACCTGCACTCGCTGACATTCACATCGGTCCCGATGGTCTGCCGGACTACGGCGTGGCTTATCCGGTGTTCCAGAACGGTGAGGGCAATGGCCGCGTGATAGGCGCTGTATTTCTCGAGATTGACGGCCGGAAGAATCTTTTCCCGCTCCTCAGCAGTTGGCCCACCCCAAGTCCCAGCGCCGAAACGAGCCTGATTCGGCGCGAAGGCAATGAAGTCGTGATACTCAGCCCGCTGAAACAGGACCCATCGGCGCCGCCTCTGTCGATCCGGTTCCCGATCGGGGAAGAGCAGCGTCTGGGGACGCGGGCGATCCTGAAGGGCGAAACCCTGATCGAGGCGCGCGACTCCCGCGGCATCGAGGTCATCGCGGCAGCATATCCAGTGCCGGGAACCCCATGGGTCATGCTGTCCAAGGTCGATCGCGACGAAGTTGCAGGACCTGTTCACATACTGGCGGCGACCATCACGGCGCTGGTGGCTTTATTCCTGGTGCTCTCCGGCGGCATCGCCAGGCTTCTGTGGCGCCGGCATTCGCAGGCGTTGACCCTGAAACGCGTGCGACTGGCCGAGCGCTACGCTGCCGCGGCCAGAGCATCCCTGGACGGGTACATGGTTGTCGATGAGGGAAGTCGGCAGATCCTCGAAGTCAATGCGGCTCTGGCGGGGATCACCGGCTATGGCTCGAGCGAGATGCTCGGAATGAACATCAGGAATTTGGTGGCGGACGAATCGCCGGAGCAGATTGCGGAACGCGGCCGGCGGCTGAAGGAAACCGGCGGCGACCGATTCCAGGGCCGGTGGAAGCGAAAAGACGGTGCGATCGTCGATGTCGAAATAAGCATGAATTATCTGCGGGACAGCAAGGAGGGGCATGTCGTTGCTTTTGTCCGTGATATCACCGAACGCAAGCGTGCTGAAAACGCACTTGCACGGGAGAGTTACCGCAACGAGGCGTTTCTGCGCAATTCAAGCGACGGCGTCCACATTGTCGACGCCGATGGGAACGTGCTGGAGGTGAGCGACTCGTTTTGCCGGATGCTCGGGTATTCCAGGGACGAACTGGTGGGTGCGAACGTCTCGAAATGGGATGCGCAATGGTCGCCCGACGAGCTCAGGTGCCGCATCAAAGAGCAGATCGAGAACGAAGGCACCTCCGAATTCGAGACCCGGCATCGGCGTCGCGACGGCAGCATTGTGGACGTCGATATCACCGGCAATGCGCTCGAGCTGGACGGCAGGAAAGTACTGTTCAATTCGGCACGAGACATCACCGAACGCAAGCGGGCTGAAAACGCGCTGACAAGGGAGAGCCGCCGGAACCAGGCGTTCCTGCGCAATTCGAGCGACGGCGTTCATATTCTAGACGCGGACGGCAACGTGCTGGAGGTGAGCGACTCGTTCTGTCGAATGCACGGATATTCCCGGGAAGAGGTGATCGGTGCGAATGTTTCAAAATGGGTGCATCACGTGTCGCCGGAGGATCTCAGGTATCGTCTCAGAGAGTACCTGGAGATTGGAGGCTCCTCTAAATTCGAGGGCCGGCATCGGCGTCGAGATGGGAGCTTCCTGGATGTAGAAATCACCCGCAACGCGCTTGAGTTGGACGGCAAGAAGGTGCTGTTCAGCTCGGCACGGGACATCACCGATCGCAAGCGCCGCGAGAACGAGATCGCTGCGCTCAATCGCTTGTACAAGACGTTGAGCGGGGTGAACGGGGCGATCGTTCGCTCGACCAATCGCCGCGAGCTTTGTCAGCGGGTGTGCGAGATTGCCGCGAAACACGGCGGGTGGGAGGCGGCATGGATCGGATTTGTCGACGAGGATACCCAATGGATCGTGCCCGAGGCGTGGAGCAACTCAATGGCGCCCTTCATCGAGGGCATGCATGTCAGCGTCGACCCCGAGCGGCCGGAAGGACGGGGGCCAACGGGGATCTCGACGCGGAGCGGTACTCCGTATTTCTGCAATGACGTGTTCTCAGACCCGGTTACGGCGCCCTGGCGCATGTTCCTGAAGGACTTCGGCGTCGCTTCTGCCGCAGCCGTGCCCGTTCGTTCAGGCCAGTCGTTTTCCGGCGTCATCAATCTGTACTCCACTCAAAAGGAATTCTTCTCGCCGGACGTACAGGCGCTCCTGGTTGAAATATGCGGCGATCTTTCCTACGCGATCGAAACATTCGAACTCAAAGCCCGGCACGAGCGCCTGCAAACCCGACTGGCGGAAATTGTGGAATCCTCGAACGATGCGATTTCCGCCGCAGACATGGCCGGAATCGTGACGAACTGGAACGCGGGGGCGGAAGCGCTCTACGGCTACCGCGCGGAGGAAATCGTAGGCAAGCAGGTGCGGATCCTCATTCCCGAGGATATGCGCCAAGATTTCGAGGCTTTCCTTGGATCCGTCGAGAAGGGCAAGGGGATTTCGAATCTGGAAACCGTGCGCTTGACCAAAGACGGCAGGCGCATCAATGTGGCGCTGACGTTTTCCCCGATCAAGGGCCCCATTGGGGAGATCGTTGGGTACTCGGTGATCGCCCGGGATATCACCGAGCGCAAGCGTTTGGAAAAGGAAATTCTGACACTCAACGAATCGCTGGAGCGACGGGTGGCCGAGCGCACCAGGGAATTGGAGAGCGCCAACCGGGAACTGGATTCGTTTTCGTATTCGGTGTCTCACGATTTGAGGGCGCCTCTGCGCGCACTGGTCGGCTTCACCGGAATAATCCAGCAGGATTATGCAAAGCTGCTCGACGCCGGCGGCCGGCAAATGCTCGATCGCATCGTTCATAATTCCCTGCGCATGGGGGAGATGATCGACGACCTGTTGCGGCTCTCGCGCCTTGGGCGCGCGGGGCTCAATATGCGCCCGGTCGATCTGAACGCCCTGGTTGCCGAGGCGGTTCGGACCGCGCTCGCCGAACATCCGAAGACGCACGTGGAGGTGGCGCAACTGCCCGCGGTAACCGGAGACCCGGGGCTGTTGCGTCAGGTATTCCAAAATCTGCTCGACAATGCCTTCAAGTTCAGCGCCAAGGTGGCTTCGCCGAACGTGTCGATCGGAGTCGAGCCTGGCCCGGAAGGGGCCGTCTTTTTTGTGCGCGACAATGGCGCCGGATTCGACATGAACTATGCGGACAAGCTTTTCGGAGTCTTCCAGCGCATGCATCAAGCGTCCGAATTTCCCGGCACCGGCGTGGGTCTGGTCATCGTCAAGCGCATCGTCGAGCGCCATGGCGGCCGGGTATGGGCCGAGAGCGCGCCGGGGCAAGGCGCGACGTTCCGATTCACATTGGGTGCGCGGGCCTGAGGGCCGAGCCACCGTTGACAAATTTGGCGAAGATTTGATTTCTAAATTTGTCTCCCTCTTTCGTGCGGTTGCGTGCAACCGCACGAAAGAGGGAGATTGATAAACGGCAAAACCAGCTTCGTTGATTCGGCTGGTCCGGCTCAGCCCCGGCGTTGAAGGGGTCGGGTTGCGAGCACCCCGGCTCATTGCGTCCCGGATGAAAAGACCATTCGTGCACAATCGACGATCTCATATGAAGCGCCAAGCCGTCCGTGCCGTAGTAAATGCAGAATGGTTGTCAGCCGATCAAGGCAGCGGGCATCCTTTGGGTTCTCTACGTCCGAAGGAGGCTGCCAAGATGGCTGACACTACACATGTTAAGTCCGACTGTCATTGGGTTGCAATCGATGTGGCCCGCTACTGGAATGCCGTGTTGATCGAGACGACCAGCGGAGAGCGGCATCGCTTCAAAATGGCCAACAGCGCCGAGGATTTCGATCGCCTGATTGAATTCCTGCACGGACTCGGCGGCCGATGTCATGCTGCGCTGGAACCAACCGGAGATTATCACCGGCCAATCGCCCATCGCCTCTTGCAGGCCGACGTTGAAGTTTCGGGGGTCTCCTCGGTCGCGCAGGCCCGGTATCGCGAAGCCATGTTCAATTCCCGGGACAAGAACGATCCCAAGGACGCCGGCGTGATCCTGGAAATGCTCAAACAGGGCCGCGTGCAGACTTACGTGGATCCGATGCTGGCCGGCAATCACGACCTGCAAGAACTTTCAAAGACCTACTACCAAGTGTCGCGCGCCCGGACCAGGGTTCAGCACTCAATCATCAATCACCACCTGCCGCTTTACTTTCCTGAGATGCATCGTTACTGGGTCGCCAGCCGCAACGAGTGGTGGGTGCGGTTCATGATCGAGTTTCCGACACCAGCACACGTCCGGCAGCTGGCGTGCGACCAGTTCGTGCAAGCCGCTTGGGACCTGGTGGGGCGCAAGGTCAACAAGCGCGCCAGGCTTACTGAGATATGGCAATTAGCCGGCCATTCTGCGGCGTTGCCGCATGCCACGGATAGCCTGGCTGTTGAAACCTTTCGCATGACGCTGCGGCACTACCAGCACATAACGGAACTGCGAGAGGAGATCGACGCAAAAGCCGAATCGGTTCTATGCGGCAATCCAGATTATGAGAATCTCAAGTCACTACCCGGGATCGGCCCGGTCATTGCCTTGACTATCCTGGCCGAGGCAGGGGACGTTCGACGCTTTCGGCATCATCGACAGTTTCTGAAATATTGTGGCTTCGATCTGGCCAAGAACCAGTCCGGCGTCTATCGCGGCCGAGAACAACTCTCCAAGCGGGGAAACGCCCGGTTGCGCCTGGCATTCTGGTTGGCTGGCCAAGTAGCAGTGCGGATCCGAGAGAACTCGTTTAGGGAGAAGTATGACCGCTATATCAGCGCCAATCCCAAGGATGCCGATCTCAAGCGCAAGGCACTGACGGCGATCGCGGCGAAGATGGCGCGCGTCGCCTATGGAATGATCAAGAAGAACCAGCCGTATCGACGGTTCTTCGAACAGAGTTTGCCCAGTGGATCGATCCCTCTCAGTAGGGCCGTTGGGGCGCCGTCCTAGACGGGGACCCTGTAGATAATGCTTGGACCTTCCGCTGGGCTGCTTATATTGTTTTAGGTACGGTGAAGATCAGGCCGGTGGGCCGTGAATCTTGTTTCCACTATGGTAAATCGAGGCACCCGGATGTCGCGGAAGACCGCTGGTCACACTGTTGTTCGCTCTTTATCATTGCCTGATTCGCTGCCGCGGGTCAGCTCGGGACGCTCTTGCCTTTTTCTAACTGACCTATTGCATTTAGTACGTTATCCGTAACCGGGTTTTCAGTACGGATGTTTCTTTATCCGTGCTGAAAACCCGGTTGGCGCGCGCAGCGCGCAAGGCCGCGGTCGGCTGACTGACCGTCGATTTCTAAGGGGTCGGGTTGCGAGCAACCCGACCCTTGCGTCCTTGATGGCAGGAAGATTCTTCACCGAAGACTTCAGTCAGCTCAAAGGCTGCTACTCCACCACCGCCCCCCGCAGCGTCTCGATCACCTGCCGGGTGGCGCGTACGCGTTCCTCGAGGTCCTCGGTCACCCGCTCGACGCGCAGTTTGCTCGGGCCGGCCAGCCGCCAGCCGGGGTTCTTGTGCACTAGGGCGATGACCCTGCCGGGATCGAGCGGCGGATGCGGTCCGAACTGGAGCTGTATGGTCTCGGAGCTTGCATCGAGCCGCGCGAGGGCGAGCGGCTTGCCCAAAATGCGCAGCCGGTGCGCATCGAGCAGCGAGCGCACTGCGGGCGGCGAGGCGCCGAAGCGGTCGACCAGTTCTTCCTGCATGGCGTCGACGCTTTCGATCGAATCGCAGTTGGCGAGCCGTTTGTAGATGACCAGCCGCTCGTGCACGTCGGCGCAGTAGTCGGCGGGCAGCAGGGCGGGCAGGTGCAGATTGATCTCGGTTGCGACGCCGAACGGCTGCGCCAAGTCCGGCTCGCGCCCGGCCTTGAGCGAGCGCACGGCGTGGTCGAGCATGTCGGCATAGAGGTTGAAGCCGATCTCCTGCATCTCGCCGGACTGCGATTCGCCCAGCACTTCGCCCGCTCCGCGAATCTCCAGGTCGTGCATGGCGAGGTAAAAGCCCGAGCCCAGTTCCTCCATCGCCTGGATCGCCTCGAGCCGTTTTTTCGCCGCCGCCGAAAGCGCTTCCCCCGGGGGCGTAAGCAGGTAGGCGTAGGCTTGGTGATGCGAGCGTCCCACGCGCCCGCGCAACTGATGCAATTGCGCCAGGCCGAACTTGTCGGCGCGATTGATGACAATGGTATTGGCGGTCGGAATGTCGATGCCGGTCTCGATGATGGTCGAGCACAGCAGCAGGTTGTGGCGTTGCTGCAGAAACTCGCGCATCACGCGTTCCAGGTCGCGCTCGCGCATCTGCCCGTGCGCGATGGCGATGCGCGCCTCCGGGACAAGCTTCTCCAGCCGCTCGCGCTGCCCTTCTATGGTGTCGACCTCGTTGTGCAGAAAGTAGATCTGGCCGCCGCGCTTCAGTTCGCGAAGGCAAGCCTCGCGTATGACGCCGGGAGAATACGTGGCGACGAAAGTCTTGATCGCCAGGCGCCGCTCGGGGGCCGTCGCGATTACCGACAGGTCGCGCATGCCCTCCAGCGCCATCGCGAGCGTTCGCGGAATGGGCGTCGCGGTGAGAGTGAGCACGTCGACCTCGGCGCGCAGGCGCTTGAGCGCCTCTTTCTGGCGCACGCCGAAGCGGTGCTCCTCATCGACGATCACCAGGCCCAGGCGCGCGAATTTGACGTCGCGCGAGAGCAGCTTGTGCGTGCCGATTGCGATGTCGATCTCTCCCGAGGCGATTCCCTTGAGCGCCGCGGAGGTTTCCTTGCCGGTGCGAAACCGCGACAGCTCGGCGAGCCTGGCAGGCCAATCGGCGAAACGGTCGGAGAAGGTCTGAAAGTGCTGTTCGGCGAGCAGCGTGGTCGGCGCGAGGACGGCCACCTGCATGCTGTCGGCTACCGCCATGAATGCCGCGCGCAGGGCAACCTCGGTCTTGCCGAAACCGACATCGCCGCAGATCAACCGATCCATCGGTTTTCCCTGGCGCATGTCGGAGATCACCGCGTCGATGGCCCCGGACTGGTCCGCGGTCTCCTCGAAACCGAAGCCTTCGGCAAAGGCCTCCACGTCGTGCTGACTGGTCTTGAACGAGCGTCCTTGGCGCGCGGCACGCTGCGCGTACAGATGCAGCAATTCCGCGGCGGTGTCGCGCACCTGCGCGGCCGCGCGGCGCTTGGCCTTGTCCCAGGCGTCGCCGCCGAGCCGGTGCAGTGGCGCGGCCTCCGCCGGACCGCCCGAGTAGCGGCTGATCGCGTGCAATTGCGCCACCGGCACGTACAGCTTGTCGTTGTCCGCGTATTCGATCAGCAGGAATTCCTGCATCTGGCCTTTGGTGCCCTCGTTGAATTCGAGATTCACCAGTCCCCTGTACCTGCCGATGCCGTGCTGCAGGTGCACCACCGGGTCGCCCGCGCGCAGCTCCGATAGGTCGCGCAGCATGCCCTCGACCGAGGTCTGCAGCGCCTTGTTGCGCGCGGCGCCCGCACGCGCCGTGCCGGCATAGAGCTCGGACTCGGTGATGAGGGCCAAGGCGCCGGGATCGAGGAGAAATCCGTTCGAGAGCGGGGACACTGCGAGTGCGAATCTCGCCTGCGAATCGAGGAAATCCTGAAAGCCCGCGCAGGATTCCGGCTTCAGCCCATATTCGGCCAGGTACTGGGTGATGGTTTCGCGCCGGCCGGCCGATTCGGCGAGCAACAGCACACGGCGCCCCGAGCCGGACAGGAACTCCTTGAGCCTGCGCAGAGGGTCCGCTGCACGGCGCTCCACGCCAAGCTCCGGCAGGGCTCCGGTTGTGATGTCGGACCGCGTTTCGCCCTCCGAAGCGGCACGGATGTCCGTGCGCGCGAATTCTCCGGCCCCGACAAAAAACTCCTCGGCGGTGAGAAACAACTCACCTGGCGGCAGCAGCGGCCGCATGCGGTCGCCGCGCAGCAACTGGTAGCGCGATTGCGTGTCGCGCCAAAACTCGGTGAAAGCGGTGTGCACGTCGTGGTGCAAGCACAGTGAAGTCTGCGGCGGCAGGTAATCGAGCAGCGTCGCCGTGGCCTCGAAGAAAAGCGGCAAGTACGACTCGACGCCGGCGGGCATGACGCCATTGGAAACGTCCTTGTAAATGGAGCTCTTCGACGGATCTCCCTCGAAGGACTCGCGAAAACGGCTGCGGAACCGGTTGCGCCCCTCGTCGTCGATCGGGAACTCCCTCGCCGGCAGCAGGCGTACCTCGCTCACTTTGTAGATGGTGCGCTGGGTATCGACGTCGAAGGTGCGAATCGACTCGATCGCCTCGTCTTCCAGGTCGATGCGATACGGCAGCGGGCTGCCCATGGGGAAAAGGTCGATCAGGCCGCCGCGCACGCAGTATTCACCCGGGGCGACCACTTGGGTCACGTGTTGATAGCCGGCAAGAGTCATCTGCGCTCGCAGCGCATCGAGCTTGATCGTGCCGCCTTGTTTGAGGAAGAAAGTATAGGCAGCGAGAAATGCAGGCGGGGCGAGGCGGCACAGCGCGGTGGTTGCGGGCACGATGGCAAGATCGAAGTCGCGCTGCTGGATCCGGTAAAGCGTCGCCAGGCGCTCCGATACCAGATCGTGATGGGGAGAAAAGCCGTCGTACGGAAGCGTTTCCCAGTCGGGCAGCAGGCACACCCTGAGCTGCGGCGCGAACCAGGCGACTTCCTCGCGCAAGCGCTGCGCGTCGCGCGCGTAGGCGCAGATCGCCACAACAGGTGAAGCGCGCGCGGCCGCACGTGCGAGGGCCAGCGCGTCGCTCGAACCGAATAGGCGCGAGCGTGCCGGAGCCTTTTCGTCGACGAGTACGGCAAGATTCTGCATGGTTCCGGCGTGAAAACTTGGCGGAGTAAGCAAGCGCAATAAGGGCGCAGAAACGGCAAAACCCGCGTTAAACGGTGCCTTGAATGCGGGCGCGCGTTTCGAACGCGGGAACAACTTATAATTATACCGTTTGGCCATTTCGGATTTTGCGCGAAATTTCAGTGACATCGCGATTCTTCGGCCTCATTCCCGCAGCCGGCAGCGGGTCGCGCTTCGGCGACGAGGCGCCTAAGCAATACCATCGGCTTGCCGGCAAGCCGATGCTGGGTCATGCCGTGCAAAGCCTGCTTGCCGCAAGGGAAATCGACACCGTATTCGTGGTGCTGGCAGCAGGCGACGAGGCGTTCAGAAAGCACGATTGGAGCGAATTCGGCGAACGTCTCGCTCCGCTCTATTGCGGCGGCCCGAACCGCAGGGACAGCGTGCTGAACGGAATCATCGCTAGCGCGAGCGCGGTGGACGCCGGCGATTGGGTCCTGGTGCACGATGCCGCACGGCCGTGCCTGGGCAAAGCCGAGCTGACGCGATTGATCGCCGAGGTGAGCGACGACGAGGTCGGCGGCATTCTCGCCGTGCCCGTGGCCGACACGCTCAAGCGCGCCGACGACGAGCGGCGCATCCTCGCCACCGAGCCGCGCGATAGGATGTGGCAGGCACAGACGCCGCAGATGTTTCGCCATACCGTTCTGCTGCGAGCGCTGGGCGAGCACCCCGAGGCCACGGACGAGGCTGCGGCAGTTGAGGCCATGGGACTCAGGCCCAAGCTGGTCCAGGGCCGCAGCACCAATCTGAAAGTGACCTATCCGGCCGATCTCGAGTTGGCGGAGTTGATACTTAGCAAAATGGGGTCAGGGAAAATGGGGTCAGAGTAACATTTCATCAAACCGACGCCGCACGGTTGAAGGCGTTTGGGAAATGTTACTCTGACCCCATTTTCCTATTGGCGCCTATCGGGGACCAGCATGAGAGTCGGAACCGGATTTGATGTGCACGTTCTTGCCGCCGGGCGCAGGCTCGTGATCGGCGGGGTCGATATCCCGTTCGAAAAGGGTCTCGCAGGCCATTCGGATGCCGATGTGCTGCTGCACGCGATCACCGACGCGCTGCTTGGGGCAGCGGCGCTCGGGGACATCGGGCGGCATTTCCCGGATACCGATCCGCGCTGGAAGGATGCCGACAGCCGTTTGCTGCTGCGCGCGGCGGTGGCCAGAGTGCGCGAGGCCGGTTACCGCATCGCCAATGTCGATGCGACCTTGATCGCGCAGGCGCCGCGGATCGCAGGCTACGTCCCGGCTATGGTGAAGAATATCGCCGCCGATCTCGGACTGCCGGAATCCTGCGTCAACGTGAAAGGCAAAACCGCCGAGCGGTTGGGCGCAATCGGCCGCGGCGAGGGCATTGCCGCCGAGGCGATAGCGGCGATCGACGCCGCCGCCTGAATCGATCGCAGCGCTGGGCGCGCCATAGAACCCAAGGCCTCCCGCTTGTTTTTCGCGCTGTGGCCCGATGAGCGGGCGCGGTACGCGCTTACCCGTTGGGTCGAGGCCTCTTACAGCCGCTGCGGCGGCAGGCGCATGCGCTCCGAGAACCTGCACATCACCATCGCCTTTCTCGGCATGATCGAGCGCGACCGCATCGACGCGCTGGCGAGGGTCGCTGCGAAAGTCGCCTCGCGCAAGTTCGACCTCGTCCTCGATCAACCAGGCTACTGGAAGCACAACAAAATCGCGTGGCTCGGCGCGAGCGAAGTTCCCGCAGATCTGGTCTCGATGGTGGACGAACTGCGCGGTGCGCTAACGGCCGGCGGTTTTCAATTCGACCTCAAACCCTTTGTGCCGCACATCACCCTGCTGCGCAATGCCCGGCCGCCCAAGGAGATGCCGGCGCTCGATTCGGTGCGATGGACAGTGAACGGATTCGTGCTGCTCTCGTCGGAGCGCGATCAGGCCGGGCCGCGCTATCGGGTCGCTGCAGGGCCGTTCTAGTCCTGGCGAGCGCCTGCCGAGCGTTTCTTCGGTTTGTTTCCGATAGCCGCGGACGGATCTAGGGCCGCCTTCACCACGACTACGCCGGGAAAAAAAGAAGCGTAATCCTTGTCCCCTGTCATGACGTGGTGTTGCAGCCAGTCTTGCAGGAAAGCAATCATGTGCGCCGAAATCTCGACACGGAGCGACTCTTCGTGCAGTGCTTCCAAGCGTGACGCGAATCGCTGGTGTTCGGCCGCATGCGGGGCAAGGTCGGGGTAGCCGTGAATCTGCATCAGGCTTTCCTCGACCGCGAAATGAACCTGCGTGTATTGGGTAAGCCGGCCAATGGTCGAGTGCACGGCGGACCAACGTTGCTGCGTGCCTACCGCCTGCTCCAAATCCGAAATGCAATCGATGAGAACCCTGTGTTGTTTATCGATCTCGGGAATGCCGACCGAGAACTCCTCCTTCCACTCCATTTTTTTGCTCCTTATGTTGAAGCATGAATTGCCAGCCGGAGCCTAGCCAGTTTTGTGCCAAAGAGCCATCGTGGTTGCAACAAATATCTATTGACAAAAGGTAACGTAAGCCAAACGTCAACGGAATGGGTGGGGTTGACCCTCGGTTTGGCTTTCAGCAATGCGGATTTCGCACTGAACGATAGGCAGGCCGCACCGGCAGAAGGGCAACGGCTGGCACAGGTGGGTATGGCAGAGATGTTAGCTCGGAGAGGCGATCAGTGGGAAGACGGCGCGAACCTCAGATGGGCCCAGCGGAAGCGACAAGTAAGGGGAAAACCGCCCGAATCTCGGTACCGGCGCCCGTCGTGGACTTGATCTCGACCGACCCGCCGACGTGTTTGGCCCGAATCTGCATTCCGAACAGTCCGAGGTTTCCGGGCTCGCTCCCATTTCCCTCGTGGCCGGCATTGCAGTCGAACCCGTTTCCGTTGTCGCGTATCCCGAGTTCCAGTTCATCGGCGCTCTGGTGCAAATGAACCCAGACCTCGGTCGCCTTCGCATGGTGCAAGACGTTGCGCAGGCCCTCCTGCAACACGCGAAAGCAGGCCTTCTCCACTTGCCTGGGCGCCCGTACGTCGGGCTTCGTGGCGTCAATATGCAACTTCCAGCCGCCTGCCGCAGCCTGCCGCTCGCAGTATGCGTGCAGTGCCGCGTCGAGCCCGAAGTCTTCCAACTCTGGGGGAGCGAGATCCATCACCAATTTGCGGATTAGCGTGGTTGCGTGCGCCGTCACGGCGAGCGCTTGATCCTGGGGAGTATCCGTCTGCGCGCCGCCGGCACCGGACCCCGCCATCTGGAGATAGAACTTCAAGGCCATCAGTTGTTGCCCCAACTCCTCGTGCAATTCGTAGGCGATTCTGCGGCTCTCTTCCTCTTGGGCTGTAGCGAGCCGCGCGCTCAGCGCCTCCAGTTGCCGCATGAGCTGCTCGCGCACTTGCTCGGCCTGTCTGCGCTCGGTGATGTCGCGCAGGATGACCGTGAACAGTCTATTGGGCGATACGCCGGATTGCGACACCGTGGCCTCGATCGGGAATTCCTCGCCGCTTGCGCGCACTCCGCAGATCTGCCCGTACGTTCCGATCGAACGGTTGCTCTGCCCGGTCGCGCCAAAGGCGCGAACGTGCTGTTCGTGCGACGCGCGGAAGCGTTCCGGGAGCAGAACGCTCAGGGACCGGCCGATCATGGCGGCGGCGGGGTGTCCAAACAAGCGCTCGGCCGCTGAATTGAACAGGACCACGCGCTGCTCCTCATCGACGCTGACGATGCCTTCACCGACCGAACGGTAAATCTCGTCCAGCCGGTCCCTGCTCTCGCGCAGAGCTTGGTTCAACTCCTGCGTGCGCGTCAGCGCCGCTTCGAGGGCTTCCTCCGCCCGCTTGCGCTCGGCCACCTCCCGAGTCAACTGCTCATTGGCCTGCTGCAATTGCAGGTTTTGAATCCTGAGCTGCTCTCTTGCCGCGGACAGGGCCAGGTGCGTTTTGATCCGCGCCAGAACCTCCTGGGCATGGTAGGGCTTGTCGATGTAGTCGACCGCGCCGAGCTCGAATCCCTTGGTCCTGTCGGCGGTGTCCGTGAGAGAGCTCAAGAAGATGACCGGGATGTCGCGCGTGCGCTCGTCTGCTTTCAGGCGGCGGCAGACTTCGAATCCGTCGACTCCGGGCATCCGGATGTCCAGCAGGATCAGCGCGGGCTGCTTGGCCTGCACGCTGCGCAGGGCCAATTCGCCGTCACTCGTCGGCCGTACCCGATAGCCGGCTTCGGTCAGGATATTGGCCAATAACTTGAGATTGGCCACCGTATCGTCGACGACCAGAATATCGCCGGCGGGAGCTGCATCAGTGTTCGCGTTCATGCGGTCGTCCCTGGCACAAATGAGTCTAGCAGTGTAAGCAGTTCCTTGAACTGCAGGTTCTTCACCATGCCGCGCAGCCGCGCGCCGAGTTTGTCGTCGATAGCGACGATTCTTCCGGCCACCTCCAGGCAGCGATCGCCGTCGAGCAGCACTGCAGCCTCGCGCAACTCGCCGAGCAATGCCGCGGGCAGCCTTTCGAGCTGCGCCCCAGCCGATTCGCCTGCATCGATGATGTTCGCCGCCTGCGATTCCGTGTACACGAAGCGCACGCCCAGATGCTTCGTCAGAGCCTCGAATATCTCCGCATCGCCGTAGGGCTTGCGGATGAAATCGTCGCAGCCCGCCGCCAGAATCTCCTGCCGTTCTTCTTCCAGGGCGTGGGCGGTCACGGCGACGATCTTGGTCTTGGACCCGATCGCGCTTGTCCTGATTCTCCGCGTGGCTTCGAGCCCGTCCATTTCGGGCATGCGGATGTCCATCCAGACGAGGTGCGGATGCCACTGCTCGCATAGCGCCACCGCCTCGCGGCCGTTGGCGGCGTCGCGCAGATCGAATCCCAGCGGCTCGATCAAAGCGTGCAGAAGCTCGCGGTTCTCCCGCTGGTCCTCGGCGATGAGCAGCCGATAGCGATGTTGTCCCGGTGCGAGGCCGGCGATTCGCCCGCGGTCCGATACTGCCGGGACTCGGTCTGATCGGTCGGTGGGGCGCAGTGGAATCTCGAAATAGAAGACCGAGCCACGGCCCGGTCTGGTCGTGAAACCGATCGTTCCGCCCATGAGTTCGACGTATTGCTTGCTGATGTACAACCCCAGACCGGTTCCGGTTTGCGCGCCTGGCATGCTGCGCAACCGTCCGAAGGCGGAAAAGATGCCGGTGCTGTCCTTTTCGTCCATGCCCGGACCTGAATCCTCCACCTCGAAGCGCACCCACGCGAATGGTTCCGGCTTCCGCGGCGTGATCGCGGCCCGCAGGGATATTCCGCCGGTCCCGGTGAACTTGATCGCGTTGCCGACCAGGTTGAGCAGTACCTGGCGCAGTTTCCGTTCGTCCGCGGTGACATACCGAGGCATCTCCGGGGAAAGGACCATTTCGAGTGTCAATCCTTTCCCGTCCGCCTCGACATGCATCAGCGATCGGATCTCGTGCAATAGGCGGTGCAGATCGAAACCGGTTTCCTCGATCGCCGCGTGACCCGATTCGACCTTGGAGATTTCCAGCACATTGTTGATCAGTCCCAGAAGGTGTTCGCCGCTGTTGTTGATGATGTCCAAATGGCGTGTCTGCTCCGGCGTAACATCCTTGGCGTTTCTCATCAGCCGGCCGAAGCCGAGAATCGCGTTGAGCGGCGTGCGCAGCTCATGGCTTACGTTGGCGAGAAAAGCCGCTTTCGCTTCGTTTGACTGCTCGGCCCTGATGCGCTCGGCTTCGGTCTCGCGCAGCAACTGCTCCGCTTTCTCGCGCTGGCTGATGTCCCGCAGAATCACGGTGTAGAGTTTTTGTCCGGGGGTACTCGCCTGCGATATGGTTGCCTCGAAGGGAAAGAGTTCACCGTCGGCCCGTTGCCCGACAAGCGGCTTCTGTGACGCCATCGAGCGCGCCGTCACGGCGGTTCTCCCGAAAGTCTCGATGTGGGTTCGGTGAATTTCGCGATAAGGTTCCGGTATGAATCGGTCGAGTGTTTGGCCGATGGCTTCGGCGGCGGAACAGCGGAAGATCTTTTCCGCCGCTGCGTTGAAAAGGATGATCCGCTGGTCCTGATCCAGCGCGATGATCGCATCCATCGCCGTGCGGATGATCGCGGAGAAACGCTCTTCGCTCGCGCGCATCGCATCCTCCGCGCGCTTGCGCTCGGTGATGTCCTGGGTGATCCCCAATCCTCCGCGCAGCGCGCCCGTTTCGTCGAACTCCAGGTAAGCCTTCTCGCGCACCCATTTGACCTGTCCGTCCAACACGATCCGGTGCTCGATGTCATACGGCGCGCCGTGCATACCGGCTTGCCACTGCGTGTCCACGTATTGGCGGTCGTCGGGATGGATGGTGCTCAAGAACGTCTCATAACTCATCGGCGTTCCCTTGGGCAGACCGAAGATGCGGTGGTTCTCGTCGGACCATGTCAGGATGTTGCGCCGGGTGTCGAGCCGCCAACTGCCGACTTGGCCGACCGTCTGCGCCCGTTCCAAATCCTCCCGGCTTTGGCGCAGCGCCTCCTCGGCTTGCTTGCGCTCGGTGATGTCCATGCCCGTGCCGATGACGCGGACCAAACGCCGGTGCTCGCCGTCGCCTGCGAAGATCGCGTGGCCCCGGGCGGTGAGCCATCGCTGCGCGCCGTCGGGCCTGACGATCCGGTACTCCGTGTCGTACAGCCCGTCGCCGGCCGGGTCGAGCGCGGCGCGGACATCGGCAGCGACGCGCGGGCGATCCTCCTCGTGAACGAAGGCCAGGAACTCCTCGATGCTCATCGCGCGCCGGTCGCCCGTGCCGAATATCTCGTTGGCACGATGGTCGAATTCGATGAGACCGTTGTCCTGGCGATACTCCCAGACGGTCAACTCCGCGATTTCCAGCGCCACCGCCAGCCGGTGCTGGCTCTCGCGCAGCGCTGCTTCCGCCTGGCGCCGTTTCGCATCGGCGCGGTCGAGCGCGCGCGCGGTCCAGAACACCAGTGCCGCGAGCGCGAGCATCAACACCAGCACCAGCAGGGCGAGGTCCATGCCGACCCCGTAGAAACCTTGATCCAGCCCCCACCAGACCAGCCAGCCGAGAACCGCCGGCAGCAGCAGCACCGCCGGCAGCAGCCAACGCGCCAATTGGGCGGCCGGGCCGGGCGTCGTCAACACGCTGGCCAGCCCGTCCTCCCGGGCGAGGACCAGCCCGATGGCGAGCAGCACAAACGATAACGCCGTATGCAGCGCCATGCTGGAGTAACCGGCGAATCGGTAAAGCTGCTGAGCGTTGTAGGCGTAGCCGAGCAGGGCAACGACGCCGATCACGCCCACGCATACGGCGAGCGTTTGCTGCGCCCGGCGGCCCGCCCGTGCCTGCGCGCCGAGCAGCAGCAGTGCGGCGCCGCTCAGCACAAAACCAATCGCGGTTGCTTGCACCATGCGTCCCGGGAAACGCGTGTGCGGATCGACCGCGTCGCGAAATAGCAGCTGGTCCAGGCCGAAGTCCGCGCCGGCGAGATATTGGGCCAACGTCACGCCGGCCACAGCGCAGACGATTGCCGCGCACGCAAACCGCAGCGCGCGCCGTTCGTGCAGCGCCAGCGCCAGACCTGCCAAGAAGAAGCAGAGCGCCGTGTTGGCCTTCATCGTCGCGAGGCCCGGGACGACGCTCTTCAATGCATCCAAACTGAGCCCCCAGCCAGCCAGCGCAAGCAAGCCCACGCCCGCCACCAATGCCCCTGCCCATGTCGGCGCGTGCCGCCAGCCGGATTCGGAAACCATGCTCGAGCCCGCGCGCTCATCGCGCCGCGTCGTGCGCGGGATGATCTCGGCGTGCACGCGATCGCCGCTCATGCGCTCCCGCCTGCCGTCACCGCGTCCAGCACCGCAAGCAGCTCGTGGAAACGCAGCTCATCCGTCATGCGGCGCAGCCGGGCGCCGAGTTCCACGTCGATGCGCTCGACCTTTGCGGCAAGCTCAAGGCAGCGCCGCATGTCCAGCAGCACCGCGGCGTAACGCAACTCCTCGATCAATTCCGGCGGGAGTTCGCGCAATTGGGTCACACTGCATTGCCCCTCCCCGGCAGTCGAGGGCTGTTCTTCGTCGTACAGGAAGCGCACGCCAAGGTGTTTTTCCAGCGCTTCGAATATCTCGGTATCCCGGTAAGGTTTGCTTATGAAATCGTCGCAGCCGGCCGCCAGAATCTCATCCCGCTCAACCGCCATGGCACGCGCGGTAAGGGCGACGATCTTGGTTTGAGCCCCGGCCGCCTTGATGCGCCTGGTGGCCTCCAGCCCGTCAATATCCGGCATGCAGATATCCATCCAGATGAGATGCGGACGCCATTGCTGGGCGAGAGCGACCGCTTCGCCGCCATCGACGGCGTCGCGCAGATCGAATTGCAGAGGCTCGAGCAGCGAGTGCAAGAGCACACGGTTCTCCGGCTGGTCTTCGGCGATGAGCAGTCGATAGCTCTGTTGTCCCGGCGCCAGGCCTATGATGCGTGCGCCGGTCCATTTTGCGGCGAGTTCTGCTGAGGGGCTGGCGGTGTGCAGCGGAACCTCGAACCGGAATACCGTGCCCTTGCCCGGTATCGAGCTCAAGCCGAGTTCCCCGCCCATGAGTTCGACCAGTTGCTTGCTGATGTGCAGCCCCAGACCGGTTCCGGTTTCTGAGCGGGCCGGGCCGGTCAATTGTTGGAACGGGGCGAAGATGCGGCTCCTGTCCTTCTCGTCGATGCCGGGACCGGTATCTTCCACCTCAAAGCGAACTCGCTGTGCCGCCTCCTGTGGCGTGGTCTCGGCGCGCAACGATACCCCGCCGGTCCTGGTGAATTTGATCGCATTACCGAGCAGATTGATCAATACCTGGCGCAATTTGACCGCATCTGCGGTTGCATAGCGGGACACCCCCGGGGAAATGACCATGCGGAAGCTCAATCCTTTTCCCGCGGCCTGCACTTGCATCAACGATGCGATTTCATGCAATAACCGGTGCAGGTCGAAATCGATTTCCTCGAGCGCCATGCGGCCCGACTCGATCTTGGACAAGTCCAGGATATTGTTGATGAGATGCAAAAGGTGTTCGCCACTGCTGTTGATAATATCCAAATGGCGTGCCTGTTCCGCGGTGACATCCTTGCTGTTCATCAGCAAGCGGCAGAAGCCGAGGATCCCGTTCAGCGGCGTGCGCAGTTCATGGCTTACGGTGGAGAGAAAAGCCGCCTTTGCCGCGTTCGCCTGCTCGGCCACCTGTTTCGCGAGCAGCATTTCGTGCTCCGCCTTTTCGGCTACGTCTCGCTCCCGTTCCCGCTGATGCAGAAGCTGCTGCGTGTCCAGCAGGGCTTGTCGCACTCGATCGGCCTCTTTGAGCCCAAGCGGAGGAATCGACACCGCTTCGCCCTTGCCGATCGCCAAGGCTGGGGCTGTCAATTCCTGGATCGGCCGGGCGATGCCGCGGCCGATCCAGGTGGCCAATCCGAGGCCCATCAAAAGCAGCAGGCCTGCGCCAGCGGAGTAAAGCGCGAGGTCTCGCCTCAGATCGGCGGTCAGAACGGCCTCCGGGACCCCGATCGCTACCGCCCACCCGTAGAGCGAGGATCGGCTGAAGGCAGTCATTACCCGGATGCCTTCCAGCGTCGGACTCACGTCCAGCACTTCCTCCTGCACCTGCAGCATTCGTTGCAGAAGGGCCGGCGAAGCCTTCCGGCCGACAAACTGCTCCGCGGCGCGGTCCCGAGCGACGATCGTTCCCGTGCGGTCGAAGATTCCAATAACCCATTCCCGGGGCAGACCCTGCTGCGACAGGACTTCGCCAAGATGATTGGGATCCATGCCCAAAGCCAGACCATAGAGCGCCTTGCCGTCGCGAATCACCGGCACCTCGATGCCCACCAGCGGTTTCTTGGTGACGCCTCCGATATAGACGTCGGACACAGCTGGCTTGGCCGTCGCAAGTACCTGCTGCAGCAGCTCAGGATTGCCGTGGCGCGGAAGTGAGGCGCCGAATGGCCGGAGAAGGTTCACGACCTGCTGCCCGGAGGCGTCGGTCAGGACGATGGTGAATCCCGAGGTGTACCCCAACACCTCCTTCGCCTGGCGGTAGAAGGCGGCGAAATCGCGGCGATCGATCTGGCTCGATGTGGCAAGGGTTTGCAGCGCGGCCACGTTGGCGGCCAGATCACGTTCGACGACCCGCATGAGGCCGCGGGTGGTTTCGAGCGTGCGTTGCGTAAGGTTGGACCGTTCCTGTTTATAGGAAACGTAGGTGACAGCGGCGGCGAGCAGCCAGGCCGGCAGAATGCAGGCGACTACCAGTAAAGCAACGCGCGCCTGGATCGTCAGCCGGTCGTGCTGACGCAGTGCCGCAAAGAGCTTCCGCAAACGTCCTCCTGAAGTGGCGCATCGCTTATTGTTATCGCCTGAAACGGCTTTGGTGTGACAGTTTCACGGCGAGGTTCCGATGTCAATACGTAGTCGGCCGTGCAGCGGGTAGCCCCGGTAAGAATAGAGCCGATCCGCCTATAATGGGCGGGCTAATCCAGAGTAACTAGGTAGGGTATGCAGCCGCAGTCAAGAACCGACCAAGCTGGTCCGGCAGCAAGCCGAAGCTGAAGCGAGTCTGACCCAACTAATCCAAGGAACTGACGACCATGGCAGAAATCAAGACTCTCAATCCCGAGGCGCTCGGGAAAGCCCCCGCCCAGTATTCGCACGTCACGCGGGTGAAGGCCTCGGAGTTCCTGTTCATCGCCGGCCAAATTGCGAGAGACAAGGCCGGCAACCTGGTCGGAGTGGACAACTTCGAGGCGCAGTGCAGCCAGGTATTCATCAACATCGAGGCCGCGCTCAAGGCAGCCGGAGCCGGATGGAAGAACGTCGTGCAGTTCACGACCTACATCGTGCATTCGCAGGACATACCGAAGCTGAGGAATTTCCGCGCGAACGAATTTCCGAAAATGTTTCCTGACGGAGTTTTTCCGCCGAACACGCTGGTCGTCGCCGATCGGCTGGCGGAAGAGGCGTTGCTCATCGAGGTGCAGACGATCGCTGCGCTGTAGGTCGCTTCGACCTCATGGCCGAACTCGGGGTCGGTTCGCGATCAATTCATGCAGTTACGTAATCCTCGCTAGGCGCGGAAACGCTTGCGCCGCCCGTCCGACATTTCCTTCATAGCCGCGCTGGGGTCGATCACCTTGATCGGTCCGCTTGCGGTGCATCTGTACTTGCCGGTAATGCCGGAGGTCAAAAAGGCCTTTGCCATTTCGGAAGCGCTGGTGGGGCTGACTTTCAGCGCCACGCTTCTGGTCATGGCGATCGTTACTCTGGTTTACGGCTCGCTATCGGATCGCTACGGCCGGCGGCCGGTGCTGCTCACGGGGCTGATCTTGTTCACCGTCGGCGGCGCCGTTTCAGCCCTCGCGGATTCAGTGGCCGGCTTGATCGCCGGAAGGATTATTCAGGCCCTGGGCGCCGGCTGCGGCATGACGCTTGCCCGTGTGATAGCGCGCGATGCCTATGGGGCCGATCGCCTTGTGAAAGCGATCGCCTATCTGAGCATGGCCTACGCGCTCGGACCCATGCTCTCGCCGCTGTTCGCCGGGATCCTGATCGATACTTGGGGCTGGCGAAGCGCGCTATGGTTCACCGCATTGTCCGGCGCGGCCATAACGGCGTTGGCATTCGTCGTGCTCTACGAGACGCGTCCTGCCGATGAAGTCGTATCGACGCCCTCGGGGGTCTGGCGGAACTATGCGGTGCTCATCGCGCACCCGCGTTTCACCGCTTTCGTATTGCAGACAGGATTGTCCACCGCGACTTTTTACGCTATGGCAGCGGCTTCGGCGTTCCTGATGAAAGACTATCTAGGCCGGTCGGCGACGGAGTTCGGACTGTATTTCGTGTTCTTTCCCGTGGGATTGTTCGCCGGGAATTTGCTTTCGAGCGTATTGAGCCACCGATTCTCGATTGAAACGATGGTCCTTACGGGATCTGTCATCAACATGGCTGCGGTGATCTCGCAGTCGGCGTTGATTCTCGCGGGGTATCTAAACCCGCTGATAATTTTCATTCCCGGATTCCTGGTTACCTTCGGTCAGGGACTGGCGCTGCCCAATGCCCAGGCCGGCGCACTTCGGGTGATGCCCGCACTGGCCGGCACGGCAGCGGGCACCGGCGTGTTTTTCCAGTCGTTCCTGGGCGCGGTTTTTTCTCAGATCTACGGCCTGCTCGCCGATGGCACGCCCATACCCTTGGTTATCACGGCGTCAGCCGGAGCGGTTCTGACCTTGATTGCAGGATTGACGCCCGTCGTCTTGAAACTCCGGGAGCGCCCCGCGCCAATGCCTGGCTAGAGCCGGAGCAGTCCGTCCGTGCCGTCTTGCCCAGGAGATAGTGCCCGAGGCGGGACGATGTCACGGACTTGCGCCGATGACACGCCGCGAAGCCACCATGACCTTCCCAACCAATGCGCCGCACGCCTAACTTGACTTTCTTGACCGCTCTCGCGTCGATCACCTTGATCGGGCCGTTTGCGGTGCACCTTTTTCTGCCCGTCATGCCGGAGATCAAGAAAGCATTTGCCATTTCCGAAGCTCTGGTGGGGCTGACTTTCAGCGTCAGCCTCATGGTCATGGCTTTCGCTACGCTGGTGTACGGGTCGCTTTCGGATCGCTACGGCCGGCGGCCAGTGCTGCTCGCAGGGCTGGCCTTGTTCACTGTCGGCGGAACCGTGGCTGCCTTTGCGGGCTCGGTTTCCGGTCTAGTTATCGGGCGGATGATTCAAGCCCTCGGTGCCGGCTGCGGCATCACGCTCGCCCGCGTCATAGCCCGCGATGCCTACGGGAGCGATAGTCTTGTCAAAGTGATCGCCTATCTGAGTATGGCCGCCACGCTCGGGCCCATGATCTCCCCGCTGATCGGTGGGGTCCTGATCGATACCTTCGGCTGGCGGAGCGTTCTGTTGTTTGCCGTGCTGGCCGGCGCAATCATTGCGTTGTCGGCTTACGTCGTGCTCTACGAGACCCATCCGGCGAATGAAATCGAACCGGGACGCTCAGGGGTCTTGCGTGACTACGCCGTGCTCCTCGCGCATCCGCGCTTCACCGCTTTCGTATTGCAGACGGGATTTGCCACCGGGACTTTTTTCGCCATGGCAGCCGCATCGTCTTTCCTGATGAAGGACTATCTTGCCCGGTCCGCCACGGAGTTCGGCCTGTATTTCGTTTTGTTTCCATTGGGATTGCTCGTCGGAAATGTCATTTCGAGCAGGCTAAGCCAGCGTTTCCCGATCGAGAATATGGTTCTTGCGGGGTCCATCATCAACCTGGTGACGATAATTTCTCAGTCGGCATTGATTTTCGGAGGGTATCTGACCCCGCTGATCATATTCATTCCCGGATTCCTGATTACCTTCGGTCAGGGACTGGCGCTGCCCAATGCTCAGGCCGGCGCGCTTCGGGTGATGCCAAAGCTGGCCGGCACCGCCGCGGGCATCGGCGTGTTTTTCCAGTCGTTCCTCGGTGCTGTTTTTTCCCAAGTTTACGGGCTGCTTGCCGATGGCACGCCCATACCCATGGTCATCGCCGTTTCAGTCGGGTCGGTCCTTACTTTTTTTGCAGGACTGACGCCCTTTGTTTTGAAGCGACGCGAGCGCGCTGCGGCAGCGCAGCGATGAGTTTGCAAATGTCCATCCCGTAGGACCAGAGAATCGATGCGCCGCCAGCCTGCCTTCCTCTTTGCAGCCGCTCTGGTGTCGATCACCCTGATCGACCCGTTTGCGGTGCTCCTTTTTCTGCCCGCTATGCCGGAAGTGAAAAAGGCATTCGCCATTTCGGAGGCGGTGGTCGGGTTGACTTTGAGCGTCACCCTCTTGGTCATGGCTATCGTTACCCTTTTGTACGGCTCGCTTTCCGATCGCTACGGCCGCCGGCCGGTACTGCTCGCGGGCCTGGTCTTGTTTACCGCGGGCGGAGCTATTTCGGCCCTCGCGGTCTCGGTCTCCGATCTGATTGCGGGGAGGGTAATTCAGGCCCTGGGCGCAGGCTGCGGCGTCGCGCTTGCCCGCGTCATCGCCCGGGATGCCTATGGGAGCGATAGTCTTGTCAAAGTGATCGCCTATCTGAGCATGGCCGCCACGCTCGGGCCCATGATCTCCCCGCTGCTGGGCGGGGCGCTGATCGATACGTTCGGCTGGCGAAGCGTGTTGTGGTTCGCCACGCTGGCCGGCGCACTCATCACGTCGTTGGCATACGCCGCGCTCTACGAAACCCGCCCGGCGGATGAAATCGAACGGGGACGCACAGGGTTTCTCCGGAATTACGCCGCGCTCTTCGCGCATCCGCGCTTCACCGCCTTCGTATTGCAGACCGGATTATCCACCGGGACTTTTTACGCGATGGCATCCGCGTCGGCGTTCCTGATGAAAGATTATATGAGCCGGTCCGCGACTGAATTCGGGCTGTATTTCGTCTTGTTTCCGGTAGGATTATTCATCGGTCATCTGCTCTCGGGCAGGCTGAGCCGGCGATTCTCGATTGAAAACATGGTCCTTACGGGATCGCTCATCAATCTGACGGCGGTCATCGCGCAGTCGGCGCTGATACTTGCAGGGTATCTGACGCCGCTGATAATTTTTGTTCCCGGATTCTTGCTTACTTTCGGCCAGGGCTTGGCGCTGCCGAATGCGCAGGCCGGTGCGCTCCGGGTGATCCCGGGGCTCTCCGGTACGGCGGCGGGCATCGGCGTGTTTTTCCAGTTGTTGCTTGGGGCTGTATTTTCCCAAGTCTACGGCCTGCTTGCCGATGGCACGCCGATCCCTATGCTTATCGTCGTTTCAGTCGGGTCGGTTCTGACTTTGCTTGCCGGATCAACGCCTTTCCTATTAAAACGCCGGGAGCGCGCTGCGGTATCGCCTCGATAGAACTGCAGGCGTCCATCGCACGGGGAGCCGAGACGATGCCAGTGGTGACTCGGGCACAGGCAGCGGCGCCGTGGCCGGCAGATCGGGGAGCGCCGCCACCCGATTTGCCGACGACACGGCGGGCGGCTTGAGTTTTCCCAATTTACTGCCGACAGCAAACTCCGCAAAGCTTGCGAGGTGCGTGACATGGGTCTAAAATGTGTAAGATTAAGAGAAATGATACACACCATGCGCACCAACATTGTGATTGACGACAAGCTTATGAAAGACGTGCTCCGGGCGACCGGGATAAAGACCAAGCGGGAAGCGGTCGAGCTTGGGCTCCGCACGTTGCTTCGGTTGCGGCAACAAGAGGAGATACGGCGCTTCCGCGGCAAGCTCAACTGGGAAGGCGACCTTGACGCGATGAGGACCGACAAGTGATCTTGGTTGATTCCAGCGTCTGGATCGATTACTTCCGGGGAACCACGACGCCGCAGGTGGAAAAGCTGGACTCGTTGCTCGGTACGGAGCCGATTGTGACAGGTGACCTAATCTTGACGGAGGTGCTGCAAGGCTTTGTCAGCGACCGCGACTTCAATCAGGCCAAGAAGCTCATGACTTCGTTGGTAGTCGTAGACATGGTGGGGCAAGACATAGCCATTCAAGCCGCCAAGAACTTCCGTGCGCTGCGTGCTGTTGGGATTACGATGCGTAAGACGATTGATACAGTGATTGCTACACGTTGCATCGAGAGCGGTTTGCCTCTCCTGTACAGCGACAGAGACTTCGATCCGTTCATTGAGCACCTTGGCCTTCGCTCGGCGCTGCCCGCAGCGTAAGGAAACTCTGCAAAACCCGGATTTCGCCACCCCCCGCGAAGGCGGGGTCCAGTCGAATCAAGCACTTTCCGAATTTGGTCAGGGCTTCTTGACGAGCAGCTTCCTGATCCAGCCGTCGCCTTTGGACCCCGTGACCTTGAGGTAGCCGTTTTGCTCTTGTCCGAGATAAAGCACCTCGTCGCCGCGGGCGAGCGACATCAACTCGGGAGCCCCGTCTTCCGGCGCTTTGAGCACTTTGACGCCCGCAATTTTCGGCACGAGAATGTCGCCCTCCGCGGCGGCGCCGGCTTGCACGCTTGCCGCAGCATTAGCCTGCGAGGCCGGTCCGGCCTTGGCCTGGATCAGTGACTGGTTATTGCGGATCGCGCGGACGATGTTGTTCCAGTTGTCGAGGAACGAGGCGGTGATGACCTTGCCCTCGTTGGTGTTGGTGTAGCCGCCCAGTGCCGCGCCGCCGCCGCCGCCAAACAGCGCGCCGCCCAGATTGAAGTCGGTCTGCTTCGCGCTGCCCTCTGCCGCGGCCACCTGAATTCCCGAGCGCGCATCCACGAGCAGCATGCTCGTCTGCGCTTCCTTGAACTTCAGGCCCCCGGCTACTGCGCCGATCACTGCGCCCGCGCCACCGAATCGGCCCAGAAGCCCGCCGATCCCGCCGCCAACGCCGCCGGCATTGTTTTCGCTGAAGACGACGTTCGGCGTAACCACGAATTCTGCTGCAACCATCTGGCCCTTGCCAATGTTCTGGCCGGACTGCAGCTCCCCGCTTTGCGCGAGCGCGCGCTCCTGCATCAGATTATTCATCGCAACGCCGCGCTCGACGATCTGGAAGCAATTCGACTGCTGCACGATCATGCGGATCAGTCCGGTGGGCGACTGCAGGCCATAGCGACGCAGGCTGGCGAGGAGCTGGCTCTGCGGCTCGACCACCGCCAGAGTTCCCTTGGGCGAATCGCATTTCTCGAGCTGGACCGACGCATTCTGGGCGCCGCCGGGTCCTGCGCTGCCGGTGGCGATTGATCCACCTCTGCCAAGTTCCTGCGCCAGTGTGGCCGGCGGAACAAGACATGCGGCCAATGCCAAGGCACCGGCGGTTTGCCAGACGGTGGAACAACTACGAGTCTCCTGGGACATGGCTCACTCCTCGGGGCGAACGGTGAATAGACACGGAATTGCGAAACGGTCAATCCCCTCGAGGTCCAAAGTCGGCGCGCCGCTATGTGGAAAGCGAGGGCGAGGCGGCATCTTTAAAGGACACACGACCCGTCTTGTATTCATATAAGACACCCCCTCCCACAGATACCCGGACCTCAAGTGCAATTCATTACCAAGTATATATGCTTCAAAACCTCCGTCATTTCGCCGCCGCAACCGCCGCGACCCGTCGGGCGACCGGCGCCCACTTGTTCACTTCGTTCTGCATGAATTCGGTGGCTTCGGCCGGCGTCATCGCCTTGGTCTGAACCATCTCGTTCTCCAGGTGTTTGCGCACCTCGGGCAGATCCATGGCCTTGTTCACCGCCGCATTGAGCGCGTTGACGATGTCGCGCGGCAGGCCCGCCGGACCGGCGAGCGAATACCAGGTGGTGACGACGAGGTCGCGATAGCCCAACTCGGCCAGTGTCGGCAGATCGGGGAACGCCGGCACGCGGCGCGCCGATGACACCGCGAGCGGCTTGAGCTTTCCGGCGAGGATGTGCGGCCGCGTGGTCGAGAGCGTCATGCTGCCGACCTTGAGGTGTCCCGCAACCAGGTCCACGATTGCGGAGCCGCCGCCGCGGTAGGTCACGTGCACGAGCTTGAAGTTCTCTTTTTCGGCGATGTACTCGGCGACCATGTTGCCGACGGAGCCGATGCTGGGGGAACCATATTGCACGCCATCGGCCTGGCTCTTCATCATCCCCAGCAGCTCCTTGAAGCTGCTGACGCCTGAGGACGGATGCACGACGAAGACATTCGGTGGCCCGCCGAGATAGGCGATGTGGGTGAAATCGCGGATCGGGTCGACGTTTGCGTTCTTGTTCATCACCGGCGCCAGCACGTGCGATGGCATGCCGGCAATCTGCAGGGTGTAGCCATCCGGGGCCGACCTTGCCACCGATTCGGTGCCGATCATGCCGCCGCCGCCGGTGCGGTTCTCGACGAGAAATGGCTGGCCGAGGGCCTTCCTCAACTGTTCGGCGAACACCCGGCCGAGCAGATCGGCGGCACCGCCGGCGGCATAGGGAACCACCACGCGTACCGGCTTGGTGGGCCAGTCAGCCGCAAGGGCGACACTGGACAGCAATGACAGGGCGCTTACGGCCCCGGCGAAAACGACATGTGCTCGCTTCATCCTTTTTCTCCCGCGCTATCGGATCTGCTCTCATTCTATTGCATCACGAGTAGATGCGGACCCATTAGTCGCCTACAAGTTTACTGTTGACCGATTTGGCGAAGATTTGCTTTCCAAATCCGTCTCCCCCTTTTCGTGCAGTTGCAAGCAACTGCACGAAAAGGGGGAGATTGATAAACAGCCAATTCAACTTGCTTGGTTCCGGCTCAGCCCATTTCTCTTCGGCGAGATTGACACCATCGCCGCAAAGAGTAGCATCAATGACTTTTTGCGTGCCTCGTTTCTCCCCATAGCCGAACCGATCGCCCGCCTGCGCGGATTACCCACATGAATCGGCAGTTCGATTTTGGTTCAGCATCCAAGAGTGCGCCCTCGCCATGAACCTCACCTCCGGCCAGCGATTCCGCCTGGCGCTGCAAGAAGAGCAGCCGCTGCAGATTGTCGGCGCCATCAACGCCAACCACGCGTTGCTGGCGCAGCGCGCCGGCTACCGTGCCATCTACCTCTCCGGCGGCGGTGTGGCCGCGGGATCCTTGGGGATGCCCGATCTGGGCATCAACACGCTCGATGACGTGCTCGTGGATGTGCGCCGCATCACCGACGTTTGCGACGTGCCTTTGCTGGTGGACATCGACACCGGCTTCGGCCCCAGCGCATTCAACATCGCGCGCACGGTCAAGAGCCTGATCCGCTCAAGCGCGGCAGCCTGCCACATCGAAGACCAGGTTGGGGCCAAGCGCTGCGGCCACCGGCCCGGCAAGGAAATCGTGCCGGTCGACGAGATGGTGGACCGCGTCAAAGCCGCTGTCGATGCCCGCGGCGATGAAAGCTTCTTCATCATCGCCCGCACCGATTCGATCGCCCGGGAAGGCGTCGATGCCGCGCTGGAACGCGCCATGCGTTATGTGGAAGCAGGCGCCGACGGTGTTTTCCCGGAAGCCGCACGCGACTTGCCGACGTTCAAGCGCTTCACGCAGCAAGTGGGCAGGCCGGTGCTGGCCAACATGACGGAATTCGGTCAAACACCGCTATTCACCGTGGACCAATTGCGCTCGGCGTCGGTGGCCATGATTCTTTATCCCTTGAGCGCTTTTCGCGCCATGAACAAAGCTGCGGAAGCGGTCTACGAGACCATTCGCCGCGACGGTACGCAGCAGGCTGCGGTCGCGGCGATGCAGACTCGCGAAGAGCTCTATGAACGCATTGGCTATCACGCGTATGAACAAAGGCTCGATGCGCTGTTCGCCAAACGCGACGGGAGCTGATCCTAAGCCGGACGAGCCGGAACCAGTGAAGCTGGTTTTGCCCTTTATCAATCTCCCCTTTTCATGCAGTTGCGTGCAACTGCATGAAAAGGGGAGACGAATTTGGAAACCAAATCTTTCTTCGCCAAATCTGTCAACAGTACACTTGTAAGAGACTAATTTGTCCCGCGCCCCGCATCGGCTGTTCGATAGTCTGCGCCCCTTCGATGCGAAGGGGAAAACGCCCGGGCATTTCTATTCGCTTCCCGCGCTCGAGGCCGCCGGGCTCGGTCGGGTCTCGCGCCTGCCGGTGTCTCTGCGCGTCGTGCTCGAGTCCGTGCTTCGCCATGCCGACGGCGAGCGCATCACCGAGCAGCACGTGCGCCAGCTCGCGAACTGGAACCCCCGTGCGCCGCGGACCGACGAAATCCCGTTCGTGGTATCGCGGATCATCGCTCCGGAAGCTTCGGGCATCCCGCTGCTCGCCGATCTCGCCGCCATGCGCGGTGTGGCTCAAAAGTTCGGGCGCTCGCCCGAGCTGATCGAGCCGCTCGTCCCGGTCGACCTGATCATCGATCACTCGCTGCAGGTGGATCGCGCCGGCTCGCCGGACGCGATGCGCCACAACGTGGAATTGGAGTTCCGGCGCAACGGCGAGCGCTACACCTTCCTCAAGTGGGCGGCGCAGGCCTTTCGCTCCATCAAGATCCTGCCGCCGGGTGTCGGCATCATCCACCAAGTGAACCTCGAGCATTGGGCCCGCGGGGTCTGGAGGAAGGACGGTCTCGTTTATCCCGACACGCTCGTGGGCGTGGATTCCCATACGCCGATGGTCAACGGCATCGGCGTGCTCGGCTGGGGCGTCGGCGGCATCGAGGCCGAAGCGGCCATGCTCGGCCAGCCCGTTTACTTCCTCACCCCGGACGTCATCGGCGTCGAACTCGTCGGCCGGCTTCGGCCCGGGGTCACCTCGACCGATCTGGTGCTCACGATCGTCGAGGTCCTGCGCCGAGCCAAGGTCGTCGGAAAATTCGTTGAGTTTTTCGGCGAGGGCGTTGCATCGCTGGCGGCGATGGATCGCGCAACCGTGGCGAACATGGCGCCGGAGTACGGCGCGACGGTCGCGTACTTTCCCGTGGACGAGGAAACGATCGCCTACCTCGCTCAAGCGGGGCGGACTCAGGACGAGCTCGAAATCCTCGAGGCTTATTTCACGGCGCAACGGATGTTCGGAATCCCCGCGCGCGGCGCCATCGATTACACGCAGGAGATTCGATTCGACCTTGCATCGGTCGTGCCCAGCGTGGCGGGCCCGCGGCGGCCGCAAGACCGCTTGGCGCTCGACGCATTGAAACCGGCTTTCAGCGAACTGTTCGAACGACCGATCGCGCAAGGCGGGTTCGGAAGATCGGCATCGGTTTCGGCGGAAGCGCCCACCGGCGCGGCCGCCCGTCCCTTGCGCCACGGCGACATCGTGATCGCCGCGATCGCCTCTTGCACCAATACGTCCAGTCCCGGCGTGATGCTCGCCGCGGGATTGCTCGCCAAGAAGGCGGTCCAGAAAGGATTGCGCGTCGCGCCCTGGGTCAAGTCCTCGCTTACGCCGGGTTCGCGCGTCGTGGCCGAGTACCTCCGCGAGGCCGGCCTGCAGCCGTATCTGGACCGGCTGGGTTTCAATGTGGCCGGTTTCGGCTGCGCCACGTGCGTCGGAAACTCAGGGCCGCTTCCGGCGACGATAGAAGAGGCCATCGTGCGCGATGATCTGATCGTCGCAGCAGTGCTCTCGGGCAACCGTAATTTCGAGGCCCGTATCCACCAGCAGATCAAGGCCAACTTCCTGATGAGTCCGCCCCTGGTGGTGGCATTCGCGATTGCCGGGCGAATCGATATCGACATGGCCACCGAACCGCTGGGCCCGGACGAGTCCGGCAAGCCCGTGTACCTGCGCGACGTATGGCCGAGCCCCGAAGAAATCGGCGCCGTCATGAACTACGCCCGCAAGCCGGAGACCTACCGGCGCCTGTACGCAAATGCCGCCCGCGAGAACGATCTCTGGAACCAGATGCCTGCCGCGGGCGGCGCGGTGTTTCCATGGGATGGCGCCTCCACCTATCTGCGCGAGCCGCCGTTCTTCGACGACTTCGAGATGACTCCAAGGGTTCGCCCAGGCATTGCCGGGGCCCGGATACTGGGGATCTTTGGCGATTCGGTCACCACCGATCACATCAGCCCCGGAGGCGCGATCAAGCCAAGCTCGCCGGCCGGCGGTTTTCTGCGCTCGCTCGGCGTAGCGGTCGACGATTTCAATACCTATATGGCACGCCGCGCCAATCACGAAGTCATGGTGCGCGGCACCCTGGCGAACGTGCGCATCAGAAATCTGATGGTCCCGGACTCCGAAGGAGGCATCACCCGACACTATCCCGGCGGAGAGCGAATGCCGATCTACGATGCGGCGATGGCTTACGCCAAGGAGAGGGTGCCGCTCGCCGTTTTCGCCGGAGAAGAGTATGGCACCGGGTCCAGCCGCGACTGGGCGGCCAAGGGGGTGCAGCTACTCGGGGTGCGCGCCCTGATCGCGCGCAGTTTCGAGCGCATTCACCGCAGCAACCTGGTCGGCATGGGTGTGCTGCCTTGCCAGTTCATGAATGACGATAGCGCTCAGTCGCTCGGACTGGACGGCAGCGAGACGCTCGACCTGCTCGGCATCGAAAACGGCATCGAGCCGCAGCAGACCGTACGGCTCATCGTTCGCCGCGCCGACGGATCGACCCGAGAGGCCATGCTGCGCGCGAGGATCGATACCCCGGTCGAAGCAGACCACTACCGGCACGGCGGGATTTTGCCCTACGTGCTGAGGCGATTGTTATATACGGCGTCTTAAGTCGTGTCGCATGGCACCAGCGAGAATCCCACCAGCGGACTTGCGCGCTGCGCGTGCCAACCGGGTTTCCTGTATGGATAAAGATCATCCATACAGGAAACCCGGTTACGGTTAACGACAAGATTGAGGTTGGTTTTTATACGAGATCGCCGATTGCGCACGGATGTGAAAATGGGGTCAGAGTAACATTTCGTCAAAGCGATACCGCGTTGGTTCGATGCGCTTGGGAAATGTTACTCTGACCCCATTTTCATGCGATCCGCGCGGACGGCTTCTCGTCCGCGCAACATCGCAACCCCAAGAATAGCGAGAGACGCACGATGACCAGCCAATTCGATAAGGCGACTGCAGAGCGCGACGCCGCAGGTGCGAACACGCGCGCGGCAGGAATGCCGCAACGAAGAATTCCCGCGGTGTATATGCGCGGCGGGACGAGCAAAGGCGTTTTTTTCCGCGCCGATTCGCTGCCGGTCGATGCGCGCGATCGCGATCGGCTGCTGCTGCGAGTGATCGGCAGCCCGGACCCCTACGGCAAGCAAATCGACGGCATGGGAGGCGCGACCTCCAGCACGAGCAAAGTGGTGCTGGTTGCAAAGTCGAGCCGGCCGGACTGCGATGTCGATTATCTCTTCGGCCAGGTGGCGATCGATGCGCCCCTCATCGACTGGTCCGGCAATTGCGGCAACCTGACCACCGCCGTAGGTCCTTTCGCGATCGAGCAGGGGCTCGTGGAAGTCGCCGCCGACGGCCTCGCACCGGTGCGCATGTGGCAGGCGAACATCGGCAAGCGCATCATCGCCCACGTCCCGATGCGGGGCGGAGAAGTCGAGGAAGACGGTGATTTCGAGCTGGACGGCGTTGCGTTTCCGGCGGCGGAAATCCGGCTGGAATTTCTCGATGCCGGCGGCGTGGGCGACGCGCCATTGCTGCCGACCGGCAACGCGACCGACGAATTGGATGTTCCGGGTGTCGGCAGGATCACGGCGACGCTGATCAATGCCGGCAATCCCGCCGTCATCGTCGAGGCATCATCGCTCGGGCTCTCGGGTACCGAGATGCAGGGTGATGTGAACGGCGACCCGGCGCTGCTCGCCCGTTGCGAAGCGATCCGAGCGTACGGTGCGGTCGCAATGGGCCTCGCGAAGAGCGCGCGGGAGGCGACGAAGTCGCGTCCGGCCACACCGCGACTGGCTTTTGTCTCCCCGCCGCGGGCCTACACCGCCTCCAATGGCAGATCGATCAAGCAGGCCGACATCGATCTGCTCGCCCGTTTTCTCTCGATGGGCGCTCTGCACCACGCGCTTCCCGGCACCGGGGCTGTCGGGCTGGCGGTAGCCGCCGCGCTTCCCGGCACGCTCGCGCACCGCATCGTCGGCGAGAAGTCGGCCGGCGGCAGGCAAGTGCGGCTGGGGCACCCTTCGGGCACGCTGCCGGTGGGTGCCGAAATGATTCGAGAAGGCAGACTCTGGCGCGTGGGCAAGGCGATCGTCAGCCGCAGCGCGCGCCGTCTCATGGTCGGAGCAGTCCTGGTTCCGGCGCCGACTGCTGAGTGAGGTGCGGGGACATGCAGCCGTGGAGAAGTCGCCGCCGGGGCCGCGTGCGATAACCAAAGCCAAGCCAAATATATTTGCAATTTAGCTTCCAGTGTTGTTGCGCGGACGAAATTCCGTCCGCGCGGATCGCCGATTGTGCACGGATGAAAAAACCATCCGTGCACAATCGACGATCTCACATGAGAATGCCAGGCCGTCCGTGCCGTTATGCGTAACCGGGTTTTCAGTACGGATGCTTTCTATCCGTACTGAAAACCCGGTTGGCGCGCGCAGCGCGCAAGGCCGCGACCCACTGACTTGCAACGGCACGAAAACACGAGACCTAGCACGGCAGCAAATTCTTCGCCGAAAGCGTCAAGTCAGCTGGACCTCCCGCTGAGCATTCGCTGCAGTTCCCCGCTCTTTATCAAGCGTTCCACGTTGCTCGCTCCGCCGATCAGCACACCCTTGACGAACACCATCGGGAAAGTGGGCCAACCGGTCCACATCTTGAGCGCGTTGCGGCGATACCAATTCGACAAGTAGCTTCCGTATTCAAGATACCTGTAGGGAATGCCGGCCGCGTCGAGCGCCTTGCGCGCTTTCTTCGGAAACGGGTTCTGCGCCATGCCGACGACCACGACGTCGTTGGACGCTACGGCAGACTGAACCTCCCGCACGATGTCGGCGTGGTGGCCGGCGACGGTCTCCCGAATTGCGGGGTGGATGTGATCCTCGTCAAGGATGCTGCGGGCCATGGCGTTTCTCCCTTTGATGATTGTCGATCGCTATTATCGACCGTTGCTGCGGCTTGTCCGTTTATCAACCGGCGAAGAGGCGCACCCCTTCCAGCAGCAGGCGCACTGCGCCGCTCACCAGCAGCGCCACTCCCACCGACATGGAAATCGATAGCAGAGCTTCCCTGCGTCCGATCGTCTTCAGCATGACAGCGAAGGTGGAAATGCACGGAATATAGAAGGTCAGGAACAGGAGAAAGGTCGTGATCTGCACCCAGTCGAGCTGGGTGCCGAGCTCGAAGGTCCCGAGCGCCTGATAGATCATGAGCAGCGACAGTTCCTTGCGCAGTATGCCGAACAGGATGGGTACGCCCAGAACCGCGGGCAGACCCAGCCACCACGACGTGACCGGTACGAACAAGGTGTTGATGAGACTGTCGGCGCCGAAGTGATTGAGCAACGCCAGGACCACGCTGCCGCCGACCAGCAGCGGCGTCACGATGGTGAGAATGTCGCTGGTCCGTGCCCAGGTCTCGGATGCGAGCACGCGCCATTGCGGCATGGCGTAGGGCGGGATTTCCTGCACCTGCCCGGGTCCGAACTCGCGCCGTCGCCGTGCCAGCAGCCGGCCCATCACCGCGATCACGATCATGGTCAGGGCGAAGATCGCGAATACGCCCGCTGCGCCCAAGTATTTTCCCGCCAGGGCGAGGATGATGGCCGAGCGTGCCGAACAGGGAACGAAGGTGATCAGCACCGACGCGATGATCCGCTCGCGCCCCTCGGTGACCTTGGCCGCACCGGATATGGCCGGGACATTGCAGCCCAGGCCGGTCAGGAAAGGGACGGCGACGCCGCCGTGCAGGCCGATGCGATGAAAGGCGCGGTCGACCACGAAAGCGATGCGCTGCATCACTCCACACTCCTCCAGAGCCACCAGCAACAGCACCAGCGGGATCATGTAGGGCACGACGATGCCTACCAGTCCGATAAGGCCATCGACGACGGCGCGGCCTAGGATGCCGCCGGTCGAGTGCGGCTGCCACGGCGTGACCCATTCGACCAGGCGCGCCGCGCTGACCGAGTCGAGCCAGGTGCTGACCTCGAATACCACGAAGAGCACGGCGGCGAACACCGCCATGCTTCCGATCAGCCCCCATTGCGGATGCAAAAACAGTTCGTCCAGCCAGTAGCGCCAGTCGCGACCTTCGTGCGCCGCCCCCATGCGCGTTGCCGCTTCGAACAGCGTGGCGGCTCGGTGATGGCGATCGGCATGCAGTTCTTCGTCCAGCGGCCGGGGAAGTGTTCGCGCGGCCTCGCGGCGCAATCGCTCCAGTTCCGCAAACAGCGCGGGAAAGTGCTGGCGCAGTTCCTCCTCGAAATAGGCTTCGCCGGCGGCAAAGTGGGTGAGGAGCAATGTGTGCGGCACGCGGAAGGCCGCCTGTATCTCCGGACGGTTCAGAGCCTGGCTCAGCGGCAGGACGGCCTCGCGGATATGTTTGCTGGGCGGCTGAGGCAGCGGGGATGCGGCCGCGCGCGCCGCTTGCACCGCGGCCGTGAAAAGATTCGAAATGCCTTGCCCCATCAGCGCCACCGTCGGCACCACCGGAACCCCCAACAGCCGGCTCAGGGCTGCAACGTTGACATGCAGTCCTTTTTCGTTGGCCTCGTCCATCATGTTCAGGGCAATCACCATGGGCCTGCCCAGATGGCCCAGTTCCAGCGTCAGTTCCAGATGACTTTCCAGACGCGTGGCATCGACAACCTGAACGATCACGTCCGGGGGCGAGAAAGGCGCCGGAGGCCCGCCGGGATCGTGCTCCGATACGGGCGGCGGCTGATCTCCCCAAAGCAGATACTTGAGCGCCGCAAGATCGTCCTGGACGAGGTTGTGAAACCCGCTGATGCTCGGCAGCTCAATGAGGCTGGCTTCGTCAAAGCCGATCTGCACAGTGCATTCGCCGTAGGCGCGGTGTGTGCCGGCCAGCTCACCGGTACGCGGCGCAGTGCTCGACACCGCGCCGAAGAGCGTGCTCTTGCCCGCGTTGGGCATGCCGACGAGCGCGATGCGCAGTCGCCGCTCGCCCCGATACAGGGGCGTGTGCAGCCTTACGACGGATTTGTTCATCGGCTTGTTCATATTGCAACCGCTTCCATTTCTCTCCAGGTCTTCAATCTTGTGCCATGGTAAGGCATAGCACTATGGCAATGATATCCGCACGCCGCTGGAGAGCGCAGCGTTTCGACGCTTCGATTCGACGCCTGATTTTCAGGGGTGGACGATTTCGGGCGCGGAGTGAAACGAAACCCCAGCCCAGAGTAAGGTCGAAACGTTGTGTGCTACCTTTGCGCTCCTGTGCTCGCGGTCAAAGTCCGGGCGTTTATCGAGGGAGCCGCGACCCGGCCGATGATAGGCGAGAGGCGGCTCACGGGAGGCGCAATGGCGAACGACGGTGGCACCACCGCGGGACGGTGGCTGGCCAGGTTGGCGGCGGTACGTCCTGCTGAGATTCAGGCGCTCGGCTGGTCCTTTGCGTATTTTTTCTGCCTGCTCGCCGCGTACTACGTGCTGCGGCCGCTGCGCGATGAAATGGCAATCGCGGGCGGCGTGCGCAATCTGCCGTGGTTATTCACCGCCACCTTCGTCGTCATGCTGGCTGCGGTCCCGTTGTTCGGCGCCGTGGTCGCGTGGCTGCCGCGCCGGCGGTTCATTCCGCTGGTCTACCATTTCTTCGTCGCCAACATCGCCGTGTTCTGGCTGCTGCTCACCTACGATGTCGGCAGGCAGGACGTGGCACGCGTGTTCTTCGTCTGGATCAGCGTGTTCAACCTGTTCGCGGTGTCGGTGTTCTGGTCGTTCATGGCCGATCTGTTTTCCAGCGAACAGGGCAAGCGCTTGTTCGGGTTCATCGCCGCAGGCGGCTCGGCCGGCGCGCTGTTCGGCCCAGCGCTGACGGTGTGGCTGGCGCAGCCCTTGGGGCCGGTCAATCTGCTCATCCTTGCCGCGCTGCTGCTGGAGGCATCGGTGCTGTGCGCATACCGGCTGGAGAATGCCGCCGTGCGCAGCGAAACGACCGGTGCCGCTGCGGGGGCTCCTTCCGATTCGGATGCGGCAGGATCGGGGAATGCAAAGCGCGCGGCGCAGCCGGCGGAGGGATTGGGCGGAAGCTGGATCGCCGGCATCGCGATGATTTTGCGCTCGCCCTATCTTGCCGGCATAGCCCTTTGGGTGTTTCTGCTTTCGCTTGCGGGAACTTTCCTCTATTTCGAGCAGGCGAACATCGTCGCTCAAGCCTCCGATGATCCGGCAGTGCGTACGCGGATTTTTGCCGGCATCGATCTCGTCGTTGCGATATTGACCATCGCCGTGCAGTGCGTGGCCACCGGGCGGCTGATCGCGCGCTTCGGGGTCGGTCCGGCTGCAGGCTTTCTCCCGATCGTCTTCGGCGTGGGCTTCGCGGTGCTCGCCTTCGCTCCCGTTCTGCTGGTGGTGATCGGCATGCAGGCGGTGCAGCGGACCGCGAACTTCGCGCTGTCGAATCCGGCTCGCGAGATCCTGTTCACCGTGCTCCAGCGCGAGGAGAAGTACAAGGCCAAGAATGTCATCGACATCGTCGTTTTTCGCGGCGCCGACGCGCTATCGGGCTGGCTCTTCGCGATGCTGCGCGCGGCCGGGCTCGAGATCCAGGCGATTGCGCTCGCCACCGTGCCGGTGGCCGCGCTCTGGTGCGGACTTGCCCTTGCGCTGGGGCGAGCGCATGAGCGCCGCGCCCGGCTTCGCAAAATGGGGTCAGAGTAACATTTCATTCAGGCGATACGGCACCGGACTGTCGGCGCGATACGTTGGAGAAATGTTACTCTGACCCCATTTTGCCAACCCGGTATCGCATTGATCAAATGTTGCTCTGGCCCCATTTTGCCCCCCTTTTTGCAGGCCGTTTGTCTCCGATCAAATGCCAATGCAGGTGACGGTGGCAAAATACTTGCGGGAATGAGTTCCTGCCGACGTATTAGTCGGCGTGCGCGCCAGCGGAGGAGCCGGATCGCGCTTGGCTGAGCGTTCTGAGGGGTTGTCGATGCCTAATTCCGGATCCGCCAATTTCATCGAAAACAAGACTTACGACGAAATCGCCGTTGGCGATTCCGCGATTCTGGTGCGCACGTTGCGGCAGGAAGATATTCAGATGTTCGCCATCATGTCCGGCGACATCAACCCGGCGCATGTCGATCCGGAGTTCGCGCATTCGTCGATGTTCCACGAAGTCATCGCCCACGGCATGTGGGGAGGCGCGCTGATTTCGACGGTGCTGGGCACCCAGTTCCCGGGGCCGGGCACGATTTACATCGACCAGTCGCTGCATTTTTCGCACCCCGTGCGGGTGGGCGACACGCTGACGGTGAAAGTAAGCTGCCGCCGCAAATTCGACCACAATCATCACATGATCCTCGATTGCCTGTGCACCGATCAGGACGGGCACACGGTAATGAGCGGCGCCGCAGAGGTGCTGGCTCCGATCGAGAAAATAAAGCGCCAACGAGCGGATCTGCCCGATTTCAAGCTGTCCGAGTCCCGGCAATCGCGCTACGAGCACCTGCTCGAGATCACCAAAGGCCTCTCGGCCATTTCGATGGCAGTCGTGCATCCGGTGGATGACGAATCGCTGCAAGGGGCGCTGTTGGCGCGCGACGAAGAGTTGATCGTGCCGACGCTGGTGGGACCGGAAGCGAAGATTCGCGGCGTGGCGGAACGGCTGAACGTGAGTCTGAAAGACTGCCGCATCATCAACGTGCCCCATTCGCACGCGGCTGTGGATATGGCCGTGGCGCTGGCGCGCGACGGGGAAGTCGAGGCGCTCATGAAAGGCGCGCTGCACACCGACGAGCTCATGGCCGCGGTCGTCGCCCGGGACGGGCTGCGCACCGCGCGGCGCATCAGCCACGTTTTCATCATGGACGTGCCGGCTTACCCGCGGCCGCTCATGATCACCGATGCCGCGATCAACGTCGATCCGACACTCGAAGACAAGGTTTCCATCGTGCAGAATGCGATCGATCTGGCGCACATGCTGAAAGTCCCCGAACCGAAGGTCGCGATCCTGGCTGCCGTCGAAACCGTCAATCCGACAATGCGAGCGACGCTCGATGCCGCGGCGCTGTGCAAGATGGCCGACCGCGGACAAATCACCGGCGGTCTGCTCGACGGTCCGCTGGGTTACGACAATGCGGTCTCCGTGGTCGCGGCGCGCACCAAAGGAATCAAGTCGGCGGTGGCCGGCCAGGCGGACATTCTGCTGGTGCCGAACATCGAGACCGGCAACATGCTTGCCAAACAGCTCGAATACTTGTCCGATGCGCTTGGAGCAGGGATCGTGCTAGGCGCCCGGGTTCCGATCGTGCTCACCAGCCGAGCGGACTCGGCCGAGTCGCGGGCCGCCTCGACTGCCGTAGCCGTTGTGATCGCACACGCCAAGCGCAATCGGAAGTAGCTCACGTTCCGCTTAGGCTCGGCGAGGGAACAGCCGTTCGGAACACAAAACGTGTGACCTATTTCACAGTTTAACTGTGGAATTGTTCGAAACGGGGTATGATCCGCTCAAACAATCGGACGCGATAGCGTGACACCAATTCACGCCCATTGCATAAGAAAAAAGGGAGCCCCTTGGGTGCTGATCGGAGTTCCGCGCACGCCCTGATTCTGTCGTGCGCCTTGCTGTTTGCTCTGGCGGTATTCCCCGTCGTTTCGCGCGCGACCGACGACGAGCGTTTCGACATCGTGCGCTTCGAGATCGTCGGCAATACCCTGCTGCCGAATGCGGAGGTGCAGCGCCTCGTGGCCCCGATGACCGGTACCGGCCGAGTCTACGGCGACCTGCAGAAAGCGCTCGAGGCGCTAGAAGGTGCCTACCGGCAGGCGGGTTTCAGCACGGTGCAGGTGTTCGTGCCCGAGCAGGAACTCACCAGCGGCGTGGTCCGAATCGAAGTCACCGAAGGTGTCGTGGGCCAGGTCGTCATCGGCGGCAACATGCATTTCAGTGCCGCCAACATCCGCGCCGGCATACCGGCACTCAAAGAAGGCAAGCCACCGAACCTGCGCGAGCTCTCCGAGGCCATTCAGCTTTCCAATGAGAACCCGGCCAAGCAGATCGAAGTGACCTTGGGCGTCGGCGAGGAAGAAGGCAAGGTCGACGCCAAAGTGGCCGTCACCGAAGAAAATCCTCAGCGCGTTTTCGCGACCCTGGATGGAACCGGCACAGCGGCAACCGGTCGCGCGCGGATCGGGGTGGCCTATCAGAATGCCAATCTGTTCGACCGCGATCACATCCTGACCCTGGCCTACACCACCGCACCGGATGCCCCGAGTGGCGTGAAGGTCGACATTTTCAGCGTGGGCTATCGCGTGCCGCTCTATGAGCTGGGCGACAGCCTCGATTTCATCTACGGCAAGTCGAGCGTCAACACCCCGAGTACTTCGCCCGTGCTGGGCGGCGTGCTGGGCATTGTCGGCAAGGGCGATGTGTTCGGTGCCCGCTGGAATCACTACTTTCCGCGGCGAGGCGAATACACTTCTAAACTGATTTTCGGATTCGACTACAAGTACGTCAATTCACGCTGCACCGTGGCCGGGGCGCCGGTTGACATCGATCCGCCCACGCCGCCGATCGCCAGTTGCCTGCCCTATACCACGCGCCCCTTCAGCCTCACCTACACCGGACAGAGGCAGAGTCCGGGCCGGATTTTCGACTACAACATCGGATTGGCCCGCAACTGGGCGCTCGGCACGAAATACACGAACCTCGACGGCACGACCGACAGCTACTCGTATCTCACCCCGGGCAATCGCACGACGCGCGACGACTTCACCATCCTGCGACTGGGCGGCAGCCTGACGAAGGCCTTCGTGAACGACTGGCAGATGCGCGTCGCGGCGAGCGGCCAGTACTCAGGCGACCCGCTGGTGGCGGCGGAGCAGTTCGGTCTCGCCGGTTCCAGCGCCGTGCGTGGTTTTGCCGAGCGCGCCGCCGCGACCGACAGCGGCTATCTGTTCAATCTGGAGGGCTACACGCCGGAACTGGCAAAGACTGCGGATATGCCCGGCAGCCTGCGCGCGCTGGCGTTCTACGATTTCGCGCGCGGTTTCAACAAGGGGATCACCGGAGCGGCCGCTGCCGGAAAGATCGGGATTGCCAGCGTCGGTGCCGGTTTGCGCTACGCGCTTGGCAAGGACCTCAGCGTTCGCTTCGATCTGGCACAGGTAGTCGATGCGGGTCCGCCCAATGCCAAAGCCCGCGGCGAATGGCGCGGGCACCTGAATGTGATGATCGCATTTTGAGCGAAGAGAGGACACGAACAAGCTGAGTCGCGCGGTTCGCGCTTCTCTATCGACGAAGGGAGTCGACCATGCCAGGAAGAAACACTTCCGCTTTTCCGGCCCGCAAGCGCTTGATCGTTGTAGCCATATCGGCTTGCTTTGCCAGTGCGCCGGCCTGGTCCAATCCGACCGCGCCCCAGGTGGTCAGCGGCAGCGCGAGTTTCGCTCAGAAGGGGAACCTGATCACGGTCACCAACAGCGCCGGGGCGATCATCAACTGGAAAGGGTTTTCGATCGGCGCGAACGAAACCACGCGATTCAACCAGCCCTCGGCAGCCAGCAGCGTCCTCAATCGCGTCATCGCCAACGATCCCTCGGTGCTGTTGGGCACGCTCAGCTCCAACGGCAAGGTCTGGCTGGTGAATCCCTCGGGGATCATGGTCGGGCAGGGTGCCAGGATCGATGTCGGGGGCTTTGTCGCGAGCACGCTCAACGTCAGGAATGAAGACTTCCTCGCCGGGCGGCTCAACTTCCAGGCGACGCCCAACGCGGGCAAGGTTGAAAACTACGGTCAGATCACCACGCCGAGCGGCGGCAGCGTCTACCTCGTCGCGCCGGCGGTCGAAAACCACGGCCTTATCAACGCGCCCAATGGCGAAGTCATTCTCGCCGCGGGCCAAAAAGTCAATTTGATCGACACCGGCACGCCAGGGGTCAAAGTCGAAGTCGCCGGCAGCGAAGGCAGCGCGACCAATCTCGGCGAAATCCTCTCCGAAGCGGGACGCATCGGGATGGCGGGGGTGCTGGTGAAGAATGGCGGCAGCCTGAACGTCAGCAGCGTAGTGCGAGAAGGCGGGCGGATTTTTCTTAAAGCGAGCCAGCGGATCGAACTAGATCCGGCAAGCCGGATCGCCGCTGACGGAATCCGAGGCGGCGAAATCCTTGCCAAAGTCGAAACTGCGAATGAGTTGAGCGGGGTTTTGGTCGGTCGAGGCAGCCTTTCGGCTCAGGGGGATGCAAGCATTGGGTCGGGTGGCTTCATCGAAACCTCCGCCGCACGTCTCGACATCGACAAACTGACCGTTGCTGCTGGGGGGGGGACTTGGTTGCTCGACCCCAACAACATCACCATCCAGGCTACCGGTTCGGACACCAACGTCAGCGGCAATCCGGACTTTTTCACAATCGGCGATAATGCCCTCATCACCACCGGAACCATCCAAACCGCCCTGAATGCCGGCACGAACGTGTCGATAACGACCGGGGTGGCCACTCCCAATGGAGAGGCCGGAAACATCTTTGTCAACAGTGCGATCACGAAGAGTTCGGGGGCCGCGTCGACCCTGACCCTCTCGGCGCACAACAACGTCAATGTCTACGCGGCGATCACCTCATCCTCGCCCTCGTTCCCGTTGAATCTGACCATGATCGCCGACTCGGACAACAACACCAGCGGCCAGATCAACATCGCGAGCAACATCGATCTCAAAGGAGGCCTGCTGACCACCAATTCCGCGGGCTCGGGCAAGGTGGCGCTTTCTTCGGGAACGGTGGCGCTCGATCAGGCGACGACTTTTTCCAGCCTTCTCTGGACTGGCGGGACGCTGGCGGGCACGGGGCTGCTGAGGGTCTACAACCTGGACTGGCAAGCCGGAACATTGCTCGGATCGCTCGAGTTGCCGATAGAAAGCACGGGCACGCTCTCGACTTCTGGCATCAAGGCGATCGGCAATACTTCGGGCGCGTCGGGCACATTCACCAATATCGGCGGATCCATTACCGACAGTACGCCCGGCGGCTCCTCGGCTTTGTCCTTGTACAACGGTACGTTCAACAATCATGGCAATTTTTCTTTCACCACCGATGCCAACATCAGCGATTGGAACGGTTTGGGGGTGGTGAACAATTCGGGTTATTTATACAAGAATGCAGGCACCGTCGCCACCAGCACGATCAGTCCGAAATTCGTCAACACGGGCAACGTCTATGTCAATGCCGGTTCGCTCAAGATATCGGCACCGTCGGCGAGCGCGGCGACGCATACGGGTTCATTCAGCGTCTACACGGGTTCCACTCTTGATTTCAACAACGGGACTCAGACGCTCGATGCCACTTCGACCGTGTATGGGCCGGGCAAGCTGCAGGTAAGCGGCGGCACGGTGAACGTTGGTGGGACGCTAGGCACCACTCTGAATCTTGGGCTTTCCGGCGGCACGACCAACATCAACGTCAACACGACAGCGCTGAGCTTGAACTTCACCGGCGGAACGCTCGGGGGCACGGGAACGCTGAGCACCTACAGTCTGGACTGGACGGCTGGTACGTTATTGGGGTCGCTGAAGCTCTTGGCCTACGATCCCTTCCTTGATTGTGTTTGCCCGGGTACCGGCACGCTCTCGACGGCGGGCAGCAAGAGCATCGGAAACACGTCGGGCACGGCGGGCACGTTCACCAATGCGGGCACGCTCACCGACAGCACCACCGCTGGCTACTCGGCGCTGTACCTGTACAACGGCACGTTCAACAACCAGGGCAGCTTCGAGTTCACCACCGATGCCAACATCTCCGACTGGAACGGTCTTGGAGCGGTGAACAATACCGGCACATTGACCAAGATCACTGGCACGGGCACCAGCAAGATCGGGGCGAAGTTTGTCAACAGCTTCGGAACTGTCAACGCTGACAGCGGTACGCTGAATCTTTCGCCCCCGAGCACAAGTTCGGCGACGCATACTGGGACGTTTGCCGTTAACTCCGGTGCGACGCTCCAGTTTGCAGGCGGCACGCACACGCTCGATACGGACTCGACGGTTAACGGGCCGGAAGCCGGGGTAGGAACGCTGGCGGTGAGCGGTGGAACGGTCGACGTCAATGGCACGTTGGGCAGCACGCTCGGATTGGGGATCTCGGGTGGCACCGCCAATTTCAACGTGACGACCACGCAGCCGAGTCTGAGTTTCACGGGAGGGACGCTGGGCGGTACCGGAACGCTGAGCACGAACAGTCTGAGTTGGAGCACCGGTACGGTGCTCGGCTCGCTCACGCTGGCGAGCGCGGGCAGCGGCACGCTTTCCACCACAGGCAGCAAGACCATCGGCAACACCTCCGGCACGGCCGGTACCTTTACCAATGCGGGTACGATCACCGACAGCACCAACAACAGCTATTCGTCGCTGTACCTGTACAACGGCACCTTTAACAACCAGGGCAGCTTTACCTTCACCACCGATGCCAATATCGGCGATTGGAATGGCCTCGGGGTGGTGAGCAACAGCGGCACTCTGACCAAGAATATTGGCACCGGCACCAGCTCCATCGAACCGAAGTTCGTCAATACCGGCGGTCTTGTCAACGCCAACAGCGGCACGCTCAATCTGTCGCCGCCGAGCACGAGCTCGGCGACGCATACGGGTACGTTCAATACCGCATCAGGAGTGACGCTGCAGTTCAGCGACGGCACGCATACGCTCGATACCGCTTCAGCAGTGAACGGGCCGGGCAAACTTCAGGTGAGCGGCGGCACGGTCAACATCGGCGGGACGCTGGGCGGCACGCTGAATCTGGGGCTCTCGGGTGGCACCGTCAATTTCAATGTGACGACCACGCAGCCGAGCCTGAGTTTCACCGGGGGGACGCTGGGCGGCACCGGAACGCTGAGCACGAACAGCCTGAGCTGGAGTGCCGGCACGGTGCTTGGCTCGCTCACGCTGGCAAGCGGGGGCAGCGGTACCCTATCGACCACGGGCAGCAAATACATCGGCAACACTTCCGGCACGGCAGGTACCTTTACCAACGCCGGTACGATCACCGACAGCACCAACAACGCTTACTCGTCGCTGTATCTGTACAACGGCACCTTCAACAATCAAGGCAGCTTTACCTTCACCACCGATGCCAATATCAGCGATTGGAACGGCCTCGGGGTGGTGAATAACAGCGGCTCTCTGACCAAGAACACAGGTACCGGCACGAGTACCATCGAGGCGAAGTTCGTTAACACCAGCGGCATTGTCAACGCCAACAGCGGCACGCTCAATCTGTCGCCGCCGAGCACGAGCTCGGCGACGCATACCGGGACATTCAACGCTGCCTCGGGAGTGACGCTGCAGTTCAGCGACGGCACGCATACGCTCGATACCGCTTCGGCGGTGAACGGGCCGGGCAAGCTGCAGGTGAGCGGCGGCACGGTCAACATCGGCGGGACGCTGGGCGGCACTTTGAATCTGGGGCTCTCGGGGGGCACCGCCAATTTCAATGTGACCGCGACGCAGCCGAGCCTGAGCTTTACCGGGGGGACGATCGGCGGCACTGGAACGCTGAGCACGAACAGCCTGAGTTGGAGCGCCGGCACGGTGCTGGGCTCGCTCACGCTGGCAAGCGGCGCTAGCGGCACGCTATCGACGACCGGCAGCAAATACATCGGCAACACCTCCGGCACGGCAGGCACCTTTACCAACGCGGGTACGATCACCGACAGCACCAACAACGGCTATTCGGCGTTGTATCTCTACAACGGCACCTTCAACAACCAGGGCAGCTACACGTTCACCACCGACGCCTATCTGTCTGACTGGAGTGGTCTCGGGGTCGTAAACAACACCGGCACGCTGACCAAGAGCGGCGGCACGGGAACGAGCACGATCAACCCGAAGTTCGTCAACACGGGCGACGGCACCACCACGGGCATCGTCAATGTGAACAGCGGCACGCTGCAGCTTTCGCCGCCTTCGGCGAGCAGCGCCACACAGACCGGTACATTCAACGTTGTCTCGGGTTCCGTGTTCCACTTCGCCAGCGGCACGCACACGCTCAATAACAACTTTGCCGGCAGCGGCAACGTCAACCTGACCGGGGGCACGCTGGTTCCCAGTGCCACGACGACGGTTCCCGTATTCAATTTGTCCGGAGGGACGATCAGCGGCACCGGGGTGCTGACGGTCAACAACCTGAGCTGGACCGCAGGCACGCTGCTGGGTTCGCTCAAGCTGGCAAGCGGCGGCAGCGGAACGCTCTCGACGACCGGCGGCAAGTACATCGGCAACACCTCCGGTACGGCAGGCACGTTCACCAACGCGGGCACGCTTACCGACAGCACCAACGCTGGCTACTCGGCGTTGTACTTGCACAACGGCACGTTCAACAACCAGGGCAGCTATTCGTTTACGACCGACTCGAACTTTTATGACTGGAACGGGCTTGGGTTGGTGAACAACACCGGCACGCTGACCAAGAGCGGCGGCACGGGCACGAGCACGATCAATCCGAAGTTCGTCAACACGGGCGATGGCAGCGCCACCGGCATCGTCAACGTCAGCAGTGGCACGCTGCAGTTGTCTCCGGCTTCGGCGAGCAGCGCCACGCAGACGGGTGTCTTCAACGTTGCCGCGGGCGCCACGCTGCAATTCGCCAGCGGCACGCACACCCTCAACAACAGTTTCACCGGCAGCGGCAGCGTCAATCTAAGCGGGGCTACGCTGATTCCAGCAGCGACGACGACCATTCCTGTATTCAGTTTCTCCGGAGGCACGATCAGCGGCAGCGGAGTGTTGACGACCAACAGCTTGAGCTGGAGCGCCGGCACGCTGCTGGGTTCGCTCACCCTCGCTAGCGGCGGCAGCGGCACGCTTTCGACGAGTGGAGGCAAGTACATCGGCAGCAGCTCGGGCACGGCAGGCACCTTCACCAATGCCGGGAGCCTCACCGACAACACCCCGAACGGCTATTCCGCCCTGTATCTGTACAGCGGCGCGTTCAACAACCAGGGCAGCCTCACGCTTTCTACCGACACCTACCTGAATGACTACGCCGGCCTCGGTGTTGTGAACAACACGGGCACGTTGACCAAGAGCACTGGGGCGGGCACGAGCACGATCCATGCGAAGTTCGTCAATACGGGCGATGGCAGCGCTGGCGGCATCGTCAACGTGAACAGCGGCACGCTGCAGCTCTCGCCCCCCTCGGCAACCAGCACCACGCTTACCGGCAAATTCAACGTCAGCACGGGTGCGGCACTCCAGTTCGCCAGCGGCACGCACACGCTCGACAACAGCTTCACCGGCAGCGGCAATGTCAATCTGACGGGAGGCACGCTGGTTCCGAGTGCCACGACAACGGTTCCTGTCTTCAACTACTCGGGGGGCATCATCAGCGGAACAGGCGTCCTCACGGCCGACAAACTGAGCTGGAGCGCCGGCACGCTGCTTGGCGGACTCAAGCTGGCTAGCGGTGGCAGCGGTACGCTCTCGACGAGTGGGGGCAAGTACATCGGCAACAGTTCGGGCACTGCGGGTACTTTCACTAACGCCGGAACTCTCACCGACAACACGCCGAACGGCTATTCGGGACTCTACCTGTACAACGGCGCGTTCAACAATCAGGGCAGCTTTACGCTGAGCACCGATGCGAACCTGAGCGATTGGAACAGCCTCGGCGCAATCAACAACAGCGGTACGTTTGCCAAAGACGGCGGCACCGGCTCGAGCACGATCTATCCGAAATTCGTGAACACGGGTGACGGCAGCAGCACGGGCATCGTCAATGCCTACAGCGGCACGCTGAACTTGTCGCCGCCGGGCTCAAGTTCGGTGACGCACACGGGCACTTTCAGTGTTGCCTCGGGCGCGACGCTGCAGTTCAGCAACGGCACGCACACGCTCAACAACAGCTTCAGCGGCAGCGGAACCGTCAAGCTGGCGGGAGCCACTCTGGTTCCGAGTTCGTCGACGAGCGTTCCCGTCCTCAATTTCACGGCCGGGAACGTCAGCGGCAGCGGGGTGCTGACCGCCAACAGTCTGACCTGGAGCGGGGGGACGGTGCTCGGGTCGCTTGTGCTCGCAAGCGGGGGCACGGGATCGCTCTCAGCCTCCGGCGGCAAGTACATTGGCAACAGCGGCGGCATTGGGGCGACGTTTACCAACGCCGGAACCCTGACCGACAACACGCCGACCGGCTATACCGGGCTGTACTTCTACAGCGGCACCTTCAACAATCAAGGCACCTACACGTTCGGCACCGACGCTCACATCGGTGACTGGGGAGGCATGGGCTTGGTCAACAATACCGGCACGCTCACCAAGAGCGGGGGCACCGGAACCAGCAGCATCCATCCGAAGTTCACCAATACCGGCGCCATCAACATCAATAGCGGCACCCTTAATCCGACATTTGCCTCGAATACCAACAGCGGCGCGATCGCCGTGGCTTCGGGTGCGACGCTGAGCACGGGTGCCTTGACCAACGCTTCCACCGGATCGATTTCGGGCGGCGGCACGGTCAACCTGGGTACCGCTACGCTCACCAACAACGGAACCCTGGCTCCGGGCACGAGCACTGCAGCTGGAACCTTGTCCCTGACCGGCAACCTCTCGATGGGATCCAGCAGCCTGCTGAAGGTGAAACTCGGCGGCGCGACCGCGGGAACGTACGACAAGCTGGCGGTCACCGGGAATGTGGTCATGGGCGGCACACTGAACGTCAGCCTCATAGACAGTTATGTCCCCGTGTCGGGCGACGCGCATTCGTTCCTCGGCATGACCGGAACTGCCACAGGCACCTTTGCCACTACCAGCTTCCCGAGCAACATCGACCTCGGCTACAACCTGTATTCGGGAGAGGCGGCGCGCACGGTTTACGTTGCAAGCTCGACGAGCAAATTTTTCAACAACAGCGCAAACAACCTCGATTGGGGCACTGCCGCAAACTGGACCGGCGGACTTCCGGCTTCCTCGGACGAAGCGCTTATCGACACGAATTTTGCCGTAACCCATGCGTACGGCATCGATACCGTTGGCGCGCTGAGCATTACCAACGGCAACTCGCTCGATGTCTCCGGCGGCTCTCTCACGGTGGGGGGCGCGACCTCACTAGGGGGTACGCTCACCGTTTCCGGTTCGGGCAGCACTCAGTTGAACGGCAGCTTGAGCGGCACCGGGACCACCGCGGTGCAAGGGGGCACGCTGACAATCAACGGACCCATCTCGGGCATCGCCAACCTGAGCCTGTCCGGCGGCACCCTGAACGGTAACGGCAATTTGACTGTCAGCAACAGTTTCACCAGGACAGGCGGAACCATCGGCAGCACGTTCAGCGGACTCTCTATCACTCAGGCGAACGGGAACCTTGCGCCCGGCGCCCTGACGGTCAATGGTCCGGTATCGCTTGCGGCCAGTACAGGGGCGCTCACTCTCGATTCGGTTTCCGGCTCGAAGATCGTTGCCAACGCCGCCGGCGGCAACCTTACGCTCAACAGCGGGGCCACGATAACCGTGTCGGGATCGGGCGACGCCTTGGAACTTGCGGCGAGCGGCAGTTTCATCAACAACGCAGGCGCTTCTGCACTGTCGGCAAGCAGCGGACGCTGGCTCGTGTATTCCACCGATCCTGCCACCGATGTCAGGGGAGGTCTCAGCTACGGATTCAAACACTACGGACTTGCGTATAGCGGGACTACCTACACTGGGCCGGGCAGCGGCAATGGGTTCATCTACAGCATTTTGCCGAGCGTAACACCCAAGCTGACGGGGATCGTGAGCAAGACCTACGATGGAACGACAACGGCGACCCTGGTATCCGGAAATTTCACCGCTGTGGGCGCAATCGACGACGACAGCATTCTCCTCGACAATCCCACGACTGGCACTTACGCCGACCGGCACGCGGGCTCGGGCAAGAGCGTTTCGGCGACGGTAGCGCTGACCAGCGCTGCCAACGGCGCGGCCAGCGTGTACGGGTATCAACTCGCCAGCACGACTGCCAGCGGGAATATCGGCAGCATCACGCCTGCCGCATTGACGGTGAGCGCTACCGGTGTCAACCGGACCTATGACGGCACGACCTCGGCCAGCGTCAGCCTCGCCGATGACCGGTTCAGCGGTGATACGCTGACGCTGTCCTACGGATCGGCCGCATTCGCAGACAGGAACGTCGGCAGCGGCAAAGCGGTTACCGTGAGCGGTATCAGCCTGACCGGCACGGATGCGGGCAATTACACGGTGGCGAGTGCCGGCGGTAGCACCACCGCCGACATTACGGTTCGGCCATTGTCCACGTGGACCGGTAGCGTTAGCAGCTTGTGGAGCAACCCAGCCAATTGGGATGCTCTTCCGGACAGCGCGAACGTGCTTGCGGTCGCCATACCGGCAGGCAGTGGCCAGGTTACTTACGATGCGAGCGCCGGCAGCACCACGCTGCAGAACGTGAACAGCGCCCAAACGCTCGCCCTGACCGGTGGGAGCCTGACGATAGGGGGCGCTCTGAATACTGTCGGGTACGTGCAGAGCGGCGGCGCCTTGGCAGGCAATGGCAATCTGAACGTCTCCAATAGCTTCAGCCAGACCGGCGGCACCATCGTCCTCGGCGGCACTGCGACCGCGGCGATTATGCAGGCCAGCGGCAACCTTAGCGTCGGCAGTCTGAGTGCGCCGGCGGTAGCGCTCGCCGCGCCGAACGGCGCGATCGCGCAGAGCGCTCCGATCGTGGCGTCTTCGCTGGTCACGAATTCTCTCGCCGGCACCTCGCTGACCGATGCGGGCAACAACATCGGCAGCTTCAGCGCAACCAATAGCGGCAGCGGCAATGTGGTGCTTACCAACAACGCCCCACTCACGATTGCCGGCATCAGCAACAGTAACGGCAATATCACCGTCGATAACACCGGCGCCGTAACTACGACGGGCCCCATTAGTGCTCCCAACGGTTCGGTGTCCGTCCAGGCTCACAGCCCGCTTACAATCGGCGCGGGCGGGGTTTCGGCCGGCGGCAGCATTTCGCTCATTGCCGGGGCTACGTCCAATCCTAACGATCTCTTGGTGATCTCCGGGCCAGTCAGCACTACCGCCAGCACGGGTTCGGTCGCGTTTTCCGCGGCCGACGGCATTGCGCAGAATGCGAACGTGAGCACGGGCGGGTGCGGCGTCACCGCAACGGCCCAGGCGGGCGACATCGTCATGTCGCCGGGGGCGACCACTAGCAGCGGCGGCGGTGCCATCGCGTACACGGCGACAAGCGGGAATATCGTCTTGACTAGCCTCAACGCCGGAAGCGGCGCGATCAGCCTGATTGCCGGCGGCAACATCAATGCAGCTTCGAACTTTGAAGGTACCAATTTGATCGGCGAGAGCGCGCTGATCGTCGCCCGCGGGAACGCGTTCCTGAGCACGCAGGTTTCAACGCTGGACGAGAGAGTCGAAGGCGATTACGCCATCAAGGACGTGATCACCGGCAAGGTGAATACCGGGGACGTTCCGGAGATCCTGCCGGAGAGCACCGCGCCGGCCGTAAACGAGGTCGTGAGCACGATCGTGACGACCTCTCAGCAGCAAACGGCGCAGGAAACGCAACAGACACCGCCGCCGCCGGCGCCGTTGCCGCCCACGACGGCAGGCGCAGGGCCGCTCGCGCTTGTCACCGGCAACCAGACTATCGGCGGCACCGAGGGAACGTTCGGCGGGGGCCCGACGCCTTCGACCCCGGCTGCCGGTGAGGGCGAAAAGCCCCCCGCAGACAAGATCGCTACGGCCAAGTCGACGGAGAGCAAGTCGGCCGAGACGAAGAAGGATGAGGCGAAGAAAGACGAGGATAAGAAAGACGACGAGAAGAAGAAAAAAGAACGGGAATCCACGGCGAAGAAAGAAGAGAAAAAGACCACCGCCAAGAAGGCGCCCGTATGCAACTGAGCGGAGGAATGACCATGTGCAAACCTATGCTCATGGGAGCCGTGCTGGCGTTTGCTGCGGCGGGCCTGCCGGGGAACTTCGCCCATGCAGCCGGCAAGGTCGGACTAATCACCCACCTCTCGGGCCTGCTCACCGTCAAGCGTGCGGACGGCACCAGCAAGGTGTTATCGGTCAAGTCCGAAGTCCAGGAAGGCGACACTCTCTCGACCGAACAGGAGACCTACGCGCGTGTCAAGTTCGCCGACAACGGCGAAGTCGTGCTGCGGCCCGGCTCGCAGCTCAAGGTCGAGTCCTACGCCTTCGATCAGGCCAAACCCGAATCCGACAACGTCTTCCTCAACATGCTCAAGGGAGGCATGCGGGCGGTTACCGGCCTGATCGGAAAACGCAGCCGCAACGCAGTGAACGTTGCCACGGCCACCGCCACCATCGGCATCCGCGGCACGCACTGGGGTATGCTGATGTGCCAGAACGATTGCGGGGGCGTTCCTACCGCCGCCGGCACGCCGCCTCCGAACGGCCTGCACCTGGACGTCACCGATGGCTCCATCGTGGTGTCAAACGGCGCCGGCCAAGTGCAGTTGAACGCCGGGCAATTCGGTTTTGTTGGCGGCCCTAACACGCGACCGGCGGTCGTTCCGCCGCAACAGGGCATTCAGGTAACCATGCCCATGAGCATCAGTCGGAACGCCGGCGCCGGCCGCGGCGTGGGCAAGGCCAAGGAAGCCGAATGCGCAGTGCAGTAAGCTGCTAAAGGATCAACCGGCCGACGGCAGCACGATGCGCGCCGTCAGCCCCCCACCGGAGCGCGAGAGCAGTTCGAAGCGCCCGCCGTGGGCGCGCACGATCCGATCGACGATCGCCAAGCCCAGTCCCGAGCCGCTGTGGCCTCCGCGCGAAGCCTCCAGGCGCGTAAACGGCTGCTTCAATCGCTCGGCTTCGCTCTCGGGAATTCCCGGGCCACGATCGTGCACTTCGAGAACCGACTCACCCTTCACCTCGCAGGTTGTCAGCTTCACTTCGCCCCCGCCGTAGCGCAGCGCATTGTCGACCAAGTTGGAGATGGCGCGGTGCATCGCCTTGGGTTTGATCGAGGTGGCCGGTGTGGGCTTGCAGTCGGCGTCCAGCGCGTGGCCAAGCTTGGCGTAGTGATCGGCGGTTACCCCGGCAAGCACTGACAACCGAGTCGATTCTGCAGCTTCGCCGCCTTCGGGGCGCGCAAAATCGAGAAATTGTTCGATGATGCGGTCCATCTCCTCGATGTCGGCATTCATTCCTTGGCGCAATTGCTCGTCGCCGCCGCTCATCTCCAGGCCGAGCCGAAGGCGCGCAAGCGGCGTGCGCAGGTCATGCGAGACGCCAGCGAGAATCAGCGCGCGGTCCTGATCCAGGCGCGCGAGGTCGCTCGACATTTGGTTGAATGCGCGTGACAGCATCCGAAGTTCGTCGGGCCCGGACTCATGCAGTGGTTCGGGTCGTTTGCCCTTGCCGATTTGCGTGGCCGCGGCGGCGAGCGCCCGCAACGGGCGGTTGACGCTGATGACGATGAAATACGCGGCGAGCAGCGAAAGGGCGAGCGCTAGAGCGCCCCAGCCCAGCCATTGGGTCGCGATGGGACGCTCGAGCCGCTCGCGCGGCACGCGCACCCAATACTCGTCCTCATCGATGTTGAAGGTCACCCAGAAGCCGCGCAGGCCTCCGCGGCTTGAGCCAAAACGCGTGTTCGGACCGAGCTCCCGGCGCACCTGCTCGCTCACTAGGTGCTGCAGTGGCCGGTCCGAGAGCGGAAGGATTTCCTCGCCGGGTTCCGATGGATAGACCTGGATCGCCTCGCGCTGGGCCAGTTCCTGCAGCAATTCGCGCCGTTTGTCCGGTTGCGCGGTTACGAGCGCGGCGCGCGTGAGATTCACGACCGAAACCATGTTCTGCGCAATCTGGCGCGCCCGCGGCTCGATTTCGTAGGCCAGAAAGATCTCGAACCACGCAATGGTGGTCAGCACCACGAGCGCGGCGAGCAACAAAAAAGTGCGCCAGAGCAGAGAGCGCGGACGGATGGCCATGAATAGTTAACAAATTTGGCGAAGGTTGAGTCTCTAAATTCGTCTCCCCTTTTGGTGCAGTTGCAAGCAACTGCACCAAAAGGGGAGATTGATAAACGGCAAGATCAGCTCCTCTCGTTCCGATATCTCGAATCCTGACTCCTCACGCTTTTGCGGCTTCTCCATCGGGCACGAAGACATAGCCAAAGCCCCAAACGGTCTGGATGTATGCCGGCTTGGAGGGGTCGCGCTCGATGAGTTTGCGGAGGCGCGACACCTGCACGTCGATGGAACGGTCGAACACATCGTATTCGCGGCCGCGCGCAAGCTCCATCAGCTTGTCGCGCGACAGCGGAGAGCGCGGATGGGTGACCAGTACCTTGAGCAGCGCGAATTCGCCCGTGGTGAGGGAGACCGTCTGTCCATCGCGCTCCAGCGTGCGCGTGGCGAGATTTACCGTCATGCCGCCGAAGGACACCGACTCTGCGGTGGCCGAGGGGGCTCCGGGCGGCAGGGGCGCGCCGCGCCGCCGCAACACCGCATTGATGCGTGCCACCAGTTCGCGCGGATTGAAAGGTTTGGGAAGGTAGTCGTCCGCGCCCATCTCCAGTCCGACAATGCGATCGACCTCCTCGCCCTTGGCGGTGAGCATGATGATGGGGATCGTCTCATTGGCGCCGCGCAGCCGCCGGCACACCGAGAGGCCGTCCTCGCCGGGGAGCATCAGATCGAGCACCAACAGGTCGAAGTGCTCGCGCGAGAATATCTTGTCCATGGCGCCGGCATCGGGCACCGTGGAGACGGCAAAGCCCTGCTGCGTGAGGTAGCGCTGCAGCAGGTCGCGCAGCCGCAGATCGTCGTCGACGACCAGGATCTTGGTTTTTGGATTGGACATACTCGCTATGGTAGCCGCCCTGGGGCGCTGTTCAAAGCCAGTCGTAACAATTCGTTACTGCGATCGATTCCGAAACAAATGATTACAGACACGGCACCCGGCTGCACGGATGATTGGCGCATGGGATTTATGCCGCGTCGCGTGATGAAATCGGCGATCGGCGTCATAATGCTGCGGGCGGTTGGATATAGTTCGAACCGCCGATGGCGGTGAAAGCGGACCCAGGAGTCCGCATAGGAGAGCTTGTGAAACTATGGGCGATAGGTCTGCTCGCGATTGTGCTGACGGCATCGTGGCCGGCACAGGCGGATCAGCGACAAGGCGGCGGGCGCGGAGAGCGAGGCCGAGGATCCGAACGGCCGGCGCCGGCCTATATCGCGCCACCCGCACCGGATCGATCGCGGGAGCACCAGGAACGAATGTCGCCTGAGGAACGCCGCCAGCTGCGCCGCGATGTGTTCCAACACGGCCGGGAAGTCTATCGCGAACGGCCGGATGAACGCGGCTCTTCAAAAGGGCGCAGGTGATATACCCGGCGCTGCGGCTTATTCGAGCCGAATCTTCGCCTGTCTGACGACTTTCTCCCAGCGGGCCATATCGGTGCGAATCCGGTCGCGATACTGTTCCGGTGTATTGCCCACCGGGTCGATGCCGAGCAGCGCATAACGCTCGCGCACCTCCGGCGTCTGCAGCGCCGCGACGGCGTCGCGATGCAGCCGCGCGATGATGGACGGAGGCGTTTTCGCCGGCGCGAGCAGTCCTATCCACGACGAGGCGACGAAATCGGGCAGCCCGTTCTCTATGAACGTAGGCACATCGGGCAAGGCGTCCGATCGCCGCGCCGCCGATACGCCCAGCGCTCTTAGCTTGCCCGCCTTGATATGCTGCGCCACCGTCGAAACCGAGGTGAAGAGCAATGGCACCTGACCGCCGATGGCATCGCCCACAGCCTGTCCGCCGCCCTTGTAGGGAACGTGCACCATATCGATTCCTGCGCGCTGCTTGAGTAATTCACCCGTAAGATGAGAAGTGCTGCCGGTGCCGGTGGATGCGAACGACAGGCTGCCGGGTTTGGATTTCGCCAGCGCGATGAGTTCGCGGATATTGTTTGCCGCGACTGAGGGATGTGCGACCAGTATGAGCGTCCCGTCGCCGAGGATGGTGATCGGGGCGAAATCCGCCACGCTGTCGAAGGGCAGCTTCGGATATATGAACGGGTTGATGACCAGCGTTCCCTGGAAGCCGGCGAGCAAGGTGTACCCGTCGGGCGCGCTCTGGGCCACCACTTGGGTGCCGATGTTGCCGTTTGCGCCGGGCCGGCTGTCGATGATGACCTGCTGGCCAAGCCGCTCGGCGAGCTTGGCGGACATTACGCGAACCACGTTGTCGGTGAGGCCGCCGGGGGCGAACGGCATGACGATGCGCACCGGTTTCTCGGGGTAGTTCTGCGCCTGCGCCGTATTGCCAAGGAGCAGCGAGAGCGAGGCCAGCGCGCAGGCCAGCGCGCGAATCGCTCGGCAAGGTGATGGGACAGATGGGTGTTCAGACATCAGATATTTCCCCCTAAGCCGGACAAGTCGGAACCAGGAAGGCTGGTTTTGCCTTTCTTCACCTATGCAACAGCAAAATTTCGCCCGAATCGCATCGAATAAACTCGCAAGTCGCTGCGCGCAGCGGATGGCCTCACGCGCGGACGGAAGGCCGCGCTACTTCATCTCCGCGATGTACTTGCGAAGAAATTCCGCCATGGCAGGCTGGATATTGGCCAGGTCCGACACCACGCGCTCGCCTTCGGCGCCCAGGATGAAGCGGGGTTTGACCAACACGACTTTCTCCCACTGCGCGATGAACTCCGGATCCTTGGATAGCTTCTCGAAAGCGCCGCGCATTTCATCTACTGCCGCCTGCGGCGCAGTGGGCGCCATGAAAATCGTGCGGATCATGCTGTCCATGATTCGATTGAGCAACACCAATGCCTGCCATTTTTCTCCGCTGGGCATGGCATCCTTGCCCCATACGTCCTTGTAGACCTCAAGATAGGAGGGCACGTCCGGCAGGTCGGGACTGCGGCTCGGCCGGGTCGGGACCACGTCGTACTGAAACAGGGGTATCGCGATCCCGGTGTCGATGAGATTGGGCTTCACCGACGTGAAATAACCCGGCAGCGAGTTGTTGGTAACCTGGATGTCGCCCTGGCGAACGGCAAATTCTATTTCGCGCACCCCCTTGTACCCGGGAATGGTCTCGTACTTGGCCCCAAGCAGGTCGAGCGCTAGGCGCAGGCGGATGGTTCCCTGGCTGGCCGGCCCCATGGCTCCGGCCCTGAAAAGCTGGGCTTTCGCCACGTCGGCCGGCTTGCTGATGCCGGGTTTGGTGTCACGGCGGACATACAGTAGCGTGGTCTGACGCACGCCGGCGATGAACTTGAAGTTCTCGTAGCGCACATGCAGGGTCGGTTCGTTGATGATCTGGGTTACCGGGTTCCAGGTCAGGTAGCCTACGGTGAGCGTTTCCCTGCCCGTGGCCTCGCCGAGTTGGTTGGTGCCGATGTTTCCGCCTGCACCGGGAACATTGCGGATGATCACGCTGGTTGCGCCCTGCAAGTATTTGGGCAGATGACGCGCGACAATGCGCGCCTCCACATCGGTCGGGCCTCCTGCGGCATTATTCATGAGCATGGTGACCGTTTGTCCGGCATAGTTTTGGGCGAGCGCGGTACTGGCAAGGGCAAATAGGGCCGCACAAACGAATCCCGATCCGAGTAGTGGTTTTATCGCTGGCATTTAGGTCATCCCCACATCAGTTGAAGTTTGAAGAGCGCATTACGCAAGACGTTTTATATTCGGGGTTTCTTGCATTGCACGGCCGACGATAAACGGCCCGACAAGCATGGGAGCCTAGCGTCCGCGGTGCCGCCTGTAGTATACACTTCGAATCCTCCCGGCTAGCAAATCGAAATCGAAGATGTCATCGCGATTTCGGTGAAAGAGTCTGATCGTTGTTATATGTCTCGTGTCTTCGCGCAGTTGCAACTTGGCAACTGCGCGAAGACAGTAGATCGAATAGAGGCAAAGTCGGCCTTGTCGATTCCTGCTATGCCGGTTTCGCCATTTACAAGTTAGCTGTTGACAAATTTGGCGAAGATTTGGTTTCTAAATTCGGCTCTCCTCTTTGCGCAGTTGCTCGCAACTGCGCAAAGAGGAGAGATTGATAAAAGGCTAAACCACTGGCTATGCCGGCTTAGATAATTCGGACCCTTCGGCGGATCTGACGCTGCCGCGAACCCATCGCATCGCCTCGGCTATCGGCATCGATGCGACGCGTCCCTTCGGCGAGAAATTCCACGATGTTGCCGACGTGCCGGGCTGGCAGGACTACGAGGTTCCCGAACTGGACTGAGGCTTGGGAAACACTGATCAAGTCATCCCCGCGAAAGCGGGGATCCAGCAACTGGCTGAACTTCCTAGATTCCCGCTTTCGCGGGAATGACAAAATCTCACTTAATCAGCGTTTCCTTAGTTTAGGTCCCGGCGGACTGTTCGGCTGCAAACAATTCAGCCAGGCTTTCGCTCACTTCCTTGCCGGAAAAGCGGGCACGCCTGTCGGTCGGGGCCAAAGACTCCTCGTAGAAGAATGCGGGCAGACCGTCGTCCTCCGGCGTAAATCCCACTGCGCGATTGAATTCGCGCTCCATCAGGAGAGCATCAACGCCGAGTCTTCGGATCGCGGAGGGCTCAAGCTCAGTACCATGGACGCTGTTGATCGTTTCGGCAAGCAATTCGTGGTTGGCATCGGTCACCGAACGCCCGAACGCGCATAATCCCAGCGAGTCCGCTACGGCAGTATTGACTTGCGAGTTAAAGCTGACGGCGGCTAATTCCTTCAACGTCTTCCCTTTGCAGTCCGCCCCCGGCACGTTGCCGGTCGTGTGGTCTGCGCCCTGCGGGGTTGTCATCATGGAAATACCGGTTACCTCGACGATCCTGGGATCATGGGCGCTGATTGCCTGATGTTTAATGACAGGCACGCGCCTGATCCCGTAATGCAGACCGACACTCTCCGCGCCCCGCGCCAGGATGCGGCCGCGCTCGGTTCCGTGGCGGATGTCTTCCAACGCTTCGACAATGAAGCCGATGTCGCCGAATCGGCCGTATCCAGCGTCCATGAGGATCGCGATGGTCGCGCCGGTTTCGATCGTGTCTACCCCAAGGTCATTGGCGATAGCGTTCAAGCGCGCGATTTCATCCGGCTCGGTCAGACCCAAGTTGGTCCCCAACATGACGATGTTCTCGTAATCCAGCGGAGACACCACTTCCTTGCCGCCCGATTCCACGTATACATTGCCGCACTGGATCGCGCAGCCGCCCATGCACGCGTGAGCGGTCTTGCCGCCGCGCTCCATGTTTTGTTGCCGAATGAAATCGCCGCCGACCTTCAATGGCTCCCCGCCGGGCTCGACCAGACGCCCGCTGCTGAAGTTTCGCACCGGCAGGCCCCCGGTGTAGTTGAAAAGGTCCGCCACAAACGCGGTACCCAGGTCGCGCAGGGTCTTTATCGCTTCCTGCTCGCCGATCTTGCCTGCGTAGGAGCGAATATTCTCGAAGGCTTTCTTCTTGTCGTGCAGCTCAGGCATCTTGTCCAGGTCCGCGACGATCGCCTTGACCTTCTTGTTGCCCATGACGGCGCCAACGCCCCCGCGTGCCGCCAGCCTTCCTGGGCGGCCTTCCATGTCGCTGAACGCTACTCCCGCCACGATGCCGCGGTATTCGCCGACCGGCCCGCACAGGGAGAAGCTGGTTCTCTTGCCGTAGATTTCCCGGATGAGCGCTGCAGCCTCGTTGTTGCCTTTGCCCATCAAGGGCTCGGCTGAGTCGAAGGTGATCGAGCCGTCTCTCATGATGCGGATGACAAGCCAGTCATCGGATATGCCGTGCAGCGTCAATCCCGCTATGGAAAGATGTCCCAGGGCGGTGCCGAAGGTGCCGCCGCTGTTGGCTTCTTTGACTCCTCCGGTCAAGGGGCTTTTGCAGCCGACGCTGATCCGTCCGCCGTTGGAAAAACCGATCCCCGCGAATGGCCCTGCCGAGAAGATCAGCGGATTTTCCGGCGACCAAGGATCGACCCTGGCGATGCCATCGGAGAGCAAGGTTTTGGCGATCAGGTAACGCCCCGCCTTGGCGATGTCCTCGCCGTGCAGTTCGGCGATTCTGACGGCTCTACGGGCGAGATCGATATGCAGGTACTTTCTCATGTCCAAGGTCCTTTCGCCCACAGACTAGCACCGTTCAAGTCTGATTGGGAAACGCCTTGATCTTCTCCACTTCGCACAGTAGGGCTTTAAGTACCGGAAAACCGGAGATCGGGTCGCGATTATCGGGATCGGTAAGGTAGTTGGCGTTGGCTTCGCGCCAAGCTTGCGCCTGTTGCGGGCCGCCGCCGCCGACATTCACCTCGACCGAGCCCGGAATCACGCCGTCGGTCACCTTGGCGGTGAACGCCACCCGCCCGCGTGGCGTTACGACATGAACGCGTTCGCCCTCGACGATTCCGCGCGCCAGTGCGTCGTCGCAATGGATCATCACATGCGGCTCGGGCTGCATTTTCACCAAGGCGGGAATGTTGAGGTGCTGGGAACGAAAGGTCGACTGGATGCGGGCCCCCGTATTGAGCACCAGGGGAAATCTTTCGGCGAGTGCCGGGTCGGCGAGCGGACCTTCGAGGGGTTCCACGTACACGGGGAGGGCGTCGTGCCCGTATTTGGCGAGCAGGCTCGACGCGATCTCCACCTTGCCCGAAGGTGTGGGAAAACCCGGTTGTCCGTCCGCGCGCAGCATTCCCTGTTCGTATTTGCGGTATTCCTCGGGCTTGCCGAAGCTGATCCCTTCCGGGTGCTCGCGCAATCGCTCGAGTCCGACGGGATGATCGCGCAGCACGAACTCGATCGAGGCTTCCTCGTTGGGCGGATAGAGATCGCCGTAGCCCAGCCGCCGCGCCAGTTCGACGAAGATGTGATAGTCGCTGCGCGCCTCGCCCAGCGGTTCGATGACGCGCCGGCGCAACTGGATGAAACCGTGATGCTTCTGGTAGCTCGAGTTTTCGTAGTAGGTCGTCGCCGGCAGCACGAAGTCCGCATATTGCGCGTCCGCCGTCTTGAAACGGTCGGCGACCACCAGCAGGTCGAGCGCTGCCAGGCAGCGCCGCCACAGGCCGGGGTCCGGATAGCAGGTGAGAATCGATGCGCCGTCGACGATCAGCGCCTTGATAGGGTAAGGATCGCCCTCCAGGATGGCGCGCGGCGTTTCCATGAATTGAGCGCTCTTGGTCAGATCGCAGAAGAGCGGAAACTTGTCGTAACCGATGGGCTTCACGTCCGCCGGCGGCGCGATATTGGTGCGCCGGTACGGGCTCTTGGCGTGCCGGTGGAAGACGATGCCGCCGGGGACATCCAGGTTGCCGGTGATCGCGTAGAGGCTGAAGACGGCGCGCAGGTTCTGAACACCGCTATTGGTGTATTCGAGCCCGGTGTACATCGACAGCGTTGCGTGTCGGGCCGTGGCGATCGCGCGCGCGGTGTCGAGAACCGCTTGGCGTGGAACCTTGGTGATGCGCTCGACCTCCTCGGGTGTGAAGCGCCGGACGTATTCGCGCAGTTCGTCGAATCCGAGAACCCATCGCTCGACGAACTCCCGATCGAAAAGATCCTGTTCGATGACGGCATTGATCATTCCCAGCGCGAGCGCGCCATCGGTTCCGGGGCGAATCGGAATCCACTCATGCGCCGCTCGCGCCATCTCGCTGCGCCGATGGTCGATAACGATGATGCGGGCGCCGCGCCGCTTGGCTTGGAGGATCTTGCCGAAATTTGCCGGCGGCGAATCGGTGGCGGGGTTGGCTCCCCAGACGACGATCAGTTTGGCGTCGGCAAAATCCGGATGGGTGGCGGCGAGACTGATACCGAACGTGGGGATCCCCGCGGTTACGGTATAGGAGGTATTGCAGATTGAATTGGCGCCGGCGTTATTGGGCGAGCCAAAAGGAAATAGCAGGCTTTTCGCACTGGAAGAGTTGATGCCGGGCGGCGCAAAGGGATCGATCAGGGAATTGTCGAACCCGCCGCGGCCGACGTACGTCATCACCGCTTCGGGTCCCACGTCCGCCTTGATCTTGAGCAGCTTCTCGGCGATGCGATCGAAGGCTTCGTCCCAGGTGATCCGCTTGAACTTGCCTTCGCCCTTTTCCCCGACGCGCATTTGCGGATATTTCAATCGCAGCGGCGAGTAAACGATGTTTTTGGAGTGTGCCCCGCGCGCGCAAACGATGCCCTGCGGATGACCCTTGAGCGGGCGGATGCGATCGAGTTTGCCGTCGACGAGCTTGATTTCCACGCCGCAGCCGCCCGGACAAATGCCGCAGATGCCCGGGATCCAGTCGATGCTGCGAGCGGCGCGGGCTGACATGATGCTGGCTTCTGTCCTTTCGGCTTCACGGCTCATTATTTGCCCTCCCTAAATCCTAAATGCTACTTCTTCGCCCACGCGCAGAAATGCGGCCCACCCGGCATTTTCTGCGTCGCCTGAAGTTCGCCGGTCTTGATGTAGTCGCCCTGCAATGCCCATAGCGCCTTCTGTACGTCTTCGGCAGGCCAGTAGCCGAGATCCTGTCCGTAGTAGGGCGCCTTGAGCTTTAGCTCGGGCCAGCCTTCCTCACGCCAGATTTCCGCGGCCCGTTCCACGAATTCCTTCTTCGGCAAGGATATGGGGGGCAGCGGCCACTTCATGGTGGCGTCGATCAGCATGTACGATTGCGTCGGTTTCTCCGGCACGTAGTCTTGCCGAGCCTGCTCCATGACTTCCATAGGTGCCAGCGAAACGTCGGTAAGCCGGTTAGCCGGTCGGGAGATGATGCGCGCGTCGCGATGCGGCTGGAACCGTGTGGACAGGGCCCAGACGATCGCGTCGAAGTCCTCCGGATCGATGTCTTCGTTGACCGCAGTGATGATTTTGCTGTCGATACGGTGCTTGAGAATGGCCTCGAGGATGGTCCATACCTCTTGGGTCTTGGTGTCCATGGCCACTTGGACCACCGCATACTGCATGGCATTGGACATCTCGACTATGGAGAATTTCTTGATCTTCTCGAATCCAAGCTCGTAGCGCAGATGCTTGTAGCACGACGCAGCGTTGCCGAGGCACCTGATCTTGCTGCTCTCGCTGGGCTGGAACTGGCTGATCATGCCGAGCAGTACCGGGTCCTTGCGATGGGTGATGCACTTGACGGTGAAATAGGGCCGCGGCTGGGTCAGGGACATGTAGCCGATGGCCTCGCCGAACGGTCCCTCGTTTTCGAGTTCGCTGGTGCAAATTTCGCCTTCGATGACGATCTCGGCATGCGCCGGCACTTCCAGGTCCACGGTCTTGCATTTGACGACTTCGAGCGGCTCGCCCGCGATGCCGCCGGCCATCGTGAACTCGTCGACATCGATGGGGTAGTCGACGCAGGAACTATAGCCGAAAGAGGGAGGGCCGCCGATCACGATGGCTGCGGGCAGCGGCACGCCTCTTTCGCGCGCCTTGTTCCAGTGAATGGCGACGCCGCGGAAAGGCGTGCAGAAGTCGATACCGGTTTTCGTGGGTGACTTCGGCAGGACGCGGTAAGTGCCGACATTGCGGATGCCGCTTTCGGGATCCTTTGTGACCCAGAAAGGCGCGGTCAGCGCGGGCCCCGGATCCCAGCCCGGGGTGAAGATCGGGATGGGGAATTCCTCCAGGCCGCCGTGCTCCAGGAGATTGGAGCCGATGTGCACCTCTTCCTGCACCGGACCGTAGTCAACCAGTCTTGGCTGAATCGGGTTTCTCTCCGCCTGGGCTCTTTTTTCGACGATCTCCTCGGGCTTGCACATCATGCCCAGGGCATAGATCTGTTCGCTTCCGCCCAGCGCGCCGAGGGCCACGCTGCCGCGGTAGCGCTTGCCTTTGACGTCCGTGATGTTGTCGAACACAAACGCGGTGCGCTGCGCTTCGGGCAAACCCCTGAACTGAAGATTCACCAATGGCACCAGCTCGGTATCCTTGTTGACCAGGCGTTTGACGCGGCGCAGCTTGCCATTTTTGTCCAGGGCGTCCAGGTACTCCCTGATGTCTTTGTAATAAGCCAAGTTGGATTCCTCTAGGAAAAATGGGGTCAGAGTAACATTTCGTCAAAGCGAGCCGCGTTGGCTCAATGCGTTTGCGAAATGTTGCTCTGACCCCATTTTTGTTAACCGGCGTTTACTTGGACTTGGTGCGGCCCTTGAGTTCCTTCGCCGCATTAGTCCATCTTGCGAGGCTGGCCTGGAAGAAGGGGGCGAATTCCGCAGGCGGCATCCCCACGCCGCTCCCTTCGCGTACGTCGTAACCGATTGCGGCGTATTGTTTCTGCAGGCTATCGGACTTGAAACTGGCAGACAGCGCACCGTAGATCTTGTCGAGAATCGGCTCCGGCAGCCGGGCCGGGGCGAACAGGCCTATCCAGGTGAGCCATTGGAAATCCAGTCCCGATTCCGACATGCTCGGAACGTCCGGCAATTGGGAGGTCCGCTTGGCACTGGTGACGGCGAGAGCGCGGATCTTTCCTGACCGCAGTTGGGACAATGCCGGGACCTGGGTTACGACGACCATGGGTACTTCGCCGGCAACGGCGGCATTGATCGAGGGGCCGCTTCCCTTGTAGGGGATAAATACGATGTCGACGCCTGTCTGTTTCTTGAACAGCTCGGTGGCTACGTAAAAGGGCGGAGCGCCCGAGCCGTAGGAGAGCGACCCGGGCTTGGCTTTGGCCAGCGCGATCAGTTCCTTGATCGAGGTTGCCGGGACCGACTGATGGACCGCGAACACGAGCGGATCCGAAACGAGCATCGTGATGGGCGTGAAATCCTTGGCCGGATCGTAGGGCAGGCGGCCGTACATGTCCGGACTGTAGGTCATGGCCGAAACCAGCAGAATATGGCCGTCGGGTGCCGACTTGGATACATATTCCGTGGCGATGGCCGCATCGGCGCCAGGCTTGTTTTCCACTATGGCCGGCTGTCCCAGGCGCTCGCTCAGTCTCGGTGCGATGATGCGCGCGAGAATATCGTTGGCGCCGCCCGGCGGATACCCGACGATGATTCTTATCGGCCGGCTCGGATAGGTTTGCGCCGTCGATTCGACGCAGACCAGGGCGAGCGCGAAGGCCATGAGCATTCGAAAAACGCTCGGTGCGATTGTCATAGTGCTTCCTCCGTGTTGTCCGTTAGCAAAATGGGGTCAGAGTAACATTTCACTTGCGGATCCAATCAATTCGGTATTGCTTTGATGGAATGTTACTCTGACCCCATTTTCCCTTCGGCAAGGGTGACTTTGACCCGCACGCACAGGTCCAGGCTCAGGTTCGCCGGACTCGCATGATTCCAATCGAGTTCCAGCAGTTCATTGAAGAATACGCCTTTGCCTTTGGCCACGGGCATGCCCTCGCCCCAATGGCCGGCGCAGGCCGCAATTCCGAGTCCTTCGGGATGGATTGCGTGCGTAAGGTGCGCGCGGCCCTTCACCTTCTTCCCCGTCTCGGTCTCCACCCAGACCAGGGCACCATCGTATAGGCCTTTGGCCTTGCCTGCCTCGGCGTTGATGGCGATCGTGTAGGAGTACGGATCCAGGCGCGCAGCCTCGTCGAGCCAGGGATTCTCCATCGTAAAGCTGTTGGTGTGAATGCTATCGCGGTAATAGAAAGCGTACAGGTCAAAGCCTGGGCTCTTGCAGGTGTGCGATGGACAGGGCAGAAAGTCGGGCAGCGGTTGGTAATATTCGCGCGGGATTTTCAATCCGTGCGGCTCGGTGATGGCGGCGATTTTCTCGCCGATCGGAGGCAGGAATTCCATGTAGATCGGCACGCGCACATCGACGAACGCTCGCCAGTACACCTCCTGGGGTTTCTTGGTCCATTTGATGAGGCCGTGCGCTTTGAACCACTCGAGGTCCCGATCGGGTCCGAAATTGCTTTTCAGATCGGCATCGCAGATCTCTTCCCAACCGTATCGGTGATCGGCCTGCAGGCGATACTCGGGGGCAAGATTCAACAAGGCGTTCAATGCGGCATTCACGTCGGCGCGAAAGCCGATGCGGTCCGCGAGTTCGAACAGTATGTCCGGGAAGCGGCGCTGTTCGCCCTCCGGCGGAAGCAGCGGTTGGCGGATCGGCCAGCACCACTCGCCCATCCCGGCGGGCAGACTGAATATGAACGGGTAATTGGAGCGTGAATCCAGCGATTGAAGATAGCTGCAATCCGGCAGCACGATATCGGCGAAGCGGCTGGTCTCGGTTTCGAACAGGTCGATGGAAACCATGAACTTGTATTCGGCCAGCGATCGAGCCATGGTTTCCCGATTGGCGATGCTCATCAGCAGATTCGAGCCGAAATTCAGCAGCACCTCGGGGCGATAGCCAAGCTCGAGTTTTCCCCACCACTCTTCGCGATCGTCGGAATCGAGGAAGGGCGTGTGCCTGGCCATGACGAACAGGTCGTTCAATGCCATGTTCTGCGGCGGGCGCGGCTCGTTGGCCGGGTAGGGGTAGTGGTGGCCCATCCATATCCCGACCTTCATCAGGCCGTCCGGCCCGGATTTGGGCACATAGCCCAGCCGGCCGGTTTCGGGAAATCCCATGCACGCCGGGTTGAATCCCAGGCAACCGCCCACCACGTCGCAGGCCCCCACCAGCTCGTTGAGCAGATCGATGGCGAAGAAGTTGTAAAGCGAATTGGCGTGTCCCTGGGCGCCACGGAAGGCGACTGCGGCCGCAGGGCGGTAGGGAAGCGTCACTCCCTCCACGACGATGGTGCTGCCGATCCTTGCCTCGCGGCCGAACTCTCCGGCAATACGTCGGATATTGGCGGCCGGGACCGTGGTGATGCCTTCGGCCCATTCAGGGGTGAACCTCTTCAGATGCTGCTTCAGTTTCTGGAACGCGGGCTGGCAGCGAACGCCGTTGATTTCGAAATCGCCTTCCAGCGCCGTGTCGGCAGGCCGGGCGCCGCTGTAGAGGCGCGGCGCGTTCGCGGCGTTGTCCCAGACCAGCGGCGTACCCGATGCCGCATCGCGCATGTACAACTTGTCCGGGCCGATCAGATAGGGAGCGTTGGTCTTGGCCTGAAGGTAGGGCAGGTCGACCATGCCGAGTTCATTGACGAGGACGTTGCACATGGCCAACGCAAGCGCGCCGTCGGTGCCGACGCGCAGGGGCACCCATTCGGTCGCTTTGGCCGCGGCGAAGTTGCACATCGGATCCACGACCACCAGCTTCATTCCGCGCAAGCGCGCATCGGCCGCAAGACCCATGTTGGAGGTCGAGGCGTGCCCAGCGCCGTGCCCTTTGGAGGCGCCGAAGTAGATGGCGTAGTTGCAGTACTTGAAGTCGGGCACGATGCCCCAGGAGGCGTGCATCATTCCGGCGAACAAGTGCGTGCCGTTGCCGCAGTGCAGACCGCCGCCCGCCGTTGAGACGTTGGGTGTGCCGAAGCCGGTGGCAAAGGCGGCAAACGGTATGCGGCTGGCGCTCACCGTGGTGGTGCGCTGGACCATGAGCTTGCGCGGATCTTCGGCGCGCACGCGCCTAAAGACCGTCGCGATTTCATCCAACGCTTCGTCCCAACCGATTTCCTTCCAGCGCGGGTCTTCGTTGAGCCCTTTGTTGGGATTCGTGCGCCGCAATGGTTTCTTCAGCCGATAAGGATCGTAGTGCGTCATGACGCCGGAGACGCCTTTCCCGCACAGGCGCCCCTTGCCGATCACGCTCTGCGGATTTCCTTCCACTTTCACGACTACGCCGCCGACACGGTGGGCGAGTATCGAACAGGAGCCGTAGCAAAGGGCGCAGGAGGAGGGGATCCAGACGTCTTCGCCTGTCTCGCCTAGACCTGCTGTAACGGTCAAATCATTCATCGCGAACCACGGTCCTGCGCCAGAAATTCAGCAAGTACTTGGCCGAAACAAGCATGCGTCATCGTTGCTCGCCGGCGCCTCCTTCCCTGCGCCGCGGCGCTCCGCGCTGCCCTCGCCAACGGCGAAGCCCAGATAAGGCTCCTGGTCTTCGCCGCCGGCTCGGCGCGGCCCTTAATGGGAGGGAGGCGCCGGCGAGCAACGATGACGCCCCGGGTCAGTCTGCCTGCTCCACCGAACAGCACCTATTGCTTGGGAATCTTCGCGTGCTCGATAACACGGCTCCACTTCTCCAGTTCGCTATCGACGTACCGCGCGAACTCCGGTTGGCTCAGAGTCCCCGGATCGACGCCCTGTCTGTTGAAGCTCGTCTTGATATGCGCTGAACCCAATACTGCGCCCACATCGGCGGTGATTTTCGCGAGTGCCGCGGCAGGCAGTTGCGGCGGTCCGTAAAGCCCGAACCATGACAATACCTCGAAGCCCTTCACTCCCGCTTCATCCAGGGTCGGGATATCCGGTGCGGTCGGTACGCGGCGCAGCGTAGTCACGCCGAGCGCGCGCAGCCTTCCGGACAACAGATGCGGAATGACCGAGGCCAGCCCGGCGAACATCACCGGCGCATGTCCGGCCAGCAGATCGTTCATCGCCGGGGCCGAGCCCTTGTAGGGGATATGGAACAATTTGGCCCCCGCCATCACCTGAAAGAGCTCGCCCGCCAGGTGGTTGGCGCCGCCGACTCCGGTTGAGCCGAAGCCGATCGTTCCAGGCTTGTCCTTGGCCAGCTTGATCAGCTCCGCGACCGATTGCGCCGGAAACGCCGAATTGACGATCAGCACATTGGGAGCGCTGGCGATGAGTGCAAGCGGCGTGAAATCCCGCCTGGTGTCGTAGGGCAGTTTCTTGTAAAGACTCGGATTGATGACATGGTGCGTGGCTGTCACCATCAAGAGATGCGGATCGCCGACTGCGCGCGTAATCTGTTCGGATCCTATGATTCCGCTGGCGCCGGCCTTGTTCTCAACGATGACCGGGACGCGCCAACGTAGCCCGAGCTGATTGGCAACTTCTCTCGCGACAATGTCCGTCGTAGCGCCGGGCGGAAATGGGACGATGATCTTCACTCCCGCGGCGGGATAAGACTGCGCGTAACTCGCAGCGCCGAAGCCGCCCAGCACTAGGCATGCAGCAACAATTCCGATCAAATGGATCATTGGGCCCTCCTCTTGTATGACTACTTCTAATCTCAGCCGGACGAGCCGGAACCAGTGAAGCTGGTCTTGCCGTTTATCAATCTCCCCTTTTCATGCAGTTGCACGCAACTGCATGAAAAGGGGAGACGAATTTGGAAACCAAATCTTCGCTAGATCTGTCTATACAACACCAAAATCCTCGCCGGAACCGCCAACAATATGCTCACAACTTCGTAATTGATTAAATGCTTGCTTCCTGGCCGCGCCAGTACGGTTCGCGCAATTCCCGCCGCAGGACTTTGCCCACCGGATTGCGGGGCAGCGACTTGGCGAATTCTACGCGACGCGGTTTCATGTAGCCCGGCAGGCGGCTGCCGCAATAGTCGATCAATGCGTCCGGCAAGACCTCTCCGCCTTCCTGCGGCACGACAATCGCGGTCACCAGTTCGCCCCAAGTTTCGTCGGGCGTGCCGATCACCGCCACTTCCTTCACGCCTGGAAATCCGAGCAGCACTTCCTCGATATCGCTGGGAAATATATTCTCGCCGCCGCTGATGATCATGTCCTGCTTGCGATCGACCAGATAGAGATAGCCTTCTCCATCGAGCCGCCCCATGTCGCCGAGAGAGAACCACTCCCCTCGATGACTCTTCCTGGTGCGTTCGGCATCCTTGTAATAGCCGGAGAACAGTCCGGGGCCGCGCACGAATACCTCGCCAACGCCGCCCGCGGGAACGTCGCATCCGGCGCCATCCAGGATGCGTATCTCGACATCGCGAATAGGCCGGCCGACGGCGCGCTTGCGCTCGGAGAGCTCCGTGGCGGTAATGTTGGTGATGATGCGGGTTTCGGTCGCACCGTAGAACTCGTTCAATATCGGCCCGAATCGGGCCAGCACCTTGTCCTTCACCGTGCTGGACAACGGCGAGCCCCCGGAGATCAGCACCCGCAGGCTGGATACGTCGTGACGGCCGGTGTCATCAAAAGCGGTCACGAGCTGATACATCGTCGGCACCATGAAAGAATTGGTCACCCTGTAGCGCGCGACCAACTCGTGGAATTGGCGCGCATCGAACCCCGGGGTCACCACGCAGGTTCCGCCCAGGTATATCGCCAGCGTAGCGAAGTCGCGCGGCGCGGAGTGCCAGAAGGGTCCCGGATCCAGATTGATATCCTGCGCCCCGAGTCCGTAGTCGAGGGCCTTGTAGAGATAGCCCGCAACGATGGCACGGTGTGAGATCAGCGCGCCCTTCGAGGGGCCCGTGGTGCCCGAGGTATAACCGATATAGAGCGTGTCCTCGGGCGAAAGCGAGACCTCAGGTTCGCCGGCCGGCCCAGAATCGATCAATTCATCCAGTCGGCGCGCGGAATCGGCATTGCCGTCGCGAACGAAAATGCGCCCGCGCAGAGCGGTGCCGGTCGAGGCGGGCAGCCCGTCGAGCAAGGGCAGGAATTCGCTATCGACAACCAGCGCGCGCGCGTCGGAATGCTGCAGCCGGTAGTGAATATCGGGCGCCTTCAGCTGATAGTTGATCGGGACCAATGGGGCGCCGAGCTTGGCCGCGGCAAAATAGACTTCCAGGAATTCGGGCGAATTTCTCGCCAAGATGGCGATCTTGGCGCCCTTGGCGATGCCGTTGGCGGCAAGCGCGTTCGCCAACCGGTTGACGCGATCGTTCAGAGCTGCATGGCTGAGCGAGCGCCCGTCAGCCGAAATGATGGCGGGTTTGTCCGGAAAATATCGCGCGTTTCGCGTCAGGCAACGTCCTAGAATCATTGCGTTCTTCCTAGACCGAACGAGTCGGAAACATCGATATTGCCCTTGCCGTTATCCGATCTCCCCTTTTCGTCCAGTTGCTTGCAACTGGACGAAAAGGGGAGACGAAATTAGAACCCGGAGTCTCGCCAATGTCGTCGCCACTTGCCTGGCGCCGAACAAAATCACACCTGCGGAAACTCGGCCATCGCCTCTCCGATGGCTACCGTTTCGCCGCGCTGGTTCTTGACTTCGATAGAGAGGGATACCCAGCGGCTCCGCTTGGTTTCTTTCTTTGATGCGATGCGTGCGCTGGGCTGGATGGTGTCCCCGGGCTTGACCGGCATTTTCCAGCGCGTCTCGAGCCGCCGGTGCAGACCGCCGAGCGGATAGAGCCAATCGGTGAGCATGCGCGTGATGAGCCCGAAATTGGTCATGCCGTGCATGATGATGCCGTCGAATTTGGTCTTGCCGAAATTGCCCTTCATGTATCCGTCGTCCCAATGCAGCGGATTGAAATCGAGCGAGGCCTCGCAGAACTCGCGGATGGTCTCCCGCGACACCTGGAATTTCGGACCGTCGACCGTGTCGCCTTGCTTGAGGGCGTCGTATGCGTTGCTCATCGTTGCATTCCTTAGATCGGACGAATGGTCCAGCCGCGGCCGGAGCAGATTACCTGGGCGTTCTGGTTGAAGAACACGTTGTCGTGAATGACAAACAGGCGGTCCTTCTTGATGAACTTATCCAGAGCGCGCGCTTGCAGGGTGATGGTATCGCCGGGGCGTGCGGGAATGTTATAGCTCCAGGACTGGCCGGCGTTGATGGTGCCGGGGCTGCGCATCCAGTCATCGGCCGGCGTGCAACTGAACATCAGCAGAATATGGATCGATGGCGGGGCGATCAGTCCCCCCCAAGGGGTCGTGCGTGCGTAGGCTTCGTCGAAATAAAGCGGGTGCACGTCTCCGACGGCACGGCAATACTTGTGGATCGCCTCCAGAGTGAGCGTGTAGGGGACGCTCTTGCGCGGTTCGCCGGGCACGATGTCGTCCCAGACTTTGCGCCGCTCCTCGTCTTTCCAGAAATCGGTTTCGAAACTCTCTGACATGGGCTGGCTCTTTGGCGTTGTGATGCGTAGAATAACCGCTAGACGAACTTACATATCCGCGTAACGGTCATTTAATAGCGAGGAGCGGATCGTGTCAACCTATCCTGATCACACACGCCTCGACGCGTTTCGATCGGCATAAGGGCTTCTCCATGGCGAGCCCCGAGAGCGAAGATTTCGTACGCGCCTTTGCGCGCGGGCTCGACGTTATCGAGGCGATGGGCGCGGGCGCCCCGCGCAAGACCATCGCGCAGGTTGCCGAAGCGACCAAGCTGCCGCGCAGCGTGGTGCGCAGGTTGATGATGACGCTGTGCGCACAGCGCTACGCGCAGACCGACGGCAAGCTCTTCGCCCTCACTCCACGCGCGCTCAAGTTGGGGCTGTCCTATCTCGATTCGCTGCCGTTCTGGCGCTATACGCAGCCCGCGCTGGAGGACCTGCGCAGTCAAGTGAACGAGTCCTGTTCCATGGCAGTGCTCGACGGCGAAGATATCGTGTACGTGCTGAGGATTCCGTCGCGTCGAATCCTGGCAATGAATTTGACTGTCGGCAGCCGCCTGCCGGCGCACGTGGTATCGCTTGGACGGGTGCTGCTCGCGGATCTGGACAAGGCCGTGCTGCGCAGCTATCTGGATAACGCCAAACTCAAGCCGAGCACGCCGCGATCGATCACGAAGGCGGCAGCGCTGAAAACCGATCTCGAGATCGTGCGCCAGCAAGGCTACGCCTGGGTGGATGGCGAACTCGATCCGGCCATCTGCGGAATTTCCGTGCCCGTGCGAGACGCCTCCGGAACGGCCGTCGCGGCCATCAGCGTCAGTCTCACCTCCGGCACTTGCGACGAGGCGGCCGCAAAGCGGCGCTTCCTGGTGCCCCTGCGTCGGGCCGCCGAGCAGATCCGCTCGGCCATGCCGAATTGAGAACCCGCTTCATGATGTGAAACAGGTCTAGCCAAATATATTTGAAATTTGTCTTCTAGTGTTGCGATGTTGCGCGG
>JACQTO010000168.1 GCA_016210745.1 Betaproteobacteria bacterium
TGATAGCGATCCCCAACAGCGCCTAACGGGGGTCCTGGCGAAAATGTTCTAGCAATCACAGCCATTTCAGCAGACGGAAACTGATGAAACACTGCATAGGTCGTTCAGATTGACTCGCACACGGAGTTTTTACACAGGCTCTTTCGCGGGAATGACAAAATCTCACTTAATCAGCGCTTCCCTAGATCCTAAGCCGGACGAGCCGGAACCAGTGAAGCTGGTTTTGCCGTTTATCGATCTCCCCTTTTCATGCAGTTGCGTGCAACTGCATGAAAAGGGGAGACGAATTTTGAAACCAAATCTTCGCCAAATCTGTCGACAGTGCGCTTGTAAGAGACTAAATCCTCAATCCTCAATCCTGCCTCCTGACTCTTGATTCCCTAGTTCGTCTCACTAAACGACGACATCGCCTGTTGCGGTACCATAGCCGGGTTGAGTGCATCGTCTATTACTGTTTTTCGGCAACCTGAAGGCTCCAGCAATGAAAAAGAATAGGGAGGCTTGGGTGAGCAACTTTCAGCTGCGAGCGGGGAAACCGATTTCAAGCCTGATCGCCCAGGCGTGCGGGGCGATTGCGGGAGCCTTTGGACTCCTCGCTTTCGCCGGGTGGGTTCTCGACCTTCGCGCCCTTACCAGCCTGGGGCAGGGCTGGATTCCGATGGCGCCGAGCACGGCGCTGCTGTTCGTGCTGTTTGGAACGGTCGCCTTCTTCGGCGCGAGGGTGCCGGTCGGCCGCGCGCCTGCCCGGACCGGCGTCGCGGTCGCGGCGGCTGGGGCTTTGATCGCTCTGCTCCTTCTTATCCTGTCCTATCTTGGCATACGGCTTGAGGCCGAACACCTCGGCTTCACTATTGCCGGTGCCGTCGGCGAGGCGCCGATAGGGCACATCTCACCGGCGACGGCGCTGTGCTTCCTGCTTGCCGGGTTGTCGCTTGTGGCCACGCTCACGTCGGCCTCTGGTCGGCACGCTCAGGCAATGACGGCTTTTTGGCTCGCCGGTGTTCTGGTTTTCACCAGCGTCGTTTTCCTGCTTGCCTATCTGTTCGGTACGCCGCTGCTCTATGGCGGCAAATTCATTCCGCCTGCGCTGACGACCAGCATCGCCTTGGCGGCGCTCGGTGCGGCGCTGCTCGCGCTTGCCGGGCCGCGGGCGTGGGCGACCGATAGGGAAATCGACGCAGAGACCGTGCGGACATCGATTTCCTTCGTGATCGTATTCGCGCTGATGACGATCGGCTTGGTCGCCGCGGGCGGAGTCTATTTCCGCGATCAGCTTGCACAGCATCGCGCCGAGATCGAGCGCCAGTTATCCGCCATTGCCGATCTGAAAGTGAGCGAACTGCTGTACTGGCGGGACGAACGGTTCGGCGACGCAATGCTGCTGCATGGGAACATCTTCTTCGCCGACCTGGTGCGACGCGCGTTCGGACCCGCGCGGGACGCCGAGGCACGATACCACCTTCACAATTGGCTGCGGCAGATCCGCGAGGCCTATGGATACAGCGAGATCGCGCTGATCGATGCGCAGGGCGTTGCCCGATTCTCGATTCCGGATAAGTCATTTGGCGCCAACGAGCTCGAAAATGCTCGTCAAGCCCTGCGCTCTGGCAGGGTCAGTCTGGAAGATTTTCACCAGGATGAACCGGGAGGGGCGCCCCATCTGTCGTTGCTGGTACCGATCCTCGACGAAGCGGCCGGCGGCCGGCCCTTGGGCCTGGTGATGCTTGGGATCGACCCGGCGAAGTATCTCTATCCGCTGATCGGGCGCTGGCCCACGCCCAGCTCCAGCTCGGAGACGCTGCTGGTGCGCCGAGACGGCGATGACGTGCTGTATCTGAACGAACTCAGGTTCCGGAAGGACACCGCCCTCGCGCTGCGCTATCCGCTGACCAGAACCGAAAAACCCGCGGTGAGAGCTGTGCTGGGGCACGAAGGAATCCTCGAGGGTACGGACTACCACGGGGTGCCGATCATTGCGGCGACTCGCGCGGTGCCCGGCACCCCTTGGTTCCTGATCACCCGCATGGCTACCGATGAATTCCTGGCCTCGATCGAGGAATCCCTGTGGCTGACGGCCGCTTTCGTCGCCGCGCTGCTTCTTTCCTGCGGTGCGGCGCTGGGACTCATCTGGCGCCACCAGCGTGTACACCATTACAAGGAACGAACCCGTGCCGCCGAGGCGCTCGCCGCGGGCGCGGCACGACTTGCCCGCCAGAAAGATCTTTACAACATGTTGTCTCAGACCAACCAGGCCATCGTGCGCATGACCAGGCGCGAGGAGCTGTTCCCGGCGGTGTGCCGTATTGCCGTCGAGTTCGGGCGATTCCGCTTTGCCTGGATCGGCTTGATCGACGAGGACGATAAACATCTGAGACTGGTAGCTCATGCCGGAGTGGAAGCCGGCTACGTGCAGCAGCAGGTGCCCGTCTCCATCGACGCCGCTGACTTCGCGGGTCGGGGCCCGGCCGGACAGGCGTTCCGCACCGGCCACGGCGCCGTCAGCAATGACTTCCTCAACGACCCGGCCACCGCGCCCTGGCACGAGGTGGCGCGGCGCGCCGGCGTGCGGTCTTCGGCCGCGTTCCCGATCCGCGAGCGCCGCGCCATCGAGGGCATCCTGATTCTTGCCGCGGACGAGCCGGGGTTTTTTACCGACGATCTTTTGCCCACGCTCGAAGAAATGGCGGTGGACGTATCGTTCGCGCTCGACAACTTCAGGCAATCGGCCGAGCTTGCGCAGGCCGTGGAGGCGCTGAGGGCGAGCGAAACGAACTACCGGCAACTGTTCGCGGCGAATCCGCATCCGATGTGGGTGTACGATCTGGAGACATTGCGCTTCTTAGCGGTGAACGATGCCGCGGTGACACACTACGGCTACACCCGCGACGAATTTGCGGCCATGACCATCGCGGACATTCGACCGGAAGCAGAGGTGCCGCGCCTTGTGCAAAACGTTGCTCGGGTCGAGGAGGGCAGGGTCGACGAAGCGGGGATCTGGCAACACCGGAAGAAAGACGGCACGCTGATCGACGTCGAGATCACGTCCCACATGCTCGATTTCGCGGGGCGGCGAGCCGAGGTCGTGTTGGCCCATGACGTCACCGAGCGCACACAGGCGGAAAAATCGCTGCGTGCGGCGGAAGACCAATTCCGCAGCCTGGTCGAACAGTCGATCGCCGGCATCTACATCATCCAGGAAGGCAGGCTCGCCTACGTGAATCCGCGATTCGCCGAGATCTTCGGCTACGGCAGCGCCGAGGAACCGATAGGCCGCGATGCGCTGTCGGTGATCGCCGAAAGCGAACGCGCTGCCGTGGGAGAAAAGGTGCGCAAGTGGTACGAGAGTGCTGCGCGGAGCATGGAATACAGCACCACCGGGCTGCGCAAGGATGGTTCGACTGTCGAAGTGGGCGTGCACGGCGCGCGCGCGAGCCATCACGGCCGCGGCGCGATCATCGGGATGATTCAGGACATCTCCGAGAAGCGACGCGCCGAGCAGCAGATCCAGCACTACATCGCCCAACTGCAAAAGGCCTTCATGCATACCGTCGAGGTGGCGACCACCTTGAGCGAGATGCGCGATCCCTATACCGCGGGCCACGAGCGGCGGGTGGCCGAAATCGCGGTCGCCATCGGCGGCGAATTGGGACTCGACGAGGGCCGGTTGGAGGGATTGCGGGTGGCAGGCTATCTGCATGACATCGGCAAGATGACCGTTCCCGCGGAGATACTTTCCAAACCCGGAAAACTCACTTCGATCGAGAGGCAACTGATCCAGCAGCATTCGCAGGCAAGCTACGATGTGCTGAAGAACGTCGAGTTTCCATGGCCGGTGGCGGAGATCGCCCTGCAGCATCACGAGCGTATGGACGGCAGCGGATATCCGCGCGGCCTGAAAGGGGAGGCCATCGTGCTCGAAGCCAGAATTCTCGCGGTGGCCGATACGGTCGAGGCGATGTCGTCGCACCGGCCGTACCGCCCGGGGCTCGGCATCGACCAAGCCCTTGGCGAGATCGAGCGTGGACGCGGTTCCGTTTTCGATCCTGCGGTTGCCGATGCCTGCCTGCGGCTTTTCCGCGAACGGGGCTACAGCCTTCCCGCCTAGAGCAAAATTGGGCCAAGACCAAAATGGGGTCAGAGTAACATTTCATCAAAGCGATACCGAGTTAATTCGGTGCGCTTTGGAAAAGTTACTCTGACCCCATTTTGGTCCTACCGTTTGATGTCGGTCAATCCGACGCTGTTGCCCCACTGTTACAGTGCACCGCGATAAAGCGCTCAAGTTCACAGAATGCGCGATCGGTTTGTCCTGTGTCGATGAGTCCGATTTCGCAATAGGGAGAGAGGTGCAGGGGGGATGTTCCCGAAGACCCTGAAGTTCAAAGTCGGTTTTTACCTCGCGATCGCCCTGGCGGTGGCGATGCTCCTGTTTACGCTTCTGGTCATCCGCTATCAGCGCAATCAATTGCTCGAGGAGGCGGTCAACCACGTCACCCAACTCTCCGAGGTGATCTCCAAGAGCACCCGTTACGCGATGCTCCAGAATCAGCCCGACTACGTTTTTCGGATTGTCCAGGACGTGGGCAATCAGGAGAACATCGAGAAGGTGAGGATACTGAGCAAGGATGGAAGGATCATTCACTCGACCTTCCTGGCCGAGATCGGACAGAAGGTGGACCGCAAAGCCGATGCCTGTTCGCTGTGCCACCAGAGTGAACAGCCGCTGGAGCAGGTGCCCAGAGCAGAGCGCTCGCGCATCTATTCCAGCCCCGAGGGGCGCAGACTGCTTGGCACCATGCAGGTGATCCGCAATGAGCCTTCGTGCTACACGTCGGCTTGCCATGTGCACAAGAAGTCGCAGACCGTGCTCGGCGTCCTCGATATCGTCTATTCCCTGGACGAAATCGACCGGACCATAAGGATGAACACCTTTACCATCGGGGCCTTCTCGCTGGGGTTCATCCTCCTCGCCTCTCTCTTCGTGAGCCTGTTCGTGCACCGCCTGGTCTATGTGCCCCTCCGGGATCTGGGAACAGGGGCCGGACGGCTTGCCGCGGGAAACCTGGAACAGCCGATACCCGTGCGCAGCGGGGACGAGTTCGGGCAGCTCTCGGCGTCCTTCAATGCCATGACGACGGCGTTGAAGAATTCGCGCGAGGAATTGCGCGAGTGGGCTCATACGCTCGAGCAGAAAGTCGAGACAAGGACCAGGCAGCTCCGCTTGGCGGAGGCCGAGACCGCGCGCACGGAAAAACTCGCGTCAGTCGGGCTATTGGCCGCGGGGATCGCTCATGAACTGAACAATCCATTGACCGGCATTCTCACCTTCACGCACTTGGTGCGGAAGAATATGCCGGACGGGAGCCCCGACGCCGAAGACCTCGATCTGGTTATCCGGGAAACCAAGCGATGTGCCACAATCATCAAAAGGCTTCTCGATTTTGCGCGCGAGAAGACCCCGGAGAAGAAATTTGCCGACCTCAACAGGCTTATCGAGGATACGGCGCGGATCATCGAGCGGCCCGCCTCGATTCAGGATATCGAGATCGCGCTGGATCTGGACCGGGATCTCCCGCCGGTGTGGCTCGACGAGGATTTGATCAAGCAGGTCATCATGAACATGCTCGTCAACGCTCAGCACGCCATCGAGGAGGGCGGCAGCATATCGATACGCACGCGCCGCTGTCCGGAGCCTAAGAGTGCCGAAGGGGGGGGACCTGTGCCTATGGTGGAAATATCGGTCATCGATACGGGGTGCGGAATTCCCGAGAAGAACCTGAAGCGCATTTTCGACCCCTTCTTCACCTCCAAGGAGGTGGGGAAAGGGACCGGACTGGGGCTGTCGGTGAGCCACGGAATCGTCAAGGCCCACGGCGGGACGATCGAGGTGGAAAGTACGCTCGGTGAGGGATCCACTTTCCGCGTCTATCTCCCCATCGAGTCGCCCACTGCCGAGACGGCGAGCCCAAGCAGGAGCGACGCATGAGCGCCAGGATACTGGTCGTCGACGACGAGGAGATCGTCGTCAGGAGCTGCCTTCGCATTCTCGGCGGGGGCGACTATGTAGTGGAGGCGGTCCGGAGCGGCGAAGAGGCGCTGCGAAGAATCGACGAGAATCAAATCGATGTTCTCATCCTGGACATCATGATGCCGAAGATGGACGGCCTGGAGGTACTCCAGAGGGTGAAGGAAACGCACCCGGATATCGACGTCATCATGGTAACCGGTTTGTCGCAAATCGAGACCGCCGTGCGCTCAATGAAGCTCGGCGCCTTCGATTACCTGTCCAAACCCTTCGATCCCGAAGAGCTCAAGCTGGTTGTGGAACGGGCGCTGGAAAGGCGGCGATTGCTGCAGGAGAACCTCAATCTGCGCAGCGAGGTCAGCTCCAAGTATCGGTTCGAAAACATCATCGGTTCCAGCCCCGCGATGCAGAGCGTCTACCGTCTGGTGGCGCAATGCGCGCCGACCAACAGCACGGTCTTGATCACGGGGGAGAGCGGAACCGGCAAGGAGTTGATCGCGCGCGCCATCCACTTCAACAGCCTGAGGAAGGACAAGCCCTTTGTCCCGGTTGACTGCAATGCGCTGAGCGAAACGCTTCTGGAGAGCGAGCTGTTCGGTCACGTCAAAGGCTCATTCACCGGCGCGGTGCTCAACAAGAAAGGGATGTTCGAGGTCGCCAACGGCGGATCGCTCTTCCTGGACGAAATCGGAAACATCTCCCTGTCCACCCAGGCCAAGCTCCTGCGGGTGATCCAGGAGCGCGAATTCAGGGCGGTGGGGGACACTCGCAGCCAATCGGCCAACATCAGGCTGCTCACCGCCACGAACAAGGACCTGAAGGCGATGGTGGCCGACGGGACTTTCCGCGAGGATCTCTTCTACCGCATCAATATCTTTCCCATTCGCATGCCTTCCCTGAGGGAGCGCCGCGACGACATCCCGGCGCTCGCGTTCCATTTCCTCGGCGTATTCAGCGACGAGTTGGGGAAGAAAATCACGGAGATCTCCCAGGGTGCGATGAACGCTCTGGTGAACTACGACTGGCCGGGCAATGTGCGCGAACTCGAGAACACCATACACCGGGCGATAATTCTCGCCAACGACAAGGTCATCCGCCGCGCTCATCTGGCGAACATCATCGAAGCATCGCCACAGCCCGATTTCGACGTGCCCAAAACAGGCGACGAGCTCAAACGGATCAAGAAGCTTGCGCGCGAGAAATCGGTGGAGGACATCGAGCGGCAATTCGTCCTCGAGGCGCTCAAGCGAAACGCCTGGAACGTCACCAAGACCGCCGCGGAAACGGGCATGCAACGTGCCAATTTTCAGGCGCTCATGAAGAAGTACCAGATCCGCATCCGGGGAGCAGGGGAAAATTCTGGCGGTACCGAAACCGATTGACCCGGGCCGCAGCGGCCGCGCTCGTGACCTGTCGGTACCCCAGTATTGGCTCTAGGACCGCGCTTGGTCAGCCGGCTCGTCGAGAGTCACTTCTTCCAGCAACTGTTTCACCTTGGCGACCGAGATCGGCTTCCTGACGAATAGGCAGGCGCCGCCCTGCATCGCATCCACGGCAAGTTCGTTGCTGCCATAGGCGGTCATCATGATTATCTTGATGTGACGGTCGATGGCGCGGATCTTGGGCAATGCCTCCAATCCGTTCATTCCCGGCAGATTGAAGTCGAGCAGAATGGCGTCGGGTTTGAAAGCTTCGAGTTCCGACAGACCTGCCTCGGCCGAAGACGCGATGCGTACCTCGTAGGCATAGCGACGCAGGTACGTACCGATATTCTTTGCCAAAATGGGTTCGTCTTCGATAATCAATACGCTTTGTACGCTTCGCCCCATCGGAGTCCGGTCCTATGCTATCGGAACTAACCCAATTCTATGCCTGGTGAGAGTCGGGGTTGTCCTCGACTTCCTCGTAGCCCGTGAACATGGACGTGATGTGGGCCATGCGGGTGTGGCCGAGGGTCGCAAGGTAGATGTGGACGGGAAGGAATCCCGCGAAGAAGATGGTAATGAGCACGTGGGCCGTGTCCACCACCCGCACTCCTCCCAGCACGTCGATCATGCCGGTGAAGCCCTTGACGTCCCAAAGCAGCACCCCGGTATAGAACTGCAGGGGTACTAGAAGCAGCATGATGACCTGGTAACTCATGCTCTGCATCGAGTTGAACTTCTGGTAGACGCTGACGTGGTGCGGATTGGGTTCGCCTTTGAAAATGCCGTAGCCGTAATACAGGGCCTGGCGGAAGCTGGCGCGGAAATGCTTCACGGGGCTCAATTCGGGGTGATACACCCTGATCTTGTCCGAAAACAGGTAGAAGATCAACCAGACGAAGAAGTTGCCGATGAGCAGGAAACCGATCCACTCATGCAGGACCACCGCCGTCCGAAACGACATCAGATCGAACGATCCGATGTAGCGTATCTGAAGGCCGGTGAGGATCATCGCCACGAATCCGAGCGCGTTGATCCAGTGCCAGATCCGGACGGGGAGCGGGTGAACGTAGATTCTTGGCATTACGTTGTTCCTTTAACTTTGTTGCATCGGCGTCTGCGGGACGATCGGATGGCCGATCATGGGCCCTGGCGTTTCAGGAGTCCTCTTTCCCGCTGATCCTCTTCGCGTATCTGCGGAAGAGCCAGTTGAGCGTCAAATGGCCGACCGGCACGCTGATGCCGCCCAGGAACGCTAGGGCGAGGAGCCAGTCCAGCAACACGATCCGGGTGCCGCCGATGGCGTAAAAGCCGCCCACCGAATCCACCGATATGATGGAGTTCAAGACTTCCTTTTGCGCGCCATAGCGCACCGGCCTTCCGTCGGGTCCGACAATGGAAACCGTGACGCTCTGGAACGGATCGGCACCCTTCTGGTGGCATTTGGCGCAATCCCTAATCGCCTGGGTCTTGCGCACGAGTTGATGCGCCTCCACGCCGGTGCTGACCTCCAGGCGGCCCCGCAGCGTCGTCTTGGCGTCTTTCTCATCGCGGTTGAATTCCCGCAACAGGCTATGCAGTGCCATCGCGTCCAGGCCGGCGCCCTTTGCATCGGCTGAGCGGGCGCGGCTTTCGAACTGCGGCACGCCCTCTTTTTCGGCGATGCGCTTCTGTGCCGCGGCGTCGTAAAGCCTGAGGTCGACCTTGCGCTTGGCCTTGGGTGCATGGCAAGCGGGGCAGGATACCGCCTCGAAATGCCGTTCGGAATTCGGGAGCCACGTCTTGTGGGCCGGCAAGGCGTCCGGGTGGCACCCGCTGCAGGCATTCTTGAGCTTGTCCTCGGCTGCCGCGGCGCTCACGTCGTGGGCACTGTGGCAACTGGAACAGGCTAGCGTGGCCTGTCCATGCACGCTGCCGGAGTACGCCTCGAAGACAGGATAGTGGCAATTGCTGCACGGGGCTCCGGTCGGTGCGTCGTAGGCCGCTTTGGACTTCGCCGTGTGAGCATTGTGACAGTCTGTGCAGACGGGCGCGCTCGCATTGCCCTTTTGGGAGAGCGTGGCATGAATGCTGACCTCGTACTGCTTGACTATGGCGCCGTGACAAGAGCGGCAGACCTTCTGAAGCGCGAGCGAATTTTCACGGATACTGGCGATCTTCTTCTTGAGCGGAGGATGGTTCTCCAGCGTAACGTCGCGATGACAGACGTCGCACCCGATCATGTTATGGACCGATTGCACGAACGCGGTTCCATCGACGTGCAAGGAAAGTGTTTCTCCGCTCGCCAGCTTTTTCTCGAGCCCCTTGACGGAGTGGCAGCCGAGACATTGCTCGTCCGCCTTGGAAAGAGCGCTGCCGGCGGCCTGGGCGGGCCCCTGACCCAAGAAAAGTGCCGCGGCCAAACAGAAAAGGGCAGCCATCAACAATGTTGCGAGCCTTCTACCTTGCATGATTCCCCCAACGTATGACGCGGCGGCGTCGCACGCCGCATTTATAGCAACGCCGGTATAGGCCGGAGTTGATCTCGATCAATGGCGCTGCGTAAGCTTTACGGTCAAGCAGACAAGTCGGACGGAGAGGTGGCCTTCGATTCGATCGTTGGCAGGTTTTGCACGGGCAAATGAATGACAAATGTCGTCCCTTTTCCAGGTTCACTCTCTATGTTTATTGTCCCGTTATGGTTGTCTATTATCCGCCATGTGACCGCAAGTCCGATTCCGGTCCCGTGCTTCCCTTTTGTAGTGTAAAACGGCTCGAATATTTTCGATAAGTCTTCTTTGGGAATTCCGTGCCCAGTATCCGCTATTTTCACTTCTATGTAGTCTTTATGCCCCGCTTCATCCATTGCCTGCCACTTTTGCCAATCGCATTCAGGATTTGCGCAGCCCTGGAACATTCCATGAGGGGGCACTTCAAAAGTGTAAACCGCCGACCGGCATTTTGGGCAGTCAACGCTTTCCGCGATCAATGAGCTATTGCATTGTGGGCAGAACATGCGCAGGTCTTTTCCGCCCTTGATTTCAATCCCGTACTGGTGCCTGTGCTTTCCATAAACCGGATCCAGGTTTGCGATGCCGTCATTGCCCCTCGACGCGACCTTTACCCGTATGGTTGGAAGACCGCTAATCTTCATTTCGTCATCCATGAGATCATGCCTTCTGGGGCAAACAGCGGCCTTTATCTGCGCCAATCCATAGGGCGACAGAGAAATCGAGGATAGATCGATCGAAATGGCACCGCCGTTATCTCCAATTGCATCGGCGGCGTTGACCAGCAGATTTATGAAAACCTGCTGGATCTGGTTTGCGTCCACCGTCACTTCCGGCAAGGCGATATCAAGGTTCGCATCGAGTCTGATCTGCTTGAGCAACAATTGAGCTGCAACGACTTCTATTGCGCTCCTGATGATCTTCCGTATGTCGGCATCATGCTTATTGGGTACGGACGGTCGGGCGAAATCGAGCAGGCTCTTGACAATCTCCCTGCTGCGTATCGTCTCTCTCACTATGACGCCGAGATCTTCCTGCACCGCAGAGTTGTCCTTCGTCCTGTTCAGAAGAAAACTGCTGTAGGTCAATACAGCGGTCAACGGGTTGTTTATCTCGTGCGCAACTCCCGCTGCAAGCCTCCCCAGCGAAGCCATCTTGTCGGATTGGAAAAGCTGCAGCCTTGCTTCGGCCAGGTTCTTGGTCATCTTATTGAATGACCTTGCGAGAATTCCAAGCTCGTCGTTACCGGCGTTCTCTATCGTGTAATCGAAGTTCCCGGCGCTTACCTGGTTGGTTGCCTTTACCAATTCCCGGACAGGTTTGCCGATCCACATTCTGACGAAATAGGCGATAAAGAGGCTGAAGGCGACAATCGCCATCAGGGCAAAGGCTATCAATCGCACTTTGCTGTCTTCAATTTGCCGGTCCACATCCGTAAGGTCCATCTTGATATCGAGCACTCCCAGCACGGTTTGGTCTTTGGTATGAGCATGGCAGGCTGCTTGATAGCAGGACGGGCTGTTGTAGATAGGGTTTATCACGGCGAGTATGCGCGGAGAATCCGGACTGATTTGGTAAATGCGCATTCTTTCGTCGATGGACAGCTTTTGCAGCGGCTGATTGGCAGTGTGGCACGCGTAGCAGCTTTCGGCATGCTTATCGACCATCGTGCCGATCACATCCTTGCGGGAAGAAAACGTTACCGCGCCCTCCTTGTTGAAGATCCGAATCTCCATAATGCTCGGCTCGTGCGCCACCGTATCTACGATTGCATGCATTTCCTCCTTCTTGTTCTGCAGCATGCTCGTAAGGGTGCTGTTTTTTATCGCGTCGCTGAGCTTGTTTGCGTGTATTCCGGCCTGCGAAAGCAGTGCATCGCTTTGCGCTGCGATGGTGAGATAGGAAAAGACGCCGATGATTGCAATAGTGATGACAGCAACTGCAATTATGAGTTTCAGGGATAGCTTGGTTACCACTACGGTGCGGCCTTTATTCGCTTGAAGATCGCGCTCGATGCCATGCTGGTCAGAGTATCACGGGGAGCGGCGACCGAATGAGAAATTAAAAGGGGGCCGGATCAGGCGCGGCGTCGGGGCCGCGCCTGATCCGGGTGCTCTGTCCATAACCTCAACGCCTTTTGGCGGCCAGCGTCGCCGGGCGTTTCCCTTCGGAAACCGACTCCTTCTTTTGCGGGACGGAGAGGTATCGCACCAACAATATGAACAGGACAAGAAAGGACAGCAACAAAAGGTATTCCAAGCCCTTTGTCTCGAAGATGTTCACATACGTGTAGAACTCCATAACGGCTCCCTGTTAATTCTTGGTCAAGACCGGCATACGGGTAACTACCCACCTAAAGACCCAGATTTCTATGAAGACTATCATCAGTGTCACTACAACCTCTTGCCAGGACGGATAATATTTGTGCAGGTCGTACCAGCGCCAAGCAATCACGGTTATATTCAATCTGTTGAGGATAATGCCCAGCAGCGCCATAACGGCTGCCACCCGGATTATTCCGAGGTTCCTGTTTCTTACTGCATAAGCGAACATGAAACAAGGAATAAGCAGAAAACCGATGACCTCGACGAGATACCAGTAGCCCCACGCGTCGGTAATGAGTTCCCAACGTTTTTCGTGTATGAATATCAGAGCCTGGAAGAAGTAATAGACGAACATCGTGATGGCGGCGCCTTTGGCAAGGCCTAACACGATTTCCTCATAGTGACGCTGGTCGTGTCCGCCAAGGAGGTCTTTGAACACCTTATGGCTGATCGTTCCCTCGAAGATGATCATCGACAATCCGGCATAGATGCTCGATACGAAAAACATGAGCGGTATGAATTCCGAATACCAGAGCGGGTGTATCTTCGGCTTGGCCATCAAGAACAGCGCGCCCAGACCGGACTGATGGAGGATGGAGAGAGTTATACCGAGTATCACCGCGCCGAGTGTCAAGGCCGCAAGGAATTTTCGCACTTTCTCGAGGCGGACCCATTCGGCAACGACCGGCGAAAATTCCACCGCCATCGTGAGCATATAAAGCAGAAAGTGCCACGAAACCAGGAACAGGACCGAGTTGAATCCGAACGAGTTCCCGATGATCGGATTGGGCATGTGCCAGGGTCGCCCCAGATCCAGCGTCAGGGCTCCCGCATAGAAGACATACGCCAGCAGCCCGTTCAAGACCGTCACCCTGGCGATAGAGTGGTACTTTTCCATTCGCATCACATAAACCACAAAGGTGATGACGTAGGCACCTCCGGCGAGGGCGACCCCGGTAACCACATCGAAACCGACCCAAATCCCCAGCGGGTTTTCTTGATTGAGATTGGTGACGTAGCCGATGCCGTATACGAAACGGAAAAACAGAATTACAACGCCGACGATTATTGTTGGAATGGAGATGATGTTGAACGGCGTCAGCCACTTGCCCCGCGGCTTGAATTCCTGCCAAACGAATTGGATAACCCGGTTGAACTCGCTCGTCACAACAGCCGTGGTATTCATTTTTCGACCCCTGGTTTCGTCCACCCTTGGTTTTCATGCACTTCTTTCTTTCGATCCGTCAACTCGCTCAGCCCCAGCAGCAGCGCGGGGACTCCGAAGAGAATAAGCGGAACAGAAACCAGGAATGGCTTGGTGTATTCCGGATAGGGAGTTGTCCCGAGGTCGGTTCTAAATCCGATCTGGTCGAATGGAACAGCGGATAGGTAAAGCCAGCCGGTTCCTCCTACCTCGTGCTCTCCATAAATCGAGTGGACGTACTTGTCCGGATGACTGTAGACGCGATGCCGTGCAATCTCCATGAGCTGCCTTTTCGGGCCAAACATCAAGGTATCGGTCGGGCAGGCCTCCACGCAGGCGGGCTTCTTTCCTGCCTGCAATCTCTCATAGCACATGTGGCACTTCATGATCCTCGGGTTCCATGAGAGATACTCGGCTTTTGGAATATCAAAAGGACAGGAGACCATGCAAAATCTGCACCCCAGGCACTTGTCTCCATCCCAGGTAACGGGTCCCTCCTTGGTTTTGGCCATCGCATTCACAAGACACATCGCTACACAGGCCGCCTGCCAGCAATGCATGCATTGTCTTTTGACGAACACTTCGCCTTTTTCCGTCTTGAAGCGATTCACCACTGTGAACTGCTTGTCGCTGGTATCCCTGACTTTTGCGAGGGCGTTATCAGCTTTTATATCCGGAACAAAATTGTCGTTTGCTACGGAACACGCAACTTCGCACGATCTGCACCCGATACACCGCGTCGTGTCGACAAGCACGCCGACGAATTCTTTGCTTTCTTTGGCGTTGGCGGCGGTTGCGTTCTTAATGGGTATGACCGCTGCACCAACGTTAGCTGAAATCTTCAGGAAATCTCTTCTATCCATGATATCTCCGAGTTCAGAAGCACCGGGTTAAACAGATTCAGTGGTTGGCGGCGAAGGGCGTTCCGGAAGCACCGGCTCAGGCTGGAAGGCGCGGGAAAGTCCTTCTTTCTCCAGCACCGAGTCCGTGCGTGGGTCGACGATGCCCAGCAGATCGGCTCAACGGCGTTCGCGCTGGTGCGGGAACTTTCTCGAATTCGGCCGCTAGCCCAGACCAGGTGCCTTTGGGACAGATTCACGCCGGTCTATCCGGACTAAAGGGAAGCCGGTGACCGAGTATCGATGGTCATAACGCCTTCTTCCCAGAATGACACAATTCACAACCCTTGCTTGCCTTCGCAGCAGTACCCACTTCGTGACACCTCCAGCACTGTTGGTGAATCACCACTTTGGCGCTGAGCGTTTCATCCGCAATACTTCTTGTATCAGTGCGATGGCATGCTGAACACGCATAGACCGGGCCGGTCACCTTTCCTGATTCGTCATGGCAGAGCTTGCAATTGATCCAGGAAGATTGGAGATAGGACGGATGAGGGGTGTTCAATTTCTTGGCGTTGATCTGATGGTGGCAGTCAGCGCATTTCATCCCACGATCTTTCACGTGCGCCTCGTGGCGAAACAGCACTTCACCTACCGATGAAGGAAAGTTTATTTGAGACGGCATCGGCGGGTTGTCCGACCTGGCGGGCAAACTGACGACAAGAAGGAAGGTCGCCGATACGGCTGCGAGGAAATATCTGATCATGACTGACCTCGTTCTAGGTATTCGATCAGGAAGTGGGTGTAGCGAGAAAGGTCTTGGCAAACGCCTGGAAGACGTTTTCATCCGCTTGCTGTTTCCCGCCCTGGGCATCCGCTTTGCTCGAGGACGCGACTTGCAGCCTTTCCTTTTCAGCCTTTCCGACAATTTCGCTGTACCTGTCTATTTCCTCCTTGTACCAGTTGACGGAGTCGGCCCCGATTTTCAAAGAGGGTAATTCGTCGGCGAGGTTCGACGGATCGATACAGCACATCCAGCTCAGTTCGAAGGGCTTTGATGCAATCCATTCCGGATGTTCGGCGTGTTCCGTATTGACTAGAGTAATCGTTCCGCTGATCGGGGAGGAAATGCCGATCGTATGGGAATTGTGTTTAATGGAGAAAAGCGGCTCACCCTTCTCGATCTTCTTATTCAATTGTGGCAATTCGACCCCATCGATTGTTGCGATCGTTTTCCGGACAAAGTCGTCTATTCCAACCCGAGCGGTGCCGTTCATTTCTATATTGACCCAGGTGTGATTCGGGGAAACAAAGATGCCTGCGGGCACGTTGAATTCGCGTTGTGAACCGGATTCTCTGGTGGACGGAGTAATCAGGCGCACCGTGGGCTTCATCTGCCGTTCGATTCTGTCCTTGCGCTTTATGAGGCACTTGTTGAAGAAATTGATCAACTCGTCTTCGGTAAACGGTTTTTGCACATAATCCATTGCGCCGTACTTCATGGTTTCAACGGCGGTTTCGATTGAGGCATAGCCGGTTATTACGATGACGTCTATATCGGGGCGCAGATGTTTCACCGCCTTGGTTACCTCCAATCCGTCCATTTCCGGCATTTTCAGGTCGGTGAAGACAAAGTCGTAATCGTGTTTTAGAACAAGCCCCAGAGCTTCCTGTCCTTTTTCCACGGTATCGATGCTATAGCCCGCAACGACGAGGATCTTCCTGAAGCTGTCCAAAATGATCGCTTCATCGTCGACGGCCAATATTCTTGCTTTCGGTTCTTTTACTTCCACTCTCTTCAGAGTCTTGGCTTCTTCGGAAACATCCAGCTTCAATCCAATATCTAGAGCTTCTTTCCGTTCTTTTCGGAGTTTTAATTCGTGTCTTTTCTGAAGGTATACACGCAGTGAAAAATCGACGATTATGAAAACGATAACCGTAACAACGACAATTAAGAGAACCATGTGATACCTCCGTAAAATACCCGGCGTGTGATGAATGGTGAGGGGAAAGGGGTCTTCGGGAAGTCGCGCGCGTCGATCAGGGGTATGGCATTTGCAGAGGCGGTGGTCGACCCCGGCCGGACCGGTACGAGCGACGCATGCCGTGCGGCCAAGCCCGCATCGGGGATAGGGCGCGGGGACTCGAGCTCGACTGGGATACGATCAAGACGCTGGAGAAGCGATACATGCGTCCGCGAATTGCCGGCGTGGAATTTCACTCTTGTCGCCGTGCTTTTTCTTCGGGCACTTACCATTCATGCCGTCCCGGTGATTGCAGGGTATACCCTAATACGCCGCGATCGGAGAGGGCTTGATTTGGATCAAGCGGCGGGCCAGGGTTTGGCTGCGGATTCGCGCCTGAACGCGACCTCGACCGCGACCGGAGCGCGGGACTGCACGATCCAGCGGCACTGCACTGCGGGCTTTCGGCGATGGCCGAGCGCGGCATCGCCTGCTTGCGCGGCTTCGGCAGCGTTCGGCGGAGTCGATGCGGCATCTCGTCGAGCAGCGCCTCATGCGCGCTGCCTTCGTTCGGTTGCGGCGATAGTGGTTTCCCTGGCTCGATTCCCAGGGCATCTGGAAATCGCCGGGGGGCTATTCGCCCCCCGTCAAAGCGCCATGCGTTGTCAAGTGGCGGCGTCTTAAAGTGGCAGCGTCTTAATCGGCGTCGTAGCGTTTGAGCAACGCCCTGCCGCCGATCCAGGCCAATATCACCGCGCCGACCCAGGGCATCAGCAGGACGAATGCCAATCCGAGGAGCGGTCCGCCGATGAACATGCCGGTTTTCGCCATGAAGGTGGCTACTGCCCTTCCGCTGGCGTACTTCATCAACGCTTTGCCGCCAATCCAGGCGAGCATGCCGATACCGACGAACGGGAAGGCGAGAATGTATGCCAGTCCCACGAAGGGCGCGGCGAAGAACAGAGCGACGTTCTTCAGGACGCGGCCGAAGCTCGCGGGCGGCGCCTGAGTGGGTGCCGGTTGCGGTGCCGCCTCGACTTGGCCGGGCACAGCCACACCTGCGTCTCTTTCGAGCAGCGCCTTTTCCGCGCTGCCTTCGATCATTTCCGGTGATAGCGGTTTGCGCAAGAAACTGGATACTCCCGCCGCTTCAGCCCTGGTTTCATTCTCCTTGGAGCCATAGCCGGTGACTATCACTACCGGAAGCCATGGGCGCTTCTGCTTGACTCGCTCGGCTACCTCGAGCCCATTCATCCCCGGCATCTTGATGTCGGTAAAGACGACGTCGTAGTCCTCGGCGTCGAGCTTGTTCAGGGCCTCCTGCCCATTGCTGGCGGTGATCACCGCATAGCCCTTTCCCGACAGCACACGGTCGAAGCTCTTGCCGACGACCGGGTCATCGTCCACGACCAACACTTTGCGTAAGGCACTCATAACATTCTCCTTGGATCAACAAGCGATACCGCTGAATTTCCGTTGGGCCCGCGTTCCTGACTCGGTCCCTTGTTCCCGATCGGTTCGGTCCTTTTGCAGGGACCATTTCTTTTGCATCACTGCGTCGTTCGCCGCGTTGATGACCTCATCGGGACCGACGGGCTTGGCCAGATAGTTGTACGCACCCAGGCGCACGGCCTCCTTGGCGGTCTCGATCGACGGGTATCCTGTGATGATTACCACCGCTGTCTCGGGCCATCTTTCCTTGATCGCCTTGAGCACCGCCATGCCGTCCATGCCGGGCATGCGAAGATCGAGCAGGACAACGTCAAACGGAGACTGCTCCAGCGCTTGCAGCGCCTCGGCTCCGTTGCGGACCACTTCCACATTGCAGTGAGCCCCGGTCAGAACCCTGAAATGGCTGAGGCGTACGATTTCCTCATCGTCGACGACCAGGATTTTCGTGTTCATTGTTAGCGCCTCTCGTATTCTTCGCTCAGCCTATGTACTGCAACACCCATGCCAGATATGACCAAGAGATACAATGCATGCGTAAATTCAATAGGTTACGCTACCATCTGCTTGTCCTTGACGGCCGTGAAACGCTTCCATAGGCGCCCCTGAAGTATATTATTTGTATACAAACAGCCTGGACAATGGCCGTCAGCGGCCAATGTAATCTTTTGTTGTCAACTAGTTACAATGGTTTCTGGGGCGAATTTTTTCTTTATACACAGCGCTTTCGGACGGCCCCTCTCGGCTTGAGTTGCCGCCGCGGATTCCAGCGCCGGAACGGTGCTCGTCCGAGGCATCTTGGTCCTACTCAAGAGTTTCGCGCCACATCACGCGGCGCCAGTGAAACGCCGCAGCGGCGGAAGGCTCATCATCCGAGGCACAATCGTTTTAATCGGGCGGATGCGAGTCACTGGCGGTTCGATCATGCGTGCTCGACAACGCGTGGCTGCGCTGACTCGTTGCCCATTTTGACTACCGATCTCCAGCAGACTGCATGACATCGATAACGGCAATCGCGATCTTGTCCGCAAGATATGCATGCCTCGTGACGGTGGGGGCGTCTCGCGCCTTCCAATGGCGCACGAAAATAGAGACAATAGGCGCGTTTGGGGGACCGTTTCCCACAGGGAGTTGCCAGTGAATGAAAAACGAGAGGGATTGACAGTGCAGGCGGGCGGCCAGGACGCCGACATCGGGCGCAGACGTTTCGTTGCGGGGCTTGGCGCATCGGCCGCGATCGTCTCGGGCGGCGTGTTGATGCGACCCGCGCGGGCGCAGGCGAACCTTAACGTGGGGGTGCTCCTGCCGACCTCGGGCACGCAGGCGTTCTTGGGACAATCGTGCAAGCATGGGGCCGATATCGCGCCGGCGGTGCTGTCGTCTCTGGGCTATAACGTACCCATCCGGCTCATGCACGCGGACACCGAAACCAACGTGGACGTGGCCCGTTCGCGCGCCGAAAAGCTGATCAATGACGGCGCGCACGTGCTGGTCGGACCGTTCGATTCCGGCGCTGCCAGCGCTATCGCGCAGGTGTGCGAACAAAAGGGCGTTCCGTTCGTGATCAACATCGCCGCGGCGCCGCAGATCACCGAGCAGGGTTTCAAGTTCACTTTCCGCAATTTCCCCACCAGCGTCGATCTGGTGCGCAACGGCCTGTCTTTGATGCGCGACCTGTTCCAGGCAACCAAGACCGCGCCGCGCACCGCGGTGTTCATGCACGTCAACGACACGTTCGGCCAGGCAAACGCCAAGGCGATCGGTGCAATCCTGCCGCGGCTCGACTATCTGCCGTTCAAGCTGCTCGATACGATTTCATACGACCCGGCGGCGCGCGACCTGTCGGTCGAGGTCGCCAAGGCCAAGGCGACCAAGGCCGAAATTCTCATCCTGGTGTGCCGGCTCAATGACGCGATCCTGGTTCGCCGCGAGATGGTGAAGCAACGCTGGCACCCTATGGGCATCATCGGACCGGGAAATCCCGGCATGTACGAGGCACAGTTCTTCAGCACGCTCGGCAAGCTGTCCGAGTACTGCATCTCGAACGTGCCCTGGTACAACCCCAAGTCGCCCCTCATCAAGACGATCGATACCGCCTTTGCAAAGGCGTTCCCGAAGGAGAAGCTGATGTTCCACGCGCTCAACGTGGGCTTCACTTTCGAGGCGATGTTGATCGCCGCCGACGCCTACACGCGTGCCGGCTCGACCAACCGCACGGCGCTTACCGCGGCGATCCGCCAAACCAACATCGGCAGCCGGATGATGATCGGCGCTCCCATCAAGTTCAACGCGAAAGGACAAGCCGAAGGCATTCTGTCGGCCTGCGTGCAGAACCTGAATCGGCGGCCGACGGTGGTGCTGCCGCCGGACAGCGCAGAGGCCCGGCCGGTTTTCCCTATGCCCAAGGTCTGAGGGGTACGGTAATGGGTCGAAGGGGCCGGCATGTGCCGGCCCTGTTCTTATAGCCTGCCGAAATATGCCCGCGGAACTGGTCGCGAACGTCGCCATATCGGGCCTGCTGACCGGTCTGGTCTACGGGCTGATGGCGCTCGGGCTGTCGGTGATCTTCGGCGTGGTGCGCGTGGTCAACTTCGCGCATGGCGAGATGATGACCATCGCGATGTACGCGGCCGTGGTGCTTTTCGGAGCGTTCAAGATCGATCCGTTCCTGTCGATCCTTCCGGTGGGAGCGGCTTTTTTCGTGTTCGGCTACGCGCTCCAGGCGGGGCTCATCAACCCGTTCATCAACCGCCCGGAACACTCGCAGTTCATGCTGCTGGTGGCGGTGGCGATCATCATGGTGAACGCCTTGCTGATGGCGTTCGGACCGAATGCGCGCAACGTGCAAGTCGACTATGCGCTCGATTCCATGAGCATAGGGCCGCTTCTCATCGACACAGTGCGCGTGTACGCGGCCATCGCGGCGGTGGCCATTGCGGCCGGCCTGTTCCTGTTCTTCAAGTTCACGCTTACCGGGCGCGCGATCCGGGCCTGCGCCGACAATTATCTTGGCGCGAAGGTGGTCGGGCTGAACGTGAAAAAATACTACGCGCTCACCTTCGGCCTCGGCGCAGCCTGCGTAGCCGCGGCCGGCTGTCTCATGGTGCTGCTGGTGGATGTGACGCCGGTGCTCGGTCCGGCCTACACGCTGCTTGCCTTCGTGATCGTCATCGTCGGAGGCCTCGGCTCGATGGCCGGCGCGCTCCTCGGCGGCATTCTGATCGGGATGTCGGAGGCGCTCGCCGGGCTTTTCTTCAATCCCTCGGCAAAGAGCATGTTCAGCTTCGCGCTGCTCATACTCGTGCTGTTGTTCCGTCCGCAGGGCCTGGTCGGCCGGCGCGCCTGACTTGAACGCTCTACTGTCACAGCTTTCGCATCGCGCGCTGGTGCTGCTTGCGCTGCTGGTTGCGGGGTTGCTGGTGCTGCCGCTGTTTGCCAACCCGTACATCCTTTCGGTTGCGATCCTGGCGCTCTATTTTGCTTTTGCCGGCCAGGCCTGGAACGTGATGATGGGTTTTTGCGGCCAGCTATCGCTCGGACACTCGCTCTATGTAGGCGTGGGCGGCTATGCCGCGGCCGCCTTGTTCGTGCATTTCGGCGTTCCGCCCTGGATCGGGGTTTGGGCCGCAGTCGCACTTTGCATGGCGATGGGCGCTGCCATCGGATTTCTCGCCTTCCGCTTCGAAATCGGCGGCGTCTACTTCGCGCTGCTCACCATCGCCTTTGCCGAGTTCACGCGCATCGGATTCGACCATTTTCAGTGGGTCGGCGGTTCGGGCGGGTTCTTCCTGCCGGTCGCGCAGAGACAGTTCAACGATGTGTTGGCACTGCGCGGCTCCCCGGCGATGTTCTATTACCTGATGCTCGCAATGACGGCTCTGGCCTTGGCATTCTGCGCCTGGCTGTTGCAGACCCGCGTCGGCTATTACTGGCAAGCTATCCGCGAGGATCAGGAAGCGGCGCAATCGCTGGGCATCAACACTTTTCGCTACAAGATGCTGGCGGTATTGATCTCCTCGGGGATGACTGCGCTCTCCGGAGTGTTCTTCGCTTTCTATTACAACAATCTTTTCCCCGAGCAGATTTTCAACATGGGCCGCTCGATCGAGATCATTCTTGGGCCGATCATCGGCGGCATCGGCACCCTGTTCGGACCGATACTCGGGGCGGCGGTGCTCGCCGTGCTCGCCGACGGTATCACCGAATTGCTGGCGATCCTGGGCTTCGAGATGCCGGGCATAAAGCAGGTGTTCTACGGGCTTTGCATGCTGCTGGCGGTGGTATTTCTTCCCAGCGGCATATGGCCGGCTGCGGCACGCCGTCTCGGGCTGGAGCGCCGGGACGACGGAGCGCCTCATGGCTGAGGCTTTGCTCGAGGTGCAGGCAGTGTCGAAGACTTTCCGCGGCCTGCGCGCGGTGTCGGACGCGTCCTTTTCGGTCGAGTCCGGCCACATCGTGGCCCTGATCGGGCCGAACGGGGCCGGCAAGACCACTTGCTTCAACATGATCGCCGGAACCTCCGCCCCCGACAGGGGCGAGATCCGTTTCATGGGCAGGCGTATCGACGGCCTGCGTGCGGACCAGATCTGCGCCGCGGGAATCGGCAGGACATTTCAACTGGTCAAGCCGTTTGCCGGACTTTCGGTTCTGGACAACGTTGTCGTCGGTGCGCTGCAGCGCACGAGCCATGTCCGCGAGGCAAGGCAGCGCGCGCTGGCGATTCTGGAGCGCCTCGGTCTGCAGGACAAGCGGCATCACGGAGCGGCCTCGCTCACGCTTCCGGACCGCAAGCGACTCGAGGTGGCGCGCGCGTTGGCGACCCAACCGCGCCTATTGCTGCTCGACGAAGTCATGGCCGGCCTCCGGCCGACTGAGACCGACCAGATGGTATCGGTGTTCCGGCGCCTGAATGAGGAGCAGGGCTTGACGATCCTGCTGATCGAGCATGTGATGCGCGCGGTCATGACTTTGTCGCGCGAGATTCACGTGCTCCATCATGGCCAACTGATCGCGAGCGGCGCTCCCGAGCAGGTCGTGCGCAACCCCGCGGTGCTCGATTGCTATCTTGGCGAAGAGGCGCTGTGATGCTCGAGGTACGCGGACTCGACCTGTTCTACGGCGACGCCCAAGCGCTGGACGGGGTGACGCTGCAGGTGAAATCGGGCCAGATCGTCGCCATCGTCGGCGCCAACGGCGCCGGCAAGTCGAGCCTGATCCGAGCCATATCGGGTATCGAGAAACCCCGCGCGGGGCAAATAACGTTCAAGACGCAAGACATCACCGGCTGGGAAACCTGCGATACCTGCGATATCGGTATCGGGCAGGTCGCCGAGGGACGCCAGATCTTCCCCAGCCTGACGGTCGAAGAGAATCTTGAAATGGGCGCGTTGCTGGCACGCGCGCGCACCAAGGCTCGCCAGGCGAGGGACGAGGTGTACACGATGTTCCCGCAGCTTGCGGAGCGGCGTTCACAGCTCGCGGGCACTATGTCCGGTGGCGAGCAGCAGATGCTGGCAATCGGTCGCTGCCTCATGGGGCAGCCGGAATTGATCATGTTCGACGAGCCCTCGCTCGGGCTCGCGCCAACCGGGGTGCAGGAGGTCTTTCAGACCATTCGCGCGCTGAACCGGCGCGGACTGACGATCCTGCTGGTGGAGCAGAATGTCGCGGTGTCGTTGAAGCTGGCCGCGCACGCGTACGTGCTGGAAAATGGCCGCATCGTGATGCAAGGGCGCGGCGAGGATCTGTTGAGCGACGACCGTGTGCGTCGCGCTTACATGGGACTTTAGTCACGTACAGATTTGCTGTTTCCGGGCGAAGGTTCGGTTTCTAAATTCGTCTCCCCCTTTCGTGCGGTTGCATGCAACCGCACGAAAGGGGGAGATTGATAAACGGCAAAACCAGCTTCCCTGGTTCCGGCTCGTCCGGCCTTTGGGCATCGCGCTCAGAGCCTGGCTCCCGGCGTATCGCCGCGGGAGCGCTCCAAAGCGGATTGGCAGGGTGCGCAGCGTCTGGCGGTCGGATAAACGCGCAGACGCTCTGGAGCGATCTCCTCCCCGCAAGCTTCGCAAATGCCGAACGTGCCTCGGGCGAGGCTCTCCAGCGCCGCCTCGGTATCGCGCAGTTCCTGGATGTCGCGGCTGACCGTGGCAAGGTCGATGTGGCTGGTAACGTCGAGAACTGCCCTGTCACCGCCGTCGGTTTCGGCGCTTGCGTCAGGCGCCACCCGCTCGGCCTTGGCCTCGGCGAGCTTGACCTCGATTTCGGCCGCAAGCGCTGCCTTGCGCCTCTCGAACAATTGGCGAAATCTCTCGATTTCGGCACCGGTGAGTCCACTCATCGCTAAATGCTCCTACGCAGGGGCACCGCAAAGCGGCGTCCTGTCAAATCCTACCAGAGAGGATCCGCTGGGTTGAATATCGTTGGCGTTGCCTCCATTAAAATACGAATTAGGAAGGGTCGAGAGGCAGCGATGAGCGAGTTTTTCAAGGATGTTACGACGGCGGAATTCGATGCCGAGGTGCTCGAGACGTCGGGGACGGTTCCCGTGGTCGTCGACTTTTGGGCGCCCTGGTGCGCGCCGTGCAAGGTGCTGAAGCCGATTTTGGAAAAACTGGCGGCCGAGTACGGGGGACGGTTCGTGCTCGCAAAAGTGAACACCGACGAGAACCCGGAGATCGCGGCGAAATTCGGCGTGCGCGGCATTCCGAGCGTCAAGGGGTTTCGGAGCGGCGAGGTGGTGGCCGAGTTCACCGGTGCCTTGCCGGAATCGGCGGTGCGCGCCTTTCTCGATGAACTCATCCCCAGTGCGGGCGAGAAGCTGCGGCTGGAGGCAAAGTCGGCGACAGGCTCGGGCGACTTCGAGACCGCCGAATCCAAGCTCCAGGAGGCGCTGAAGGTCGAGCCGGGCAGCCGCGCGGCGCGCTTTGATCTGGCTGAACTTCTGGTGGCGCGCCAAGCCTACGCCGAGGCGGAGCTGGTATTGCAGCCGGTTCCCGAGATCGACTACGACGAACGCGCGCGGCAGTGCGCGATTCGAATCAAGCGGTGGAAAAGCGCTGCCGAGCTTCCTGCCATAGGCAACCTGAAGGCGGCGATGGAGAAGAATCCCGCCGATCTCGATCTGAGGATCAAGCTGAGCGAGCGCCATGTCGCCGAAGGTGACATGGAGGCAGGGCTGGAGCAATTGATGGCAGTTGTTCGCGCCGACCGGGGCCCCTGGCGCGAAAAGGCACGAAAGGCGATGGTGGAGATCTTCAGCATCGCCGCCGAACAGACCGAACTGGTGAGCCGGTACCGGCGCATGCTGGCGAGCGAACTGCACTGAGATGCCCGCAATCCCGGCCCGCGCGCCACGCGCTTAGCGCGGAACCTGCTCCGCCGGGATTCCGTGGGGGCGCCCCGGGGATAGCCTTGTTCTGATTTTTCCGGCAAAATTCATATAGTCGATTGTCTTAGGCGCGGTTTTCGTGCTGATGCGGGAGTGCGCGCCGGAGCTTGCGCACTACCGGACACGGTACGAATTGAAATATGGCAGCTGAAACACCGCTCATCCTGACGCTGGATAACCACGGCGTTCCGCATCGATGGGTTTCATGGCAGCAGGCGTGCTACTACTATGCCAAGAATCTCGTTGCCTGGACGGTCGGAGAAGTCGCATTCACCTTCTACGGCGGCATTCAGCGCTCGACCGGCGCACGCTCGAGTATCACTGCGCATTCGATCATCGCGATCCGAGGCAAGGCGATGGCGATGAAGGGCTTCAATCAAGTGCCTCCACTCAATAATCGGGAGCTGTTCAGGCGCGACCGCCACATCTGCGGTTATTGCGGCGGCGAGTTCGGTTTCCTGCGCCTGACGCGCGACCACATCACCCCGGTGTCGCGCGGGGGTCGCGACACGTGGATGAACGTGGTCGCGGCGTGCCGCCACTGCAACAGCGTCAAGCGCAATCGCACTCCTGAAGAGGCGGGGCTGCAACTTCTGTACACGCCCTATGTGCCGAACAAGGCCGAATACCTGATTCTCACCAACCGCAAAATCCTCGTCGACCAGATGGATTTCCTGGTCCAGCACGTGTCCTCGCATAGCCGCGTGCTCATCCCCGCCGCGGCCTGAGCGCGGGAATCGGCAGGGCGATGGTCCCTGACTACTGGAACAAGGCCAAACGCAGCCTCGCTCGGCGCGATGCGGTGCTCGCGGGCATCATCCGCAGCCATCCCGGCATTGCGCTCAGCACGCGCGGGGATGCCTTCCAGACGCTGGCCCGCTCAATTGTCGGCCAGCAGATTTCCGTCAAGGCTGCCGACAGCGTGTGGCGCAAATTTTCCGGCGCGGTCCCGGCCATCGAGCCGCGTGCGGTGCTTCGCGCGGGCGCGCGCGGTCTCGAGCGCAGCGGGCTGTCGAAGCGCAAGATCGAGTATTTGCTCGATCTTGCGGCGCATTTCAGTGCAGGCAGGATGGACGTCCGGGCCTGGGAGTCGCTGGACGACGAGGCGATCATCCGCAATTTGGTCGACGTGCGCGGTATCGGGCGCTGGACCGCACAGATGTTTCTGATCTTCAACATGATGCGTCCCGATGTGTTTCCGGTGGACGATCTCGGGCTGCAGCGCGCGGTGAGGCGTCATTACTCGGCAGGCCAAAGCATTACGGGCGCAGAGCTGTGCGAGCTGGGGGAAGCCTGGGCGCCATGGCGATCGGTTGCGACTTGGTACCTGTGGCGCAGCCTCGATCCGGTTCCGGTGGAATATTGAGAACTTGGTTCTTGGGTGCCACGGCGTGTTTCGCGCTTGCGGCCGGAGCCCTGCGGACTATTGCGCCGCACGCTATATACGGCGTCTTAGGTCCTGTCTCATGCCAACGCAGTTATGGTTAAGACCAGGACGACTTAGGCTTTTATACAAGATCGTCGATTGCGCACGGATGGCCTTATCATCCGGGCGCAATCGACGATCCGCGCGGACGGCTTTTCGTCCGCGCAACATCGCAACCTCCAACAACGGGCGGCGCTACTTAGGTCGCTACGTATAGCGGGCTTTCGGTAGAATGGCGTCCCAGCCCATGGCCGATATGAAGACCACCTTTCTGGAATTTGAGCAGCCGATTGCCGAACTCGAGGCCAAAATCGAGGAGCTGCGTTATGTCCAGGACGACTCGGCGGTGGATCTTTCCGAGCAAATCCAGCGACTGCAGAAGAGGGCCCAGGCGCTTACCAAGGATATCTACGCGAAGCTTACGCCCTGGCAGGTGGCGCAGGTGGCGCGCCATCCGCAGCGCCCTTATACGCTCGACTATATCGGCCGGATCTTCACCGATTTCGAGGAGCTGCACGGGGACCGTGCCTACGCCGACGACCAGTCGGTAGTGGGCGGGCTGGCGCGCTTGAACGGCCAATCGGTGATGCTGATCGGGCACCAGAAGGGTCGCGACACCAAGGAAAAGATCCAGCGGAATTTCGGCATGCCGCGCCCCGAGGGATACCGCAAGGCCATGCGCCTGATGCGCACGGCGGAAAAATTTGCCATCCCGGTGCTCACGTTCGTGGATACGCCGGGCGCTTATCCCGGCATCGGCGCCGAGGAGCGCGGCCAGGCCGAGGCGATCGGCCGCAATCTGTTCGTCATGGCGGAGTTGCGCGTGCCGATCGTCAGTACGGTAATCGGCGAAGGCGGATCGGGCGGAGCGCTCGCGATCGCCGTGGGCGACGTCGTGATGATGCTCCAGTACGCCACCTATTCGGTGATTTCCCCCGAGGGCTGCGCCTCCATCCTGTGGAAAAGCGCGGAGAAGGCGCCGCAGGCGGCGGAAACCTTGGGAATTACCTCCAGCCGCCTCAAGACCTTGGGCCTGATCGACCGGATCATCAGCGAACCCCTGGGCGGGGCGCACCGCGATCCGGAGCTGTCGGCGCAAAACGTCAAGAAAGCGCTCCAGGATGCCTTGCGCGGGCTCAATGAAACAAGCCCGGCCGAGCTCGTCGAGCATCGCCTCGAGCGCCTGATGAGCTATGGCAAGTTCAGGGAAGTCGAACTCGAATAGAGTCCCGGAAACGGCGGCGGCGGCGCTGGAGCCGACGCTTGCGCCGGGCGCGCGCTTGGTGCTGGGCCTGTCTGGCGGGGTCGATTCGGTCGCGCTGCTTGCAGTCCTCGCGGAACTCGGCGCAACGATGCGATTTTCGCTGCGTGCTCTGCATGTCAACCACGGCATCAGCCCTAACGCGCCTCGCTGGGCGGAGTTTTGTGCCGATATCTGCCGCCGGATCGGCGTGCCGCTGCAGGTGGTCTGCGCAGACCTCACGCCGTATCGATCGTTCGGCCTGGAGGGCGCGGCTCGCCGCGCGCGCTACGCGATCCTCGCCCGCGAGGACGCCGATTTCATCGTGCTTGCGCACCACCGCGATGACCAGGCCGAAACGCTGCTGCTGCAACTGCTGCGCGGCGCCGGCCTCGCGGGTCTGGCGGGCATGCCCGCGGAGCGCCTGCTGCCGGATTCGCGCACTCAGGTGCTGCGCCCGTTGCTCAAGTGCTCGCGCGCCGATATTGAAGCCTTTGCGCGCGAACGCGGATTGACCTGGATAGAGGACGAAAGCAACACCGACCTTCTTCGACAGCGAAACTTTTTGCGCCACCGCGTGCTCCCGCTCATCGAGGAGCAGTATCCGTCGGCGCGCGAGACGATCGCGCGTGCCGCAGCCCACCTGGGCGAAGCCGACGCGCTGCTTGCCGACCTCGCCCGTATCGATGTCGCGGATGTGGGGCGCGGCGCGGCCCTCGATGCAGCAGGCCTGTGCCGTCTCGGTCGGACGCGGGCGAAGAACATTCTCAGATTTCTTTGCGATGCGAACGGGGCGACAGCGCCTTCGGCGGCGCGGCTCGACGAGTTTTGGCGCCAGTTGGTCCAAGCGCGCTCCAGTGCGGCAGTGTGCGTGGAGATGCCCGGCTGGCAGTTTCGGCGCTTTCGCGGACAGGTCTATCTCGAACCCAGCCGTGCGCCGATGCCAGGCGAATTCCGCGAAACCTGGAACGGGGAAAATGCGCTTCCGCTGCTGGCGCTGGGCGGGGTGCTCAGATTCAAGCCCGAGGAGGGGCTCGGCGTGAGTTCGGCGCTGCTCAAGCGAGCGCAAGTCACCGTGAGACTGCGCCGGGGCGGGGAGCGCCTTCAGCCCGATTGCAGGCGACCGCGGCGCACCCTGAAGAACCTGCTGCAGGAACTGCGCATCCCGCCCTGGTGTCGCGCGCGAATGCCGCTCGTGTACTGCGGCGAGGAACTGGTGTGCGCTCCGGGTATCGGCGAGGACTGCGCCTGGAAGGCGGCCAAGGGAGAACCGGGACTGATCATCAGCTGGGAGCCGATCGGAAAGCCGTGATCTAAGCCTAGCCAGATATATTTGAGATTTGGCTTCCAGTGTTGTTGCGCGGACGAAGACCCGTCCGCGCGGATCGGTGCGCGGATGAAAAACCATCCGTGCACAATCGACGATCTCATAATGAAAATGCCAAGCCGTCCGCGCCGTTATCGGTAACCGGGTTTTCAGTACGGATGCCTTTTATCCGTACTGAAAACCCGGTTGGCGCGCGCAGCGCGCAAGGCCGCGGTCGGCTGACTGACCGTCGATTTCATGGCAGTAAACTTGTAAGCCTATTACCCCGGTCAGGAGGCGTGCTGGGCGAGCGGCTCGAACAGTACCCGGGTGCAAGTACCGCTGCCGTCGGCGCCTTCGGCCAGCTCCACCTTGGCGCCATAGCGCTCGGCTATCTCCGCCACTATCGCCAGCCCAAGGCCGCATCCTTGAGTTGCCGTTCCGGGGATGCGGTAGAACCGCTCGAAGACGCGCGTCCGCTCGGCGGCTGGAATTCCCGGGCCGTTATCCTGCACTTCCAGAACCGACCTGCCATCGAGCTCATGGGTGCGCACCGTCACTGCGCCGCCCGAGGGCGTATAGGCGAGCGCGTTATCGAGCAGGTTGGCGAGCAGTTCGCGCACCAGCAGCGGATCGCCGAGGGTCCAGGTGTCCTCGAGTTCGAATCCCAGATCGATATTCTTCGCCAGCGCCCGCGGCACCCACTCTTGCACGGCGCGGGTGGCGATCTCGTGCAGGTTGAGGGGTTGGCGGCCGGCGTCCGGCCCGGCTCCGCGTTCGGCGCGTGCGAGTGTAAGCAGTTGATTGACGAGGTGGCTGGTCCGGTCGGTTTCTTCCGCAATCATGTCCAGCAGCGAGCGCATTTGCGGGCTGGTCGGCTCGCGCCGAGCAAGCTCGGCGTGGGTCTTGAGCCCGGCCAGAGGCGTGCGCAATTGATGCGCGGCATTGGCGATAAAGCGCTGTTCCCCCTCGATTGCAGCCTTCAGGCGCGAGAGCAGTTGGTTGAGCGCCCGAACCACCGGCCGCACTTCCATCGGAATTCCCGCCTCGGTGATCGCGTGCAGATCGCGAGGAGAACGCGAATCGATCTCGTCGCGCAGGCGCTCAAGCGGAGCCAGACTGCGGCCGATGCCGTACCACGATAGCGTCAGCGCGGCGATTGCAATCGCCAGCGCCGGCAAGGCCGAGGCGAGGAGGATTTCCTTTACCAGGGTATTGCGCTTGACCAGAGTCTCGGCCACCTGCACCAATACGGTTTGGGCTTGGATCGCGACGAATTTTCCCGCTACGCGGATCGGTTCGCCCTGCAGCTCAGCGTTGTAGAAGAGATGCTGCGGCGGCGGCAAGCGAGCGGGCGGCGGCGGAATTCGCGCATTGCCGGCGATGATGCTGCCGTCGGGCCCCTGCACTTGATAGAAGATCCGGTCTTTGGTATCGACGCGCAGCGCGTCGATCGCGATCGAGGGAAGGTCGACCTCCAGGCGCCCGCCGTTGCCGCGTACGCGATTGGCGATCGCGAGCGCGGGATCGAGCAGGGCGGCGTCATAGGCGTCGTTTGCCACATAGAGCGCGATGAAGTACGACGCGAGCAGGCTCGAGGCGATGAGCGCAATCAACGGCCCGCTGAGCCAGCGCGTAAGAAGCTGGCGCAGGCTGCCTCGGTCGCGCGGCGTCGGGGGCAGGCCCAAGTTTCAGCCGGGTCCCGGGCCGGGATCCTCGATCATGTAGCCGAAGCCCCGTACCGTGCGAATGGGAATGCCGGCCGCATATAGCTTGTTGCGCAGGCGCGAGATGTAAACTTCGATGGCATTGTGGGTGAGGGTATCGTCCCAGCTGCACAGCGCCTGAAGCATCTGCTCCTTGCTGACCACCTTTCCCGCGCGCGTGAGCAAATACTCGAGCACGCCCCATTCGCGCGGCGTCAGCTCCAGATCCTCGTCCTCGATCCACGCTCTGCGCGCGGCGGTGTCGATAGCGAGCTTGCCGAACTGCAGCCTTGGACTGCGGATTGCCTGGCCGCGGCGGATCAGCGCGCGCACTCGCGCCTCGAACTCGGGCAGCGAAAAAGGCTTGGTGACGTAATCGTCGGCGCCCAGGTCCAGTCCATGCACGCGGTCTGCCTCGGTGTCGCGCGCTGTAAGTACCAGTATGCTGCCCGCCTGGCGGGTCCGGCGCAGCTGCCGCAAGACCTCGAAGCCGTCGATTCCCGGAAGGCTGACATCGAGTACGATAAGGTCGTAGTGCTCCTCGCCGCAGGCGCGCAGGGCAAGCTCGCCGGTGCCGGCATGGTCGACAGCGTAACCCGAATTGCGCAGTGTGCGGGTCAGGCCGTCGGCCAACGCCTTGTCATCCTCGACGATCAATACTCGCATATCAACTGGTTGATCCGATTCGAACTTCAGAATAACACGCGGAGCCGGAAGGGGATCGGGATGCGACATGGGCGGGTCGAGAAAAGACTCGCGTGGGAGCTTGTGCTCCCACGCTGCGAGCAGGGAGGAAATATCCAGCCATACTAAGCGGCAAAGGCTTTCACCGGCCTGAGCATTCGCTGACAATAGACTGACAAAAGGCAGGATTCAGGATTTGGGCACTTACAAGTTTACTGTTCACAAGTTTGGCGGAGATTTGGTTTCTAAATTCGCCTCCTCCTTTTCTTGCAGTTGCAAGCAACCGCAAGAAAAGGAGGAGATCGATAAACGGCAAGAACCTGCTTCTTTGGTTCCGGCTCGTCCGGCTCAGGATCCAGGATTTGGGATTTAGGGAAATTAGCCGCGCGAAGCGCGGCCCCTGGATCCTGAATCCGAAATCCTGAATTTGAATCCCGAATTAGGAGATCGCAATGCCATATCCGTTCAAGTCTTTCCGTGACTGGGTCAAGGAAGAAGAGGAACTCGGCCACGTGCTGCGCATCAGAGCGCCCGTCAAGTGCGGAGACTACAGCGACATCGTAGACATAGGAAACGACATACCGGGCAAGCAGCCCAAGACGGAAATTCGCGCTGCGCTCCGATACCTCCACAGCCTGCCGGGTAAGCCGATCGGCATTATCGAGAATCCGGTCAACAATCGCCCCGACATTCCGGTCATCGTGAATCCCTGGCCAACTCGGGAACGCGTCCTTCGAGGCCTGGGAATGAAGAACAAGGATGAGTTTTGCGGCAAGATTGACCGATTGAAAGTGAAAGGCGCGAGGATCAGATCGCTCGTGGTTCCCCGGAGCCAAGCATCTTGCAAGGAAGTGATCATCGATGGACGCGATCTCGACCTAAGAAAGGATATTCCGCGCAATTGGGTGGAGTTCAATCAGGTCCTGTGGAGCACCTGCAACGGCACCATCGTGGTTCGCGATCCCGAGACCGGAAATCACGACCTGGGCAAATTGAGACTTGGCCAGTACGAATGGAAAGATGCCGACCCAAACCAGCCATTCCCCGAGGAGAAGGTCCGGCGTGAGGCCTTTGCCACCCTGATCTACGACGGCCATGTCGCCAGCAACGCCGGCAGATACTATCGAATCAATTACCGGGAAAAGAACAAGCCCATGCCGGCGGCCATCATCTTCGGCATTACCACGGATGTTCACGTCACCGCAGGGCTGAGAATATTCCGTTGGCCGGAGGAAGGGGATGAATACGACGTCGTCAGCACGTTGCGCGGCGAGCCCATGGAACTTGTCGAGTCAGAGACAATTCCCGGTCTGATGGTTCCGGCCAGCGCGGAGTGGGTCATCGAGGGCGAGTTTCTGCCCGAAGACGAGGTCATGCCGCCTTTTGCCGAAGATATCGCGTCCGGATATGTCTTTGGCGGCGAGAGTTGCCCCGTGTTCAGGGTGAAATGCATTACCCACCGCAAGGACCCCCTGTGGGATGCGACGACTTTTTCCTCCTCCGGTTCCAGCGTCGTCAGCGGGGGAGGGAGCCATGAAGGCCCGCACACTGGATTGCAGTTCATCAACATCGAGCCGGCGGCCTTGAGTTTTCTTAGAGGCCTGGGATTCAAGATCAAGGACGTGGTGGCAATCGGCGGCGGGCGGGAAGTCGTGGTGGTGCAGACCGAGGTCGATGGCAAAGACAAACCCATGCCGCACTACGGGAAGAACATTCTGATGGCGCTCCGAGGAAATCCCGCGGTGACCATTGGGCCCGTCACCAAATATCTGATTGTGGTCGGTCCGGATATCAACCCTTACGATTTCAATGACGTCATGTGGGCTTTGGGTACCCGATCGATGCCGGTGTCCGACTCCGTCGTAATCGAAAAAGGCCTGGCGGGATGGGGCGATCCGGGGGCGCTCCCAGGCCCTTTGGGTTGGAAGACTTTCGGAGAACAGGTGATGATCGACGGGCTCATCAAGGTTCCCGAGCGCCACGCGAGTTTCCCGCCCAGGGCGGAGCCAACCGATTGGGAGGTCCAGGCGGTGAATGAACTGCGCCGGAGAATAGGAGATGCAGGGCGGCGCTAGGGCCCCGGCGGGCCCGACCGCAGTGCACTCGGGCCCGCCCAACCGAGGTTTCTGGGATGATGTGTTCGGCACGAGCGACAGAGGCGCAAAAGCTTGATAAAATAGAAACTTAGGAGAATTTCTCGCCGCAGCGCTCATGCTGCGGCGGCAAACGCGAGCGCGCGCTGGCTTTTCCTTGAAATATTCGTTTTTTAGATTTGAATGGAGATCCTGAATGGCGGTCGAAAGAACACTGTCCATCGTCAAACCCGATGCGGTGGGCAGAAACCTGATTGGGCAAATTTATTCGCGCTTCGAAAGCGCCGGGCTGAAGATCGTGGCGGCGCGGATGATGCATCTCTCGATCCGCGAGGCCGAAGGCTTCTACGCGGTCCACAAGGAGCGGCCGTTTTTTCGCTCCCTGGTGGATTTCATGATTTCCGGCCCGGTGATGGTCCAAGTGCTGGAAGGCGAAAACGCGATAGCGAGGAACCGTGACCTGATGGGTGCGACCGACCCGAAAAAAGCCGCGAAGGGGACGATCCGAGCGGATTTCGCCGAGAGTATCGAGGCGAACGCCGTGCACGGCTCGGACGCACCGGATGCTGCACGTACGGAAATCGGGTATTTCTTCCCAGCCCTAGAGGTTTTTTCACGCTAAAGTTTGCCCATGGAGGCTAACCTACTCGATCTCGATGCCGAGGGGCTGACCCGCTTCGTTGCGGATTTGGGCGAGAAGCCGTTTCGCGCCCGGCAGCTGCTGCGTTGGATTCATCGATTCGGGGAGACTGATTTCGCCAGGATGAGCGATATTGCAAGATCGCTGCGTGAAAAGCTCCATCAACGGGCGCACGTCGTGCCGCCGCAGGTCATAAGCGACGGCGTCTCGGCCGACGGCACCCGAAAGTGGCTGCTCGACGTGGGCAAGGGCAATGCGATAGAGACGGTGTTCATACCGGAGTCGGCGCGCGGCACGCTGTGCATTTCGACGCAGGCCGGTTGCGCGCTCGCCTGCAGGTTTTGTTCCACGGGGAAACAGGGGTTCAACCGAAACCTCACCGTAGCGGAGATCGTTGGGCAGCTCTGGATCGCGAACCGCGCGCTCGGTGCCGCCCCCGATAGCCGATTGGATAATGGGGGCTTCGCCATCGGCGAGCGCACAGGCGGTCACGATCGGCTCGCCTCCGGCGATCGCGTTGTGAGCAATGTCGTGCTCATGGGCATGGGCGAGCCGCTGTTGAATCTCGACAATGTCGTGCCGGCGCTGCGCCTAATGCTCGATGACAATGCCTATGGGCTTTCTCGTCGCCGCGTGACGGTCTCGACCTCGGGGATCGTGCCGATGATCGACGCATTGGCCGAACAGTGCCCGGTCGCGCTCGCAGTATCGCTGCACGCGCCCAACGACGAACTGCGCGACCGGCTCATGCCGATCAACCGCAAGTACCCGCTGCGCGAACTCGTCGCGGCTTGTGCGCGTTACCTGAAGAAGGCGCCGCGCGATTTCATTACGTTCGAGTACGTGATGCTCGACGGCGTCAACGACGGCGAAGTGCACGCACGCCAGCTGATCGAGCTTGCCGGCACGGTGCCCTGCAAGATCAACTTGATTCCCTTCAATCCGTTTCCGAACTCCGAGTTCGTGCGTTCGCCGCGCGAGGCCATCCGTCGATTCAACGAAAGGCTGAATGCCGCGGGAATAGTCACCACCACGCGCAGGACGCGAGGCGAGGATATCGATGCCGCCTGTGGCCAGCTCGCAGGGCGGGTGCAGGAGCGCACGCATCGGGTGAAAATCGCGAGGGCCGCATGAACAGATTGCTTAATCGCCGGATGCTGGCCGCCGCGCTGGCGCTGTCCCTTGCCGGTTGCGCGACCGATCCGGGTGTGGGAGAGCGCAGCTTCGAGGGCAGCAGCGAGCCCAGCGTCGATACTGGAGCGATCATCGGCGAAGTGAGCGCGCCCCGGGAACGGGCGCGGATTCACACCGAATTGGCAGTGGCCTATTTCGAGCGCGGCAATATGGGTGTCGCACTGGAGGAACTGCGGGTTGCGCTTGCAGCCGATTCCAGCTACGCGCCTGCCTACAACGTTCTCGGTCTGGTGCACATGGACCTCAAGGAAATGGATCTGGCGCAAAACAATTTCGACCGCGCCCTGCGTATCGCTCCGAACGATCCGGACCTGAACCATAACTACGGCTGGTTCCTTTGCCAGACGGGCCGCGAGGAGCAGTCGCTGAGGTATTTCCTGGCGGCGGTCAAGAATCCGCTTTATCCGACGCCGCAGAAATCCTATGCCGTCGCTGGTTCGTGCGCGCTGCGCAAGAACATGGACAGCGACGCAGTCGACTACTTCCAGCGCGCGCTGCGACTCGACGCGGCTTATCCGCCGGCGCTCGTCAATTTGGCGAATTTGAGGTACCGCCGCGGCGAGTTGATGGAGGCGCGCGAGCTGATCGGCCGCTTCAACAAACTGCTCGATGCGACGGCGGAGTCGCTTTGGCTCGCGCTCAGGATCGAGCGAAAGCTGGGCGACAAGGCGGCGGAGAATCACTACGCGACGCAGTTGCGGCGAGGGTTCGCCGGATCCAGGGAATATCAGAATCTGGTCAAGGGCATGTACGAATGAGCGCTGAGTCCGACCAGCCGTCCGCACCGGAACTCGATACGCCCGGGGCTCAGTTGGGGCGGCTTCGCGCAGCGCGCGAACTCTCGATCGCGGATGTGGCCGAGCGGATCAAGTATTCGGCGCGCCAGATCGAGGCGCTGGAGGCCGACGACTACAGCAAGCTTCCGGGAACGACTTTCGTGCGCGGAATGATCCGGGGTTACGCCAAGCTGCTTCAGACCGATCCTGTGCCGGTGCTCAGGCAATTCGAGGACCGGCACTTGCCCGAGCAGATAATCCTCGTCGTACCGTCCGAGCACATTCCCTTTCCCGACGGCAAGGCGCGCGCCACGCGCATGTACCTTGGACTGGGAGGGCTGGCGCTGGTCGCAGCGGCTGCAATCATGTTCGAGTGGCAGTTCGGCCTCGGCGTGTCCTTGCTGAAGGATCCGCAACCGCCCGTGCCTGTGCCGCCTGCCGTGGTGCAGCAGGCCATCGTTCCGGAGCCGCCGGTTGAACAGCCGCTAAGCGTTCCCCCGCCGGAGCCTGACGTGCGGGTGGAACAATTGCCTGCACTGGCCAGTGTTTCCGGGGATGCCAAGCGCATCTTGCTCGAGTTCCAGAAGGAATCCTGGGTCGAAATCAAGGACCGCGTTGGCAATACGCTGCTCTCCAGGCTCAACCCGGCCGGTTCCACGGCGGCCGTGCAGGGCAGCCCGCCGTTCTCCCTGGTCATAGGCAACGCCCACAACGTACGCCTTACCTATGACGATGCCACGGTCGATCTCGAGCCCTACGTGAGTATCGAAGTGGCCAGGCTCACGCTCAAATAGCATGGCGGAATTCGAAATTCGGCGCCGAAGGACGCGCCAAGTTCGGGTCGGATCGATCGCGATAGGAGGCGGGGCTCCGATCGTCGTGCAGTCGATGACCAACACCGACACCGCCGACGCCGATGCGACCGCCAAACAGGCATTCGAGCTCGCGCGCGCCGGTTCGGAACTGGTGCGCGTTACCGTGAACACGACCGAAGCTGCGGCTGCGGTGGCCCGGATCCGCGAGCGGCTCGACACGCTTGGCTGCGACGTGCCGCTGGTCGGCGATTTCCACTTCAACGGACACAAGCTTCTCGCGCAGAATCCGGACTGCGCGCGGGCATTGTCGAAGTACCGTATCAACCCGGGAAACGTTGGCCGCGGGACCAGGCACGACGAGCAATTCGCAACCATGATCGAATTTGCCTGCCGCAACGACAAACCGGTCCGAATCGGCGTCAACTGGGGCAGTCTCGATCAGGAACTGCTGACGCGCCTGATGGACGAGAACGCCCGCAGAGCCGAGCCGCTGGATGCCGAGGAAGTGTTGCGCGAGGCGCTTATCCGCTCCGCGCTCGAATCGGCCGCGCGCGCCGAGCAGTTGGGTTTGTCCGGCGATCGGATCATCCTGTCCTGCAAAGTGAGCGGCGTGCAGGATCTCATCGCCGTGTATCGGGACCTCGCCGCGCGCTGCGATTACCCGCTGCATTTGGGCCTCACCGAGGCCGGCATGGGCTCCAAGGGCATCGTCGCTTCGAGCGCCGCGCTGGCGGTGTTGCTCCAGGAGGGAATAGGCGACACCATCCGCATTTCTCTGACACCCGAGCCCGGGGGCGACCGCACCCGAGAGGTCCTGGTTGCGCAGGAGATCCTGCAATCGATGGGAATTCGCTCGTTCGCACCGGCGGTGATCGCTTGTCCGGGGTGCGGACGCACGACGAGCACCACTTTTCAGGAACTGGCGGCGAATATTCAGCTGTTCCTGCGCGAGCGCATGCCGCTTTGGCGAGAACGCTTCCCTGGCGTCGAGAGCATGCGCGTGGCCGTGATGGGGTGCGTGGTGAACGGACCCGGTGAATCCAAACACGCCGATATCGGCATCAGCCTTCCGGGATCGGGCGAGCGGGCGGTGGCGCCGGTGTATGTGGACGGCGAGAAGACCGTGACGCTCAAGGGCGAGTCGATCGCCGAGGATTTTCAAAAGCTGGTCGAGGAGTACGTGCAATCTCGCTACGGCGAGGGTGCGCGTTTGCGCGGCTCCGGCGAGGAAAAAACGAAAACAATTCCAATCAAGGCTGCGGATTGACGCAGCAGCCGCACCCGAATAGATGAGTCAAACGACGATCCAGGCAGTACGCGGGATGAACGACATCCTGCCCGATGAGGCCGAGCGCTGGGAGGCACTCGAAGATTTGCTGCGCTCGTGGCTGCAGAGCTACGGCTACCGCAATATTCGCACGCCGATCCTCGAGCAAACCGGATTGTTCCGCCGAGCCATCGGCGAGGCAACCGATATCGTCGAGAAGGAGATGTACAGTTTCATCGACGAGCTGAACGGCGAGAGCCTCACGCTTCGGCCCGAGGCGACCGCCTCGACCGTGCGCGCTGCTATCCAGCACAACCTGGTCTATGGCGGTCCGCAGCGCCTGTATTACCTCGGTCCTATGTACCGCCACGAGCGGCCGCAGAAAGGCCGCTACCGCCAGTTCCACCAGGTCGGTGCCGAGGCGCTCGGCTTGCCGGGGCCCGACATCGACGCCGAAATGCTGCTCATGTGCGCGCGACTTTGGGGCGACCTGGGAATCGAGGGCATGCGGCTGGAGCTCAACTCGCTGGGATCAGCGCAAGAGCGATCGGTCTATCGCGGCGCGCTGGTCGATTACCTGCGCTTACACGCGAGCTCGCTCGACGAGGATTCGCGCCGCCGGTTGGAAACCAATCCGCTTCGTGTCCTGGACAGCAAGAATCCCGCCATGCAGGAAATAATCACCGGGTCCCCGCGGCTGCTCGATTATCTCGGCCGCGAATCGCTGGCGCACTTCGAGGGCGTGCAGGCGATCATCGCCGACGCAGGCTTGCCCAGCCGCATCAATGCGCGGCTTGTGCGGGGTCTGGACTACTACAATTTCACCGTGTTCGAATGGGTCACGGACCGGCTTGGCGCCCAGGGCACGGTGTGCGCCGGCGGTCGCTACGATGGCTTGTTTCAGCAGATCGGAGGTAAAGCGGTAGCGGCGTGCGGCTGGGCAATCGGGATCGAGCGGCTGCTGGGGCTCATGGATGGAGCACCCGTCGCGGGTTCGCGTCCCGATGCCTATCTGGTCAATCAGGGCGTGGAAGCGGAGCGATTCGCCTTCCGCGTAGCCGAATTGCTGCGTGACCGCGGTTTTTCGGTGCTCCATCACTGCGGTGGCGGCAGCTTCAAGTCACAGATGAAACGGGCGGACGCAAGCGGCGCCGCAGTTGCAGTTATTGTCGGGGACGACGAGGCGCGCGCGCGGGAAGCGAGCATCAAGCCGCTGCGCGAGGCGCGTGAGCAGTTCCGCGTCAACATGGACGCGATTGCAGACGCGATCGCGCAACTCTTGTATGAGGATGAAACTGAATGAGTACGTACGATCTGGAAGAACAGGAGCAGCTGGCCGAACTCAAGGCGTGGTGGAAGGAGCACGGCAATCTGGTTCTGACGGCAATCACGCTGGCGCTTCTGGCGGTGGCGGCCTGGAATGGATGGACCTGGTACCAGCGTTGGAATTCGGGCCAGGCAGCCGGGGTCTATGAAACGCTGCAGAAAGCCGCGCGCGCGGGGGACACCAAGGCGGTCCGCGAGGCGACCGGAACGATCCTGGAAAAATACTCCGGCACCGCCTACGCGCCGCTTGCTGCACTGGTTTCAGCGAAGGTGCATTTCGTGACGGGCGATCTCAAGACGGCGCGGGCCCAGCTTCAATGGGCGGTGGACAACGCCAAGCAGGAGGAGGTGCGTTCTATCGCGCGACTGCGGCTGGCGAACGTATTGATGGACGACAACGCGCTGGCGGAATCGCTGAAGGTGCTCGAAGCCAAGCCGGCGGCGGGTTTCGAGAGCCTGTTTGCGGCCGCACGGGGAGATGTTCTGTTTGCGCAGAAGAAGTTCGCCGAGGCAAAGGCGGCCTACAAGGAAGCAATCGATCGCGCCGACAGGAAGGATGGTGCCCTGCGCGAATCCTTGCAGATCAAGCTCGATGCGCTTGGGGGAGGCTGATGCGGTATCTGGTCCTGCTCTCGTTGCTGATCGCCTCGGGCTGCTCCAGCGTTAGCCTCAACCCGCTCGACTGGTTCGGCTCCAAGGACTCGGGCCCGAAAATGGCCGAGCTGCCTGAATTGCGCTCCACGATCCCGGTGCGCGTGCTCTGGCAGGCGAGCGTCGGGCCTGCCGGCAACGGAGCCTTTTCCCCCGCCGTCGCCGCGGGCAGCGTATTCGCCGCGGCGCACGATGGCACCGTCACGCGCATGGAGACCGGCGGCCGGCAGCTCTGGCGCGTGTCGGTCGGCCAGCCGCTTTCCGGCGGTGTAGGCGCCGACGGAAGCCTCGCAGTCGTGGGCACCCCGGAGGGGGAGGTGATAGCGCTCGATGGCGCCAGCGGGGAGATGCGCTGGCGCGCGCGTGTGTCCAGTGAAGTGCTGTCGCCGCCCGTGATTGCGGGCGATGCCGTGATAGTGCGCGCTGCCGACTCACGCATCTTTGCACTGGACACGCGCGACGGCAAGCGTCGCTGGGTCTATCAGCGCGCAGCGCCTTCGCTTTCGATCCGCACCCCGGTCGGCATTGTCGTAACCCGAGGGGTGGTCTTGGCCGGGTTCTCCGGGGGCAAGCTGGTGGCGCTGGCGCTCAGCAACGGCGCGCCGCGCTGGGAGGCAACGGTGGCCCTGCCGCGGGGTGCGACCGAGCTCGAACGCGTTGCAGATGTCGTTGGACTTCCTTGGGTCACCGAGCGCGAGGTATGCGCCGTCGCCTACCAGGGGCGAGTCGCCTGCTTCGACTTGGCAAACGGCAACCCCTTGTGGTCGCGCGCAATGTCGAGCACGACCGGCCTGGATGCCGATGCGCGTTTCTTGTTCGTGAGCGACGAAAAGGGATCCGTGCACGCGCTCGATCGCAGTCGCGGCAGCAGCGTTTGGACTCAAGACCGGCTGTTCCGGCGCGGACTCACGGCGCCCCTTGCGCTGGGGCGCCAGGTGGCGGTAGGAGACATTCAAGGCTACGTGCACTTTCTGGCGCGCGACGACGGCAGCTTCATCGGTCGCGCCGCCACCGACGGCAGTCCGATTCAGGCCAACCCCGTGCGCCTGGAAGTCGGCTTTGTGGTCCAGACCCGCAGCGGCGGCCTGTACGCGCTAACGACACAGTGAGGATTGAGGCTCTAGGACTTGGCGGAACGCCAGCGGTAGCTCGGTTAAGCCCCCTGAATCCTCAATCCTGGATCCTAAGCCGGATCAGCTGGAACCAGTGAAGCTGGTTTTGCCGTTGATCAATCTCCCCTTTTCGTGCAGTTGCACGCAACTGCACGAAAAGGGGAGACGAATTTAGAA
>JACQTO010000020.1 GCA_016210745.1 Betaproteobacteria bacterium
CAGGTTGATCCCCACCGCACCGGCCCGAATTATGTCCGCCACGTTCCTGGCTACCTGGTCGGGCGTTTCCCCATAGCCGCCCTCGATGTCGGCTGTCACCGGTACGCGAACCGTCCGCGTAATCCGCTCCGTGGCTGCCACGACCTCGTTCCATGGTGCCTTTTCACCGTCCGGAAAGCCGAGCGCCCATGCGAGCCCCCCGCTGGTCGTTGCAATTGCATCAAATCCGGCGGCCGCGAAGATGCGCGCGCTCATGGCGTCCCACGCATTAGGAAGCAGCAGAATTTGAGACCCACGGTGCATATTGCGGAACGTTTCCGCAAGTCGCTTTTGCTCTTCGTTCATCATTCAACTCACCCCTATGCAATTGCCATCGGCGATTCTGCGGTGCCGCGATCGGCCTAATCATTCGTAGTCGTCAAGGCTATCTTGCTCCTAAACGATAGTCGACGGCGAACCGAGGCAGTTCGACGAATCCGATTGCCATTCTATCACACTGTGATATACTTTGAAAAGGAGAGAAACATGCTGTCTTGTATTCGATCTCACGTCGGATGCTAGTGGGTGTCGATTCAGCGCTCAGGGGCTTGCCACCCAGGGGCAAGCGAAGGCTGGGTTCGCCGTACCGGCGATAAAGAAATACGAATCCGGCAATTCCGAGAATCCGGAGAACGTGGGATTGCGGGAAGTCGTAGCGGCGTACCGAAAGCGGTTCATCCTCCCTCGCGCAATTCTGTCTTCGTCTCGGAAGGATAACGACAGTGGGTGCAATCAACGAGATTCTGGTACCAGATATCGGCGACTCTAAGACGCTCGACGTGCCACACGAGTTGAAAGGGGCGATCGCGGCTAAGGTGCATGCCAGTCCTTCGGTGCGCAAGTTGGCAAGAGAACTAAACGTCGATCTGGCAAGGGTGACAAGCAGCGGGCCGAAAGGACGGATCCTGCAGGGGGACGTGCAGGCATTCGTGAAGAATCTTCGTCAGAGTACGCCGCCGGCAGGGGCACCGGTGTCCATGGCCGCTGTGCCGTTTAGCCTGCCCGAATTGCCCAAGGTGGATTTCGCCAAGTTCGGTCCAATCGAAATCAGGCCGCTTTCGCGCATCAAAAAGCACGCCGGTGCAAACTTGCACCGCAATTGGGTGATGATTCCCCACGTCACACAGTTCGACGAAGCGGACATCACGGACCTGGAGGCCTTTCGCAGAGCGAACGCTGCGAGCAGCGAGAAGCAAGGCGTCAAGCTGACCCTACTCGCGTTCCTCGTCAAGAGCTGTGTCAGCGCGCTCAGGCGATACCCGGAATTCGCTTCTTCTCTCGACGAACGCGGGGAAAACCTGATCATCAAACGATATTTCCATATCGGCGTGGCGGTCGATACTCCGGAGGGACTTGTGGTACCGGTCGTCCGGGATGCCGACCGAAAAGGCGTGTTGGAGCTCGCACGCGAACTGGGCGAAGTTTCGAAGCGTGCCAGGGAGAACAAGCTCAAATCCGAAGACATCCAGGGGGGAACGTTTTCCATCTCCAGCGTCGGCGGGATAGGCGGAACCGCGTTCACACCCATCATCAACGCGCCTGAGGTGGCGATCCTCGGGGTATCGCGCTCAGTCATGCGGCCAGTATGGATGGGCGAAAAGAACCGGGAAGCGCAATTTCAACCGCGGCTGATGCTGCCGCTTTCGCTCTCGTATGACCATCGTGTCATCGATGGTGCGGCGGCTGCGCGATTCACCAGGTATTTGGCTTCGGTGCTCTCTGACATTCGCCGATCGTTGCTATGAACGCCAGGGCACCGATCGTTACCGAGAGACAGATAGCAACTATGGAGATTCCATCGCCGCGCGCCATTGGATCGCCCAATCAAGGAGAGACGTGATGGATATTATTGACCCCGACCCCGTCGAGACCCAGGAATGGCTCAATGCGATTGAGTCGGTGTTGGCTGCTGAGGGTCCAGAGCGGGCGCACTACCTGCTCGACAGGGTACTCGATAAGGCACGCGGCGGCGGCACAAGTATTGCTATCGGCGCAAACACACCGTACGCGAATACAATCCCAACGGCCCAGGAGGAGCGTTCATCCGGCGACCAGGAGCTGGAGCACCGAATCCGCTCTTACGTCCGCTGGAACGCGCTCGCTATGGTGATCCACGCGAACCGGCACAGCTCGGAGCTCGGCGGTCACATTGCGAGCTTTGCTTCGTCTGCCACTTTGTACGACGTCGGATTCAATCACTTTTTTCACGCGTGCTCCGCGCAGCATGGTGGAGACTTGGTATATTTCCAGGGACACTCGGCACCCGGTTTTTATGCCCGAGCCTTTCTCGAAGGTCGCATCTCCGAAGAGCAACTGCGCAAGTTCCGCCAAGAAGTGGACGGCGGCGGGCTCTCGTCCTACCCACACCCTTGGCTAATGCCGGACTTCTGGCAATTCTCCACCGTGTCGATGGGGCTGGGACCGATTCAGGCGATCTACCAGGCCCGATTCATGAAGTACCTCCACAACCGTGGCCTCGTCAACGCCGAGGCTCGCAAGGTATGGGCGTTCTTAGGCGACGGGGAGCTAGACGAACCCGAGTCGCTCGGCGCAATCTCGCTGGCAGCACGCGAATCGCTCGACAACCTCATCTTCGTAGTGAACTGCAATCTGCAGCGGCTCGACGGTCCGGTGCGCGGCAACGGGAAGATCATTCAGGAGCTCGAGGCGGTGTTCCGCGGCGCCGGCTGGAACGTGATCAAAGTGATCTGGGGATCCTACTGGGATCCGCTGTTCGCCAAGGATACGAAAGGCCTCCTGTTGCAGCGCATGGAAGAGGCCGTGGATGGCGATTATCAAAGCTACAAGGCCAACGGCGGTGCCTACGTACGCAAGCATTTCTTCGGTAAGTATCCGGAATTGCTGGAGATGGTCGCCGACCTGACCGATGACGACATCTGGCGTCTGAATCGCGGCGGCCACGATCCGCACAAGGTTTATGCCGCCTATGCGGCGGCGGTCAAACACACGGGGCAGCCGACGGTAATTCTGGCAAAGACGGTCAAGGGATACGGCATGGGAGCCGCGGGAGAAGCGCAGAATATCACCCATCAACAGAAGAAGATGGCCGAGCCCGCGCTCAAGGTATTCCGCGACCGCTTCGAGATTCCCATTCCGGACGACGTGATCGGCGAGGTGCCGTTTTACAAACCGCCGGAAGACAGCCTTGAAATGCGATACCTCAAGGAGCGTATCGAGGCCATGGGCGGGTCGTTGCCGGCCCGAAGGCGCAAGGCCGTGCCGCTCGAAGTGCCCGATCTGAGCGTGTTTGAAAACCTCCTCAAAGGTACCGACAACCGCGAGATGTCGACGACCATGGCGTTTGCGCGCATGCTCGCGACGCTGCTTAGGGACAAAAACATCGGCAAATGGGTGGTGCCGATCGTGCCTGATGAGGCGCGCACCTTCGGATTGGAAGGCATGTTCCGCCAGATCGGCATCTATTCGCCGACAGGTCAGCGCTATGAGCCGCAGGACGCCGGCCAACTGTCGTATTACCGCGAGGACAGGCAAGGCCAGATCCTGCAGGAGGGGATTACCGAAGCGGGCGCGTTCTGCTCCTGGATTGCCGCGGGCACGGCCCATAGCACCCATGGCGTGAGCCTCATCCCTTTCTACAGCTATTATTCAATGTTCGGTTTCCAACGCTTCGGCGATTTGGCCTGGGCCGCCGGCGACATGTGTTGTCGCGGCTTCCTGATGGGGGGTACTGCGGGCCGCACCACGCTGGCGGGTGAGGGACTGCAGCACCAGGACGGCCACAGCCATATCCTGGCGTCCACGATCCCGAACTGCGTCTCCTACGACCCAACTTTCGCCTACGAACTCGCGGTCATCATTCAGAACGGCCTACAACGCATGTACCGGGATCAGGAGGACGTGTTCTACTACATCACGATGATGAATGAAAACTATGCTCATCCACCTCTTCCCCCGGGGAGCGAGGAGGGCATTCTCAAAGGTATGTACCTGCTGTCGGGCGGGGACGTCGGGCAAGGTGACGAGACGAAGCGCGTCAGGCTGCTCGGCAGTGGCACGATCCTGCGCGAAGTCATCGCTGCGGCACAGTTGTTGCAAGCGGACTTTGAGGTGTCGGCGGACGTGTGGAGCGTGACGAGTTTTACGGAGTTGCGTCGCGACGGGTTGGACTGCCAGCGCTGGAACCGGCTGCATCCCGGTCAAGAGCCGCGGATAAGTTACGTGACGAAATGCCTCTCAAACCGGCCCGGACCGGTCGTGGCGGCAACCGACTACATGAAGGTCTACGCCGACCAGATCCGCGCCTTCGTGCCGGGGGAATACGCGGTGTTGGGCACCGATGGCTTCGGTCGGTCGGACACCCGCAAGCAACTCCGCAAATTCTTCGAGGTGGACCGCTATCACATCGCGGTGACGGCCCTAGCCGCGCTGGCCGACGAAGGGCGACTGCCAGCCACAACTGTCACAGAAGCGATCAGCAGATACAACATCGACGTAGAAAAGCCAAATCCCGCACGGTCTTAAGGCCGCCATCATGATAGTAGGCGGCCGAGCCATGCGCTGAGGGCGGGGATATACACGACAAGACCCAACGAGGCCTCTCTGTCGATTCACAGACACGGACCTGTGGAAGGCTCTTTGTTCTTGCGTGGTGCCGCGAACATGGTGGCACACCTTGACGCATGTCAAATTCTAAGCCGCGAAGCGTGGCGGGATATTTTTGTGAATGCCCTGACCAAAATCAAGTCACGCAGTTCGCGCAGCAAATCAGCGCGCGCAAGGCGCGCTTGATCGAGGAAATACGCCACGCCCTCACTCGCAAAGGTAGCGAACGCTATGCCGACCTCGTGGGCGACGCGGGCGACGTGTCGGCTGCCATCCTGCTGCGCGATGTCACCGAAGCGCCGGTGAGGAAGCTGAAGGCAAGGCCGGACCGAGCGTAGATGGGATAGCCGGTCGTTCGGGCCTGCAGCTGCTCAGCTGCGATCCCAGTACGGCTCCGCTCCGTATCGCTCCAGCAGGAAATCGATGAACGCCCTGACCTTAGCGGAGACGTGCCGGCTTGCAAGGTATACGGCATAAATGTGCCGCTCCAGCGGAATGTATTGGGAAAGCACCGATTGCAGGCGTCCAGCCTGAAGGTCCTTGCCGATGATGAAGGTCGGCAGCAACGCCAACCCGAGGCCCCGCAACACGGCTTCGGCCAGTGCATCGTCGTCGTTTACCCGCAGGTTGCCGGACGCGCGAACGGAGATATCGCCGTTCGGTCCGCGCAAGCGCCACGGATCCTGCGGATTGAAGTACGTGTAGGTCAAGCAGTTGTGCTGCTCGAGATCTCCAGGCGTCTGAGGCACACCGTGCTGCGCAAAATAGTCCGGGGTGGCAACCATTCTGCGCTGGATGGACGCGAGTTTCCTGGCCACCAGATTCGACGTAGGCTGATTCGCAATTCTGACGACGACATCGTAACCCTCCTCTGCGAGATCGACGAACCGATCGGTTGTCACCATGTCGATCTTCAAGTCCGGATAAGTGGCCAGGAATTCCGGCAGAACCGTTGCGACATGCAGTCTGCCGAATGCCACCGGAACACTGATCCGCAGCAGACCTCGCGGCTCTGAATGCAGGCGACTGACTGCGAGTTTCGCCTCCTCGAGTTCCTCCACGATACGGGCGCAGTGTGCGTAAAACGCCGCCCCTGCTTCCGTGAGGCTGAGAGCCCGCGTGGTCCGGTTCAGAAGACGCGCGCCCATGGACCTCTCCAGCTGTGTGATCTGTTTGCTCACGAGCGACTTCGAGAGATTCAGGCGGCGCGCCGCGGCGGAAAAGCTCTTGTCCTCCACCACCCGGGCAAAGATCGCCATACGCTCGAGATCTTCCATGTTTCACCTGCCGTGATCAGTTGTTCTTGTCAACGGGATTGTCGCCTTCGGCGGAATCACGATGGAGCGCCGCGCGCACCAGCAGCACGAAAGTGACGGGCGTGCTGATTACCATAAAGATGCCGATCAGGACCTCGTGCAACACCGGACGAAGCTCGAGCACCGAGAACATCAGGCTCGACGCACTGAGCACGAAGGCGGCACCCAGCGTGGCGCCGAGTGTCCGAACATCCACGCGTAGCCGTCCATCCGCACGATGAAATTCAGCCCGAATGCCGGCAGCCACTCGAGATCGAGGCGAACAACGTCTCCGCGAGCGACATCGAGGTAGAACTGTGAGGCAATCAGAGGCCCGGCAAGCGCGATAGCTGCCGCCAGCCATGCTTCCGCATTGCGCGCCTTCACGCGAAACAGAAGCGCTGCGATGCTGCCGGCAAACGGCAGTGCCACCAGCAGGATGAGCAGCATATGGTCCAGCGTCGAGTCCAGTCTCTTCGTCGTGAAGCATACCAGACTCCATCGCGTGGGCGTGCCCCGCTCGAAGCGTGAGAACATTGCTCTTGATTGGTGCTGGACGCTAGCGCACGATCAACACATCGCACCAAGATCGGTGCAGAAGTTGCAGTGTCACGCTATCGAGCAGGCAGTCGCCCGCGAGAGAGTCTCCTCGTTTCGTAAGGACCACCAGATCAGCCGCAAGGTCGTACCCCTTTTGCAGCAGTTCCGGGATCGCATACCCGTGTACCAGGAGCAGGCGTACGTCCCCGGAAGGTACGTGCGACCGCGCGAGCTCGATCATTTGGTTCGCAGCTGCGGTGCGCGCCTCGCCCCGATATTGGTGTATTACATCTTTCGCAACCCCCGAGCACGGTCTACAGCATGGGCTGCATGCCGGGAGAAGTCGGTTGCAACCAGCACTCTATTCAACGCCATACGATCCGGCGTCGGCGCGATCGTACGTTCACCGCCACCATCGCTGTGGTACAAGTGACGCATGTATGAGGCCTCGAAAGGGGTCACGAATGGCTGGTCGAAGCTGGCGGTAGGGCCTTCACGAACATTCATCAGTATCTTTCCTCTCAGTCTCATCTTTGAGCCTACGACGTTAAACCCGGCCGCCTCCTCAGATAAGCCCGATCGGAAGAACAAGCGCGTTTCCTGCCGGTGAACACGCGGTCTCCGGCACCTTAGTGAACAGGCATTACCTCGCGGGCAGAAACAGCATTGTTCCAGGAGTTCGGCTTATCGAAAGACGTTGCAATCTCTATAGTTGGTGTTGTGACGGTACCGGTCTTACATGAATTGATTCATTCACAAGGAGATACTCACGATGAAACTCACGATCCCTCGCCCCTTGCAACTCGAGCATGAAGAACTCCACGATCAATTGCGCAAGGCCACCCGCGAGACCGGTGATATCGGCGAAGCCGCGAAGGCGGTGGCCAAGGTGCTCCATCCGCACTTCGTCAAAGAGGAAGAGTACGCTCTGCCGCCGCTCGGGTTGTTGACCTCCCTTGCAAAAGGGGAAGTCTCGCCGGACATGGCCGCTGTGTTACCGCTGACTGAAAAGCTGAAAGCGCAGCTGAAGGAAATGCTTGCGGAGCATCAGAGCATCGTCGCCGCGCTTCGGACCCTGTCCGATGCGGCGAAGCGTGAAAACAAACCGGAATATGCAGAATTCGCTGACAAGCTGATTCTGCACGCGGAAACCGAGGAGGAAGTGTCCTATCCGACCGCAATCCTCATCGGCGACTACTTGAAACTGAAGCTCAACAAGTAGCCACCGTTGGAAACAGCATTGTTCCGGCAGAGCGGCTTATCGACTGCGCGGACACCTTCTATATTCAGCAGAGCAATCAGGCCATCTGCTCATACGCAGGCTGCGGCGCGAGCTCAATCGACAACGGGCAGTGCGCCGCTGACGATTCACCAATTTCGAGGTTCACATGATTAGCAACGCAGCGATATGGGTTACCGATCAAGACTACAACCGGCTGAAGCGTCTCCTCGCCGGACTCATGCAACAATCGCGAGGCATGCAGGCTGGAGTCGACACCCTTGAGGAGGTCCTCGACCTGGCCCGCGTGGTACACCCGGAAAAGGTACCGGAGAGTGTCGTCACAATGAATTCGCGCGTCCTGTTTGAGGACCTGCGTACCAGTGAAAAGAGCACCGTGACCATCGTCTATCCGGACGACGCAGATCCGTCGAGCGGAACGATATCGGTGTTGTCGCCCGTAGGCGCCGCGTTGCTCGGAGAATCGGAAGGCGCCAAGGTTGACCTTCCGTTACCGCACGACCGGACGCGACGAATCAAGATCATTGACGTGCTCTATCAGCCGGAGGCGCAGGGCGACTTCGCGCTTTAAGGATCATTCCCTCGAACATACGTTTGGAGGATTGCATGTACTGCGACTATCCGATCGAACAGCTCGCGCGTAGTGCGAAGTCCCGATTTCAGATAGGCTTCGCACGCATGACGATGCGCTTGCTGCCTCAATTCGACGACGTTGTGCTCGAACCTACCGTGCAAGGGCTCAAGATCCTGGGCGCTAACGAACTCGCCCTGGCGACCCCAGGCGAGGTCATACGTCAGATCCACAAAGATGATGTCGAGCTGCAGGAGCCCCGGGTACGTCTGCGCTACGACACGACGGTGCAGGAACCCGTCATGTGGGTGCGTGCAGCAATGCCGTGCAGGTATGCCGAGCCCGCGGTACAGGATCTGGCCGCCCGCGGTTCGGCAATCGAGGAAGTCGACTGGATGCTGTCGCATCCTGTCGTGCGCGCAAAAGCGCCGCTGCGGCTGCTGCTCGGCTATCCACAAGCGCTTGCAACACTTTCTCGGAACACTGCCGAACTTCAAATGTGGCTCAGCCACTATGCGCGCGTGCCTCCCGTACCGCCCGTATCTGGCGGAGACGCGGCATGAAACGGTACGACGCTTGGTCTGCAGATAGCGGCGGTCGCCAGCGCAAAGCTCATCCTGTGCAACACACGCGGCTAACCAGGATTAGCAGGCGCGCCTGCGCCTTTGCCGGACCTTCATTGGGCCGGCATTCGGCTCCCCCAGGCATCGACCTGCTCCCGCCGGCGGCGCGAGGAGCGCTGGCGGCCGCTGTGAGGGCGGGTTACACACGCATCGGGTTTATAGACGGCGCGGTCGAAAACGCAAGCCGGTTGCCTCTTCGCGAGCTGAGGGAAGTGCTGGCTACGCCAGGTGTGGAAGTGCTCGGTGGGGCGAGCATGGGTGCAATCCGGGCCGCGCAACTGGAGTCGGCAGGAATGCGCGGTGTCGGGCACGTGTTCCGCCTGTTTCGTCGCGGTAGTCTTGTCGACAGCGATGAAGTATACGTTTTGCACGCTCCTGCCGCCTTGCATTATCGCTGTCTGACGCTGCCGCTGGTGAATGTTCGTTACACGCTGAGATCAATGCGGCGCTCTGGCCATCTGGCTCCGGCGGACGAGCGGGCCATCATGCAATACATGCGCGGCGTGCCGTGGTTCGATCGCGACAGGCATTCGCTTTCCGCAGCGGTCTACGCCGTTTGCGGGAGGTTACGATGTGCTCGGGTGATTCAGGCCTTTGATTGTCTGTATAGAGACATCAAGCGAGATGACGCGCTGTCTCTGCTTTCAATGCTGCACCGCAGGTTTGCATTTCGCGAGATGAGAAGAGCAATACAATGCTGGACTCGAACGAAATAATCATGGGGCTTCGATGGGATATCGAGGCGCAGCATGCGCGCCCTCCGGGGCGGCGTGCGGACCTTGACGCCTTTTGCGCGCTGTTCGACGCACGATCGCAAATCGTTGAGATCGTTCATCCCGGCCGGATACGCAATGCCAACGCCAGTGTGGTCCACACTGGCGATTCCACAACCGGAGCGAAGGAATGGGATGACGAGCGAATCTTCGTATACCTTGACGCTCTGCCGCAGAACGTCTGCGCGGTCGTCTTTGTCGTGATCAGCGCGTCCGGACGCGTTTTCGGCGATGTCCCGGGCGCGTCGTGCCATGTGAGCGACGGTTGGACGGAACGTGAGTACGTGCGTACGGACTTGCGCAGCTACGGATTCTCTGTGTCGCGATGCATCGCGACACTGCGGCGCGACCCGGATGGCTGGAAGATCCTTGACCACGCCGAAAGCGGAAAGATAGCCATCGCGGCCGAATCCCTGTCCCTGTCGGCGAATGAGAAAAGCAGATGGTCGCCGCGCTCGGCGTGCCGCTCACGCGCTGAATGAGATCGATCAGAATCGCGCAGTTCTTCACCTTGTAACGCTGAATCGCGGCAAGTGGACGCCATGCCGGCGTATTGCGCTGGCAATCATTCAGAGAGGTCGCGAGGACTTTGGCGCCGGCGCGTTCCGCTTGCAGCAATACATATTGTTCATTGTGAGTGCGTTCTACGATGCGCGCCCATGACGACGTACTTTTCAAATGAAGACGGCTATCGGCCCGTACGGACGGATAGTTCGTGCACGATCACACCCTCCATCGGATCCGCGGGTGCCTCCCAGGGCGCGCGCCCGATCACGCAGCGCGCGTCCGCGAGTCCGGCCTCGCAGCGCGAGCGTATGCCAGCGGCGCTGAAGTCCAGGTCTTTCATGTAATCCTCGCCCTCGAGCTCCGGCGCGAGCAGGCGAACCACGTGCATCGTGGTGCTGCAGCCCCAGGAGGCTAGCTCGAGCACTTCGGTGCTGTTGCGCTCGGCCTCAGGCACCCGCCGAGCCAGCTCGCGGATTACGTGGCGCAGGTGGTGGATCTGCTTTTGGCGCGCGATGTGGCTTTCGGCGCGGCTCGCGTATTGGATGTCCTTCTGCCGAGCCATCGCCTGCCAGATAGACTCTGGCTCGTTGCCGGCAGGCTGCCACACATTGACGCTGAAGATCACCGAGTCGCGCCGCGGGTTGTCGTCCAGCACAGCCTCGAGCGGGGTGTTCGAGTACAGGCCGCCATCCCAGTACGCGTCGCCGTCGACCCGCACTGCAGGCAGACCGGGCGGCAGTGCGCCTGAAGCCATCAGTTCCTCGATACCTAAGGCCATGTCCCGACTGTCGAAGTAGCGCATAGCGCCGCTCTTGACGTTGACCGCACCGACCGTCAGCCGCGGATGCACGGCGTTGAGCACGCTGAAATCGACCAGCGAAGAAAGCGTGTCGCGTAGCGGCGCGGCGCTGTAGTACGACGCGCGGTCAAGGCCGACCTTCGCCTGTAGGCCGCCCCAGACCGGCGCCCGCGGCGCGAACAATCCCGGGATGCCACCCGCAAGCGCCGAAAGAGCGGCAAGCGCCTGACCCACGCCGGGCCAATACTGCAAAGCCTGGAAATTCGGCTCCTGCGCAAAGCGCTCCCAGAGTTCGCGCAGCCGCGCCAGCCGGTCTTCGGGCTTGTTGCCTGCGATGACGGCGCCGTTGATCGCGCCGATCGAAGTGCCGATCACCCAGTCGGGCTCGATGCCGGCCTCGTGCAGCGCCTGGTACACGCCCACCTGGTACGCGCCAAGCGCACCGCCGCCTTGCAGCACGAGCACGACTTGGCCTGGTAACTTTGCCCGAGGTTTCGTCATTACTGCGCGGTCCAGCCGCCATCGACCGGCAGCACCGCACCGGTAATCGACGCGGCCTCATTCGAGCAGAGGAACACCGTGAGGCCCGCGACCTCCTCGATGGCGACGAACTTCTTCGTTGGCTGAGCCGCGAGCAGCACGTCGCGCTTGACGATATCTTCCGGGACGCCGCGTGCTTTCGCGGTGTCGGGGATCTGCTTCTCCACGAGCGGCGTGAGCACGTACCCGGGACACACCGCGTTCACCGTGATCCCTTGCTCCGCGACCTCCAGCGCAACTGTCTTCGTGAAGCCCGCGAGGCCGTGCTTCGCCGCGACGTAGGCCGACTTGAACGGGCTCGCGACCAGCGCGTGCGCCGAGGCGATATTGACGATCCTGCCCCAGCGCCTCGCCTTCATCGCGGGCAGCGCCGCACGCACCGTGTGGAACGAGGACGACAGATTGATCGCAATGATGGCATCCCATCTGTCGAGAGGAAACTCCTCAACCGGCGCGACGTGCTGGATGCCGGCATTGTTGACCAGTACGTCGACAGCGCCGAACTGCGCGATCGCCTTGCGCAGCATCGCGGCTATTGCTGCGGGCTTGGTCATGTCCGCATCATCGTAAGTCACGGTCACGCGGTGCTCCGCCGCGAGCCCTGCCCGGAGCTGCTCGACCTCCGAGGGATCCCCGAAGCCGTTCAGCACGACGTTGGCACCCGCCGCGGCCAGCCGGGCCGCAATACCAAGCCCGATGCCTGACGTTGAACCGGTCACCAAGGCGGTTTTCCCTTTGAGCATGGAGTCTGGCAACGCCGGGTCACGGCGCGTACAAGACGTGGGAATGAAACGAGAGTTTTCCATTGTGTATCCCCCGAGTTCCTGAGATTGGATAGGTGAGCGATACGATACGTTCCCTCATGCAGGTCGCACGCATGTAGTCGCCGCAATACCCCGCGCCGCAAACGGCATGGCTATAGATGCCCACGCAATTCAACATCTGTCATATCGACTCGATAAAGACCGGCGTCCCAGCCAGATAGTAGACCGACGCCGAAAGGCCACCGATCGATCTTCTGACCAGTCTGTAACGTCAGGGATGCGCCAAACAAGGGGGTATTACCCCCTTGTTCATACCCGAGTCACTGGAAGCTCTGATTGTGTCGGAAAACGGGATCAGCGCTTCCTCAGTGCATCATGCTGAAAGACGGCGCGCTCAGCGCGGCAGCGACTTTCCCCCGGTAGCGGTTGTCACCGCTGCCGCGGGACCGAGGTATCCGGAGTTCTCGGGATTGACCACCACATTAAACCTTGACAACGAAGACGTGCTCGGCGTGGCAGCGGCTTGTCCCCGATACCCGCTATCCAAAGTCACGGGACCGAGGTAGCCGGAGTCCTCAGGATTGACGACCGCACTGAACCTCGAGAACGATGAGGTGTCCGGCGAGGCAGCGGCTTTCGCCTCGTATGCGTTGTCCTCGGTTACAGGTCCGAGGTATCCGGAGTTCTCAGGATTGACGACCTCGAATGCATTACCGAGTTGTGAGAAGGCGATGGTGCTCAGAAATGCCAGTGCGATAATGTTCAATTTGCGACTCATTTTATACATCCTCAGTTAAAGCGTTTGACAACTCGGAGCAACGATCGAAATAGTTGACCGCTGCTCCTTGACGACAGACCTTGTGCCCGCCGTCTCTACTCATTAGATGTCACCATGCTGCCGTCTGTTTCATGAATTTACGATCGAACAGCTGGGCAAAGTCGCCGCGACAGTCTTATGGCAATTCAACAGCATTCATCATCCCGCATGAGAGGAACACTGACCGGATTGCGTGCGTGCTCCTGCAAGACATGACTGCCGTTTCGCAAACTTCAAGAAGACAGGCTGATGATGGTCACAGAGTGGCTTTGAACAGCACAACCTCAGGGCACGGAACGTGCCGATATCGCCGAGGGCATCAACGAAGAGAGCCGCTACAGGTTCCTAGTACGTAAGCACGTTAATTACGAAACATAATGACGAGCAAGCTTTCGATCTGCGTCCTGGCGGGTGAACGTCCAATCAATGCCGCGTCGTTCGGCATTGCGTTGGCGTTGCCAGCTATTGACTTCGCGCCGCGCGGTC
>JACQTO010000177.1 GCA_016210745.1 Betaproteobacteria bacterium
CCTTACTGGTTTACTGTTGTTAAGTTTGGCGAAGATTTGGTTTCTATATTCGTCTCCCCCTTTCGTGCGGTTGCACGCAACCGCACGAAAGGGGGAGATTGATAAACGGCAAAACCAGCTTCCTTGGTTCCGGCTCGTCCGGCTTAGGCAGCAAGCAGAGGCCTGTTCCGGCGTGATGCGGCCGCGATCTTCGAATCGTTTCGTCCTCAGGAAATTCATGCCAGTACTGTCGAACGCCCGCCGATCGTGCGGCGCCGCCGGGGCGCATGTGTTTTTATCGTCATAATCGCCGTTATACAGATCAAGAAATCATGGAGAGCACAATGAGTACACAGTTCTGCACGGTCGAGCGCGCGGGGCACTTGACCATCGTCACGCTGGCGCGGCCGGAGGTAATGAACGCACTGCATTTTCCCGCCAATGAAGAGTTGGAAAGAGTGTGGGACGAATTTGCCCGCGATGCGGAGCAGTGGGTGGCGATCGTCACCGGCGCCGGCGATCGCGCTTTTTGCACCGGCAACGATCTCAAGCACCAGGCCAAGACGGGCGAGCGGCCGCGCATGCCGCTTTCGGGATTTGGCGGATTGACCGCGCGCTTCAACCTCGACAAACCGATCATCGCCGCGGTCAACGGCGCCGCCATGGGAGGCGGCCTCGAGCTTGCGCTTGCCTGCGACATCATCATCGCCGCGGAAAATGCTCGCTTTGCCTTGCCCGAACCGCGTGTCGGGCTTGCAGCCCTGGCGGGCGGCATTCACCGTCTGCCGCGCACCATTGGGCTGAAGCGGGCCATGGGCATCATGTTGACTGCCCGTCAAGTGCCGGCACGCGAGGCTTACGAACTCGGTTTCGTAACCGCCGTGGCGCCCGCCGGCCAGGCGCTGGCTGAAGCCAAGAATTGGGCAAACCAGATGCTCGAGTGTTCTCCCATGTCGCTGCGCGCGACCAAGCAGATCGCCATGCGCGGCTTGGCGATTGCCGATCTCGAGATCGCTTACCGGGTCGAATACGAGGCGGTGACAAGATTGAGGAATGGCCCCGATTACGCGGAAGGGCCCAAGGCTTTTGCCGAAAAGAGAAAGCCCGTATGGAGCAACGGCTGAAGGATGCGGCGCTGGGTTTGGTGCGATTGACGTAACTTGGTTCGCTTCCATATCGAGGGATGAACATGGAATCCGCACCCGCGGAAAAGCAGGATCGTGAGCTGCTCGCCGCCATCGAGGAGTACCTGGCCGGAGAGGGAAACTTCGGCATCGACCCGCAGGTGCTTGCGATTCTGGACGACCTCGAAGCTTCCAAGAGCGAAATTGCCAGCATCGAGAATTTGATCGACGAAATGATCGCCATCCGGCTGCGAAAACTGGCTGGCGCGGTTTTTCGCGGGATGACGGGCCACGGCAAACCGAAAACGTTCAACGATGTCATCGCATCGCTCGGAACGCAGCCGGCGAAGAATTTCATTATCGCCATTGCCCTGTTTTCCCGGTTGGGGACGGAACATGTCAAGCTCGAGACGGGAAGCTGCGCCGTATCGCTGTTTGCCAAGATGATCGCCGAACAGATGGGGTTCGACAGGTCCGCAGTGGAAAAGGCGGCGCTCGGCGGTCTGTTCCTCAATCTCGGCAAGATCGTCATTGCCATGTATCAGTCCGCAGCCAAGATCGATATCGACGCTGGTTTTGCGGAGAGACATCAGCGCTATCTGGCCTCGAAGATAATCGCGCAATTCAATCTGCCGGAATTCCTCGAAGAGATGATTCGAGAGGACACACTGGTGCTGCAACGGCGATCGTTCTCGGTCACCGGCATTGTTTTTCTCGCGCAAGCCCTGGTCGACAGAATCATCGACGAAGCCGGAGTCATCCGCATCAAGTCTCCCATGCCCGAGGGCAAGGATAATCTCGAGGTAAGCCTCGGTTCGATGTTCTTCGAGTACTTTATCCAAATCGGACTGGGACGATTCGTGAAGATAATCCCGTGCTGAAAAATAGAAGCGAGCCGCGCAGATATCTGCGAGTTAGGCACACAGTGCGCTGAGCCGGGAATTCACTCCGCTCTGGGGACGCCTCGGGGTGTTGACTTTGTTGCCCAGCGGCGCCTCCTTCCCATAAGGTGCCGCGCCGAGCAGGTGGCGAAGACAAGTGCTTTATCTTGGCTTCGCCACCTGGGAGGGCAGCCCGGAGGGCCGCGGCACAGGGAAGGAGGCGCCGCTGGGCAACAAAGTCGCGGCGCGATAGATGCCCACACCCTTCTCTGGAACGTGAAGCCAGGGTGTCGTAACCCGGGTTGGCGGGCGGTCGGCTCGGCCCCGGGTTCGTGACTGACCGCCTGAATGTAATCGGACCGTTCCGATTTTGTACGCCGCGGTAGCGCCTGTGCGCCCTTGATACACTACGCTACAAATCTGTTTCTCAACCTAGGCGCTTCCGGCTATAAACGCGAACATGGAGACCACTGACCACATTTTGGTCGTCGATGACGACGCCGAGATTCGCAGCCTGCTCGGCGAATATCTGAGCAAGAACGGCTATCAGGCCACCATCGCCGCTGACGGAAAAGCGATGCGGGCGGCTCTCTCGCGCGGCAAGATCGATTTGGTCGTACTCGACCTGATGCTGCCCGGCGAGGACGGCCTCACGCTCTGCCGCAAGCTGCGGGCCGAATCGGAGATGCCCGTCATCATGCTCACCGCCCGGGGCGAGGAGACCGACCGCATCGTCGGGCTGGAGATGGGTGCGGACGACTATCTCGCCAAACCCTTCAGTCCGCGGGAGCTCGTGGCGCGCATCAAGAGCGTGCTGCGGCGCTATCGCAGTCTGCCCCTCAACCTGCGTGCCGACGATGCGCGCAGCATCACGTTTGCAGGCTGGCGCCTGGACACGGTCGCGCGGCATCTGTTGTCTCCCGAGGGCGTGGTCACGTCGCTCGGCGGTGTCGAGTACCAGCTGCTTCGGATATTTCTCGGCCATCCGAATCAAGTGCTCACGCGCGATCAGCTTATGGTGCTGTCCAAGGGTCGCGAAGCCGATCCGCTGGATAGAAGCATAGACATACGGGTCAGCCGCCTGCGCCATCGCCTGCGCGACGATCCGGCCGAGCCGCAGATCATAAAGACCGTGCGCGGCGAGGGCTACGTTTTGGCGGTGCGCGTCGAGGTGGAGCGATGATAGGTACCGCGTATATTCCAGGCGCGCATGGCTTCATCCTCCGCTCCTGCTCCCGGAGGGAGAAGGAAGGTTCGAGGCGCAAATGGGCTGTCGCCTATTTGCGCGAGACTCGGTGATGCGCCTGCTGCCGCGCAGCCTGTTCGGAAGACTGGTCCTGGTGCTGCTGGCCGGATTGATGCTCGCCCAGCTGGTGAGCGCCTATATCAACATGACCGAACGCGATCAGTTGCTCTACAGGGCCGGGGGCATGCAAATGGCACAGCGGATGGCCGACATTGCCAAGCTGCTCGATTCGCTGCCGGCGGCGGAGCGAAAAAGAATCGTCGCCGTCTTCAATGCCCCGCCGCTTTCGATAGCGCTTGACCGTCCGCCGCTGGGACAGGGCCAGGCGCCTTCGGAGAGCGACGCGCCTTTTTCGGTGTTCGCAACGGTGTTGCGCTATGCGCTGGGCGAGGGCATGCCTGTGAATGTGGTCGTCCCGGAAGGAATACCCGAGGGTTTCCGGCGCGAGCGGCGTTTCGGCGGGCAGGGGATGCGCATGACGCCGGAAGGCATTCCGGAGGGGTTCAGGCCGGAGCGGGGTTTCGGCGGGCAAGGGATGCGCATGATGCCGCACTGGGATCCCGGCATGCATGGACTGCCGCGGGGAGGAGCATTCTATATCGTTCAAATCGGCCTGCATGACGGGACCCTGGTGACATTTGATTCGTATCTCTCGCCTCAGGAGGCCGCGGTGCCCTGGAGGCTCGCCCTGACCCTGCTGGTGCTGCTGGGCACCGTGATCGTGCTTTCGCTGATCGCGGTGCGCTGGGCGACCGGACCGCTTTCGGCGCTTGCGACGGCGGCGGAAAATCTGGGCGAGAACATCAATCGAGCGCCGCTGCCGGAGACGGGCCCGGTCGAAGTGCAGCGTGCCGCCCGGGCGTTCAACACCATGCAGCAGCGGCTGTCGCGATTCATCGCCGAGCGCACCCGGGTGCTGGCGGCCATGTCGCACGACTTGAAAACGCCGATCACGCGCCTGCGCCTGCGCACCGAGATGCTCGATGACGAAACGCTTCGCGCCAAGTACGCCAAGGATCTCGATGAGATGGAAGCCATGGTGGCGCAGACGCTCGATTTCATGCGCGACGCGAGCGCCGGCGAAGCGGCGCAGCAGGTGGACATCATGGCGCTGATCGAGAGTCTGCAGGCCGATTATCAGGAGATGGGGGATACGGTGAAAATCGAGGGGGTCATCGCGCATCCTTATCTCGGCAGGCCGCTTGCCCTGCGGCGCTGCCTGACCAACCTCATCGACAACGCCGTGCGCTATGGCCGGCGTGCCACGATCATGGTGGAGGACGCCGCGGACCGGATCACCATTCGCATTGTCGATGAAGGCCCGGGAATTCCGGAGGAAGATCTCGAACGGGCATTCGAACCGTTCTTCAGAGGCGAGCAATCACGCAACCGCGAAACCGGCGGCACCGGTCTGGGCCTGGGCATCGCGCGCAATATCGCGCGCGCGCATGGCGGCGACCTGCAGTTGAAAAACCGCCCCGGCGGCGGTCTGGAGGCCACGCTCAGTCTGCCGTTGCCGCGAAAAGCGCTGGCGCGCGACCCGGGCAACCTGTAGGCTTCGCCCCGGCGGGGCTTGAAATCTGCCGCTACCGAAGTAAAATTCCGCGCCAAGAATTCGGCTGGCAATCGGGGGTCTCATAATGATAAGGGTGGAAAACCTCAGCAAGGTGTTCGGCCGCAAGACGGCGGTCGATGACATCTCCTTCGAGGTGGGCAGGGGCGAGGTACTGGGATTTCTGGGACCTAACGGTGCCGGCAAGTCCACCACCATGCGCATGATCACCGGCTTCATTCCGCCGACCGCGGGACGGGTCGCGGTATGCGGGTTCGACGTGCTGGAAAACCCGATACCGGCCAAGCAGCGCATCGGCTACCTGCCGGAGTCGGCGCCGTTGTATCACGACATGACGGTGATTTCTTTCCTGAGATTCGCGGCCGAGATGCGCGGTTTTCGCGGCGATAGGAAGAAGGCCGCCATAAAGCGTGTGGTCGAAATGTGTTCCCTGGATTCAGTGCTCGGCCAGGCTATCGATACGCTCTCCAAGGGTTTTCGGCATCGCACCTGCTTGGCGCAATCGATCATCCACGATCCGGACGTGCTGATCATGGATGAACCCACCGACGGCCTGGATCCGAACCAGAAACATGAAGTGCGCGGACTCATCCGGCGCATGGGTGTGAATAAGGCGATCATCTTCTCGACCCATATCCTGGAGGAGGTGGAAGCCGCCTGCACCCGCGCGATCATCATCGACCGCGGGCGCATCGTCGCCAACGGTACGCCCGCGGAACTCAAGGCGCGCACGGCCACCGGACGGCTCGAGGACCTGTTTCGCGAGCTCACCGTGCCGGAAACCGCGCGCCGGGAAATTGCGGAGGAGCAGCAATGAGCGTAGGAGCAGGGGCCCCGCGCAGCGGGGATGCGGGCAGCGCGAATGCTGCAGCCGCCGACAATGATCTGGTGCGATCGACGATGGTGTTGCGGAGGCGGCAGCAATGAGCGCTTCGATGGTGAGCGTCATCGCGCGGCGCGAACTGGCGTCCTATTTCGAGTCGCCTCTGGCTTATGTGTTCCTGGTGATCTTCCTGCTTCTGGCCGGGTTCTTCACTTTCACCTTCGGCGGGTTCTTCGAGCGCGGCGAGGCCTCCCTCGCGTCGTTCTTCGGCTGGATGCCGTGGCTGTTCCTGTTCGTCGTGCCTGCCGTGGGAATGCGGCTATGGTCGGAGGAAAGGCGCCTGGGGACCATCGAACTGCTGCTGACCATGCCGGTGACCACGGCGCAGGCGATCCTCGGCAAATTCCTGGCGTCCTGGGTGTTTCTCGCCATTGCGCTCGGTCTCACTTTCCCGGTGGTGATAACCGTCAACATCCTTGGCGACCCGGACAACGGAGTGATCGTCGCCGGTTACGCGGCCAGTCTGCTGCTGGCCGGCACGTACTTGGCGTTGAGCTGCATGACCTCGGCGCTGACGCGAAACCAGGTGATCAGTTTCATACTCTCGCTGATGCTGTGCCTGGCGCTGATCCTGGTTGGCTTCGGGCCCGCGACCGACCTGCTCGCGCGCTGGGCAAGCCCCGAGCTGGTAGAGGCGGTGGCGGGATTTTCTGTGCTCACCCATTTCGACGGCATGCAGAAGGGTGTGATCGATTCGCGCGATCTCCTGTATTTCCTGTCGGTGATCGGGTTTGCGCTGTTTGCAACCGGCGTGGTCATACGGGCGCACCGCGCAGGCTGAGGGATCGACCATCATGCTGAAAAAATACGAGTCGTACCTTTATTCGAGTGCCGGCGTAATTGCGGCATTCTTCATCCTCGTGCTGGCCAATTTCGTGTTGGGCGCATTCAGCGCGCGCGTCGACCTGACCCAAGGAGGGATCTATACGCTTTCCGAGGGAACGCGCGGGGTTTTGGCCAAGCTCGAGTCCCCGGTCAAGATCCGGCTCTACTTTACCCAGAGCGCCGACATCCCCCTGGGCGTAAAGGCGTTCGGTCGCCGCGTGGAGGATTTGCTGGCCGAGTTCCGCAAGGCCTCCGGCGGAAAAATCACGATCGAGAAGTTCGATCCCCAGCCGGATTCGGACGCGGAGGATTCCGCCGCGCTCGATGGGGTCGAGGCGCAAGTGCTGCCGACAGGCGACAGGTTCTATCTCGGCCTGGCGATCAGCATCCTCGACAAGCGGGTGGC
>JACQTO010000173.1 GCA_016210745.1 Betaproteobacteria bacterium
CCAACGACCCCCACCATGTCAAGGTGATGCTCTAACCAGCTGAGCTACGCGCCTGCGAAGCAGCGCATATTAGCGCAACGCGCCTTTCGGCACAAACGCGGCCTCCGTTTGGCACTTGCGCCCGGACCACTCGGCCCAAGCGATTCGAAGCGCGCGGACGCGGGTCAGCCTTGCCAGGCGCGGGTCTTCGAGCCGTAACTGTACGGCTTCATCTTGAAAACCACGTTGGGGCAGACCAGCGTGAACTCGCCGCCAGCCAAGTTGTATGCAAAAGTCTCGCCGCCAGGGCATTTCAGTTGCGCCGAAATATACTTCGGCACCAGTTTGTCGAGCGAATCCGGATAGCTTCCCGCGTCCAGTCGGTGCTTGGACAAGGCTTGAATCATCTGCATGCCGCGGGATTCGGTGATTGCAATGTTCTTCTCCCCGGCGGTGAAGAAATCGAGCGCGACATAAGCGATTGCCAGAAGCGCCGCGACGACCACGAGCACCACAACTTGTCCCGCCCCGGATTGGATTGATTCCTTCGCTGCCATTGCCCCTCCCCTATTTTTGATCCCAGGTGCAGACGCCACTGTATCAAAAAACCGGCTTCCTCACTGAGCTCCGATCATTTCGGCCGCGTGCCGGCGCGTCGTCGCCGTGATTTCCACCCCGCCGAGCATGCGTGCGATCTCCTCGATTCGGCCTTTCTCGTCGAGAACCTTGACCCGGCTCTTCGCCGATCCATCGGCGGTCGTTTTTGCCACCGACCACTGCTGCATGGCGCGCGCAGCAACTTGAGGCAGGTGGGTGACGCACAAGATCTGCCGATCCTCCCCGAGGCTGCGCAAGCGAGTGCCGACCACCTCGGCTACCGCGCCGCCGATGCCCGCATCGACCTCGTCGAAGATCAGCGTCGGAACGGCAGCCGCCTTGCTCGTGATCACCTGAATGGCCAGGCTGATGCGTGAGAGTTCTCCGCCGGAGGCCACTTTCGCCAGCGGCCGCGGCTCAAAGCCGGCGTTGGTCGTCACCAAGAACTCGATTTCCTCGTTCCCCTCGGCGCTGCCCGCGGGCCGCGCATGGAGCGCAACCTCGAAGCGGGCCCCCGACATGGCCAGCTCCTTCATCACCGCCGTCACTTCTCGGGCGAGCTTTGTCGCCGCTTTCTTTCGCTCGGCGGAGAGCTTTTGCGCCAGATCCCGGTAATGCGCGGCAGCCGTTTGCTCCTGGTGCTCGAGCGCATTCGGATCGGACTCGATCTCCAGTTCGCACAAGCGCGCCTGAATCTCTCCATGCAGGTCCGGGAGCGCTTCGGGCGCGACGCGGAATCGGCGCGAGGCGCCGTGGATAGCCTGCAGGCGCTCCTCGACCGCGCGCAGCCGCTCCGGATCGAGTTCGATGCGATCTACGTAGTGACGCAGCTCACGAACCGCTTCGAGCAATTGGGCCTGCGCCGTATCGAGCAACGCCAGCTTGTCGCCAAGTGAATTGTCGTGGACCGCCAGCGGCCGCAACCGCGAGATCGCCCCGGATACCCTGCCGAGCGCCGCGCCCTCGGCTTCCGAGAGATCGTCGAGCCCGGCTTGCACGCCCTCTATGAGACTCGCCGCGTGCGCCAAGCGCCGCTGTTCGTTCTGGACCGCGTCCCACTCGCCGGGCTCTAGCGCGAGCTTGGACAATTCCTCGGCCTGCCAGGCGAGCTGCTCGCGTTCGGCCTTGCGCGCTGCCGCATGCGTCTGGTAATCCACCCGCGCCCGGACCAAGCGCTGCCATTCGCGATAGGCGAGCGCCACCTCCTGCGCTCGCGCGGTGAGCCGGGCGTGGGAGTCGAGCACCTGCCGTTGCGCCTCGCCGCGCAACAACGACTGGTGCGCGTGCTGGCCGTGAATGTCGACCAATCGCTCGCCGACTTCGCGCAATTGCGCCAGCGTGGCCGAATGCCCATTCACAAAAGCCCGCGAGCGGCCGTTCCGATCCACCACCCGCCGCAGCAACAACTGGCCGGGATCGCCTTCGAGGGCCTGATCGCCAAGCCAACGCTGCATGTCGGCCAGAGCCTCGATCGAGAACTCGGCGGTGACCTCCGCACGCTCTCCGCCTGCGCGTACCTGGTCGGCATCGGAGCGCTCCCCCAACGCCAGCGCCAGGGCATCGATCAAGATGGATTTACCGGCGCCTGTCTCGCCGGTGAGCGCCGTGAATCCGGACGCAAATTCGAGTTCGAGCGAATCGACGACGGCGAAATCTCGTATCGACAGATGCCGCAACATAGATAGGGCCCAGTGGCGCGCGTAGATAAGGCCTAATGGCGCGCGATCAGTACATCTCGCTCCAATGCAGCTTTTCGCGCAGCATGGCGAAGTAGCTGTATCCCGGGGGATGCACGAAAGTAATGGTCCACTGGGCGCGTTGAATGAGCACCCGATCGCCCTCCTGCAGGTCGCACTGCGGCTGGCCGTCGAAGTGAAGCCTCGCGTCCAAGCCGTGCCTCAGCGTGATCTCGATTTTCGAGCGATCGCTCACGGTGATCGGCCGGTTGGAAAGCGTATGCGGGGAGATCGGCACCAGTACGAAACCGGGCACGGTGGGTTGGAGAATCGGTCCGTTCGACGACAGCGAATATGCCGTAGAGCCGGTTGGCGTGGCGATGATCAGGCCGTCGGAGCGCAGGTCGTAGACGAATTCGCCGTCGACATGCACCAGAAACTCGATCAAGCGTCCGATCGCGCCCTTGTTGACGACCGCGTCGTTCAGCGCCAGCGCGCTGTGGTTGGTCACGCCCCCACGGACCACCTCCGCGTGCAGAATGGTGCGCGCCTCCAGCGAATAGTTCCCGTCGAGAATTTGCGCGACGGATTCGAACATGATGCCGAGTGCGATGTCGGTCATGAATCCGAGGCGCCCCTGGTTGACGCCGACCAGAGGGACCTGATGCTGGGCGAGATTGCGGGCCGCGGCAAGCATGCTGCCGTCGCCGCCGAGCACGATGGCCAGATCGGCGCGCTTGCCGATTTCCTCGTAAGTGGCCGGCGTAAATTGCGACACCGCGGCGTTCTGCGCGGCCTGCGTTTCGATCAGCACGGCGCAGCCGCGCTGCAACAGGAAATGCCCGAGTTGCACCAGGGAATCGGCGTTGTGCGGCGTGGTATAGCGGCCAAGCAGCGCGACGGTCTTGAAAGCGGGCATAGCCGCCATTAGATCAGAATCATGTCGGTGTGACAAAACGCACTGCTGAAAGGTCTAATGAGGGTGGTATATGTGCCTGACGCCCATACCCTCATCCTTCTCCCAGAGGGAGAAGGAAGGTTCGAGGAGTAAATGGGCTGCCACCCATTTACGCGAGACTCGGTAATGATGCCGAAAGGGCTGATGAAACTGTCAAAAGCGGTAAAATCGATTCCATGTTAGACCGTCGCTCCCAGATTCTGCTCAAAACTCTCGTAGAGCGCTATATCGCCGAGGGTGAGCCGGTGGGCTCGCGGTCGCTCTCCAGATATTCGGGCCTGGATCTGTCGCCGGCCACCATCCGCAATATCATGGCCGACCTGGAGGAATTGGGTTTCATAGCCAGCCCGCATACCTCGGCCGGCCGTATTCCGACGCCGCGCGGCTACCGCCTGTTCGTCGACGCGCTGCTTACGACCAAGCCGCTTGACCGGGTCGAAATTTCGCGGCTCGAAAGCAACCTGAATCCGGATCATCCGCAAAGACTGATCCGCTCGGCCTCGCAGCTGCTTTCGCAGTTGAGCCATTTTGCCGGGGTGGTCGTTGCCGCGCGCAGGTCTAACCCGGCTTTTCGGCACATCGAATTCCTGGCCCTTTCGGAAAAACGCGTCCTCTTGATCCTGGTCACGCAGGAAGGCGACGTGCAGAACCGGATTCTGTTTACCGAGAAGACCTACACTCCTTCGGAGCTTACCGAGGCGGCAAATTTCCTCAACCAGAACTATGCCGGCCTCACGCTGGAGGAGATTCGCAGCCGGCTGCGCGACGAGCTCACGCAGCTGCGCGAGAACATGTCTTCTCTGATGACCGCCGCCATCGAGGCAAGCGACAAGGCGCTCATCGAATCGGCCGACCATTACGCGGTTTCCGGCGAGATGAACCTGCTCGACTCGCACGAACTCTCCTCGAACATGTCACGGCTGCGCGAATTGCTCGAGCTTTTCGAGCGGAAAACGCTTCTGATCCAAATCATGGACAGCTCCACCCGGGCGCAAGGCGTGCAGATATTCATCGGCGAGGAATCCGGCGTCGCCACGCTCGACGAATGCAGCGTCGTGACCGCCCCCTACGAAATCGACGGGCGGGTGGTGGGAACGGTGGGCGTGATCGGTCCCACGCGAATGGCCTACGATCGCATAATTCCGATCGTCGACATCACCGCGAAGCTGCTCTCCAGCGCGCTCTCCCAACATTGAGTGAGGAGAGGGGAGTGAGGAATGAGGAATCCCTCGGCGCTGAAATCAGCCGGATCAACTCCTTAGACCTCACTCGTTTCCCCTCAGGCTGAGCGCGGATGGCTGCGTTCCCGCAGGAACCCGAGTTCAAGGACACGCGCAGCACCGAGGTTGCCATCCTGCTTGTCAACCTCGGATCGCCTCAAGCTCCGACCCCCGTGGCGGTGCGGCGCTACCTCAAACAGTTTCTTTCCGACCCGCGCGTGGTGGAAATTCCGCGAGCCCTGTGGCTGCCGCTGCTGTACGGCGTCGTTCTCAATTTGCGGCCGAAAATCTCGGCGCAGAAGTACGCGCGCATCTGGGGCAGCGACGGTTCGCCGCTGCTCACGCACACCTTCAAGCAGGCGGCATTGCTCCGCGAGGCGCTTGGCAAACGCACCGGCTCATCCGTGTGCGTCGAACCGGCGATGCGCTACGGAGACCCCTCGATCGTCGACGCCTTGGCGCGTCTGAAAGGGGCCGGGTACGAGCGCATCCTGCTTCTGCCGCTTTATCCCCAGTACTCGGCGAGCACCACCGCCAGCGCGATCGATGAACTGGCGCGCTATCTCCTCCGCACCCGCAGCGTCCCCGAGGTGCGCCTGGTCAAACATTTCCATGACCATCCGGCGTATATTGCGGCGCTTTGCGCCTCGGTAAGGGAGCACTGGCAGGCGAACGGACGACCCGACAAACTGCTGATCAGCTTCCACGGGGTGCCGCGAGCCATGATCGAGCGCGGCGATCCCTATTTGAGCGAATGCAACGAGACAGCGCGCCTCCTGGCGGAAAACCTGCAGCTTGCCGAGGACCAGTGGAGCCTCACGTTTCAGTCGCGTTTTGGCCGTGGCCAGTGGCTCGCGCCCTATACGGCGGCCACGCTTGCGAGCTGGGGCCGCCAGCGGCTGGGGCGCGTGGATGTGCTCTGCCCCGGTTTCGTTTCCGACTGCCTCGAGACGCTGGAGGAGATCGGCATCGAGGCCAAAGAGACTTTTCTCAGCGCCGGGGGCGGGCAGTTCCACCTCATCGCCTGCTTGAACGAGCGCGACGATTGGATCCAGGCGCTCACGACCATCGCCCTCGGGAATCTCTCGGGCTGGGTGTCGGCGGGCTGCAACGCGGATCAGCTCGGCAGTACAGCCGAACCAAGCAGGAGACCGGCGCAAAGCCCCGCGGCGTAGTCGATCGGCACGCAGCTCATCGCGCGGCCCCGGAGAACTCGGCAGCGGCAATGGCCGACAGGGCGCGCGGCCGGCGTGCATGCCCCCTCTTGAAAAGCGGTAAACCAGCCCAATTAATGCCCAATAATCACGGGAGTCGCTATGTCGGACCAAGAGTTACCTATTACCCCACTCGACCCAGCCCAATCGGGAAATGGGCAAAACGCAGCAGAGCCGACTCAGGAGGAGGCCCCTTCGCAGGACAGCATGCCGAGTCTGCAGGAATTGCTGCGAAAGGCCGAACTTAGCGCCCAGGAACACCACGACGCGTGGTTGCGGGCAAAAGCCGAGGCGGACAACGTCCGCAAGCGGGCGCAAGTGGACGTCGCCAACGCGCACAAGTACGCCATCGAAACCTTTGCAGCGGAGCTTTTGCCCGTCAAGGACGGGCTGGAGGCGACGCTGCGGGCCGAAAACGCCTCGTTCGAGGCACTCAAGAGCGGCGTCGAGCTGACGCTAAAGCAGCTCGCGGCGGTCTTCGAGAAGGTAAACATAAGGGAGGTCAATCCCGAGGGCGAGAAGTTCGACCCGCACCGCCATCAAGCGATCAGCATGCTTCCATCGGAGAAGGAACCCAACACGGTCATCAACGTGCTGCAAAAGGGCTATTTGCTCCATGACCGGGTCGTCCGACCGGCACTGGTGACCGTCGCAAAGGCGAGAGACGCTTGAGAAAAGGGGCCCCGGACCCCATATCCGAATCAGGATTTTTTAGCAGACAAATCAAAAGGAAACACCATGGGCAAGATCATCGGAATCGACCTGGGCACGACCAACTCCTGCGTCGCCATCATGGAGGGCGGCAAGCCCAAGGTGATTGAGAACTCAGAGGGCTCGCGCACGACGCCTTCTGTTGTCGCCTATATGGACGACGGCGAGGTGCTCGTCGGCGCCCCTGCCAAGCGCCAAGCGGTCACCAACGCGAAGAACACGCTCTATGCGGTCAAGCGGCTGATCGGCCGGCGTTTCGAGGAGAAAGAGGTGCAGAAGGACATCGACCTCATGCCCTTCAAGATCGTCAAGGCCGACAATGGCGACGCCTGGGTGGAGGTGCGCGGCAAGAAGATCGCCTCACAGGAGGTGTCGGCGCAGATCCTGCGCAAGATGAAGAAGACTGCGGAGGATTACCTGGGTGAAGAAGTCACCGAGGCGGTGATCACCGTTCCCGCATATTTCAACGACAGCCAGCGCCAAGCAACCAAGGACGCCGGCCGCATCGCCGGTCTCGAGGTGAAGCGCATCATCAACGAGCCCACCGCAGCGGCGCTCGCCTTCGGCATGGACAAGAAGGAAGGCGACCGCAAGATCGCGGTGTATGACCTGGGCGGCGGCACGTTCGACATCTCCATCATCGAGATAGCCGAGGTCGAAGGCGAGCATCAGTTCGAGGTCCTGTCGACCAATGGCGATACGTTCCTGGGCGGCGAAGACTTCGACCAGCGCCTGATCGACTACCTGTGCGATGAGTTCAAGAAGGAGCAGGGACTCGATCTGAGGAACGACGTGCTGGCGCTGCAGCGGCTGAAGGAAGCCGCCGAGAAGGCCAAGATCGAGTTGTCTTCCTCGCAACAGACCGAGATCAACCTGCCCTACATCACGGCGGACCAATCCGGGCCGAAGCATCTGACCATGAAGGTCACTCGCGCCAAGTTCGAGAGCCTGGTCGAGGCGCTGATAGCCCGCACCGTCGAACCGTGCAGGATCGCGCTCAAGGATGCCGGTGTAAAGATTACCGACATCGACGACGTGATCCTGGTCGGCGGCATGACGCGCATGCCCAAGGTGCAGGACACGGTCAAGGACGTGTTCGGCAAGGAGCCGCGGAAGGACGTCAATCCCGACGAGGCAGTCGCGGTCGGCGCCGCAATCCAGGGCGGCGTTCTCAAAGGCGAAGTGAAGGACGTCTTGCTGCTCGATGTGACGCCGCTGTCCCTCGGCATCGAGACGCTGGGCGGGGTGATGACCAAGCTGATCCAGAAGAACACCACGATTCCGACCAAGGCGACGCAGGTGTTCTCCACCGCGGACGACAACCAGACCGCGGTGACCATCCACGTGCTGCAGGGCGAGCGCGAAGTGGCCTCGGGCAACAAGAGCCTGGGCCAGTTCAACCTGACCGACATACCGCCTTCGCCCCGCGGCATGCCGCAGATCGAGGTGATGTTCGACATCGACGCCAACGGCATCCTGCACGTGACGGCCAAGGACAAGGCGACCGGCAAGGAGAACAAGATCAAGATCCAGGCCTCGAGCGGTCTTAACGAGGCGGAGATCCAGCGCATGGTAAAAGACGCCGAGGCGCACGCGGAGGACGACCGCAAGCTCCACGAACTGGTGACGGCGCGCAATCAGTGCGATGCGCTGGTGCACTCGGTGCGCAAATCGCTGAAGGAATACGGCGACAAGCTCGGTGCGGACGAAAAGGCGAAGATCGAAGCCGCCATCAAGGAGGCCGAGGAAGCGTTGAAGTCCGACAACAAGGACACCATCGACGCCAAGTCCCAGGCGCTCGCACAGGCGGCGCAAAAGCTCGGCGAAAAAATGTATGCCGAGGCGCAGGCTCAGGCTGGAACGGGTGAAGGCGAGGCGACGAAAGCGAAGAAGGAGGACGACGCGAACGTGGTCGATGCCGAATTCACCGAGGTTAAAGACAAAAAATAGGCAGTAACGCGCAAGGGGCGAGGAGTAAAATCCTCGCTCCTTGCCCATCGGTGCTATTGCTCGCTGGGCCTCAATCGGTAATCCTCACACTACATGGCGAAACGCGATTATTACGAAGTGCTCGGCGTCAACCGCGACGCCGATGAAGAAGCGATCAAGAAAGCCTATCGAAAACTCGCCATGAAATACCATCCGGACCGCGCACCGGATGACAAGTCGGCCGAGGAAAAATTCAAGGAGGCAAAGGAAGCGTACGAAGTGCTCTGCGACGAGGGCAAGCGTGACGCTTACGACCGCTACGGGCACGCCGGCGTGGACCACTCGGCCGCCGGCGCCGGCGGGGCCGGATTTTCCAATTTCGCCGACGCATTCGGCGATATCTTCGGCGATATTTTCGGCCAGGGCCGCGGCGGCAGGTCGAGCGTCTACCGCGGTGCCGACCTGCGTTATAACCTGGAGATCACGCTGGAGGAGGCCGCGCACGGCACTGAAACCAAGATCCGGATTCCAACGCACGAAGCCTGCGAGGCCTGCGGCGGCTCGGGAGCAAAAAGCGGAACCCAGCCGACCACCTGCCAGACCTGCAAAGGCCACGGGCAGGTGCGCTTGCAGCAAGGCTTCTTTTCCATCCAGCAGACCTGCCCCCGGTGCCATGGCACGGGAAAGGTGATTTCGGAACCGTGCCACGCGTGCAACGGGGCGGGCAAGGTGAAGAAACAGAAGACGCTTTCGGTGAAGATTCCCGCCGGCGTCGACAACGGCGACCGCATCCGCCTCAGCAACGAGGGCGAGCCGGGGGTCAACGGCGGTCCCCCCGGCGATCTATATGTGCAACTGCAGATCAAGCCGCATCCGGTATTCGAGCGCGACCACGATGATCTGCACTGTGAAATGCCGGTCAGCTTCGCCACCACGGCCCTGGGCGGCGAAATCGAAATCCCGACCCTGGACGGAACGGCAAAGATCAAGGTTCCGCCCGAGACCCAATCGGGCAAGGTGTTTCGCCTGCGCGGCAAAGGCATCAAGGGCGTGCGCAGCCACACTATCGGAGACCTGCATTGCCACGTCGTGGTCGAAACGCCGGTCAACCTGACCGAGCGTCAAAAGGAACTTCTGCGCGAGTTCGAGTCCATCAGCCAGAAGGACCGCGATCGACATACCCCGCGCGCCAAGTCCTGGATGGACAAGGTGAAGGAATTTTTCGCGGCGTAACGGTCAGTCAGCCGACCGCGGCCTTGCGCGCTGCGCGCGCCAACCGGGTTTTCAGCAC
>JACQTO010000183.1 GCA_016210745.1 Betaproteobacteria bacterium
ATCCTTGTCCTTCAAGCGATACGTAGGCGGTAGCGTCCACACTCCTTCTGGATGATCCTTCGTATCCTTCGGATTGGCATTGACCTCGGAGGCGCCCGCGAGCTTGAACCCGGCCTTCTCGATCAGCGCGACGGCGAAGTCCTGGCGAACGTAGCCCGTCTTCATTTGCGCCTCCTGCGGCATGTCGGCGCGTCCGCGATGATCGACGACGCCGAGAACGCCGCCCGGCTTCAGCGCTTTGCGGAAGGCGCGCAGCGCCCCATCGATCTCATTGCGGTCGATCCAGTTGTGCAGGTTGCGGAAAGTGAGCACGAAATCGGCGCTGCCGGGCGGCGCGATCTCGTGCTTGTCGGCGTTGAACGCCGTGACCAGGACCTTTGCGTAAAGGGCAGGCCCGGCCTCGAGCCGCGAGAGCAGCCTCCGATGGTCGGCAAGATACTGCGGCGGCGCCGTTTCGTCGCGGCTTGCGGCGATGTAACGGCCTTTGTCCTTCAGATAGGGCGCGAGAATTTCCAGGTAATAGCCGGCGCTCCCCGGGAGGATTTCGACCACCGCGCTCGTGTCCTTGACGCCGAAGAACGCCAGCACCTCGAGCGGATGCCGACAGGGATCGCGCGCCACGTTGCCGGCGCCGCGGTGAGGCGCCGCGATCCACCGGGCGATGCCGCTCTGGTCCTGCGCCCGTGCGGCCGGGGGCGAAAGCGCCGCCATCGACACCAGCGCCGCGATCAGCAGTTTGTCCAAGGCGCCCGCAGCCCAATTGGTTTTCGAACCCGATCGCATATCACCCTCGTGCAGGCAATGGTACGAAGTCGAACCGCCCGTCGCGCGTTCGACGCGCCGGTCATTCTACGCCTCCCGGTCCAACGTCGACCCGCATGACGCTGGACGATGCGGCGGCGCTTCCGGTGTTCTGTCCCGCTCGCACCGGCGGCTAGAGCACCGGCTCATCGAACTTCGCCGGCCATTTCGACTCAATGTTTTTTGTGGGCCATATCTTTGTCGGCACCGCAGGGTACATGGCGCAGTTCCCGGTGATTTCTTGGGTAAAGGAGGCAAATCATGATCAGCAAAGGGTTACTCGTCCGGATGGAAGCCAAACCAGGCAAGGACCGTGATGTCGAGGAATTTCTCCTCTCGGCTCTTCCGATGGTCCGGCAGGAAGCAGACACGACGGCATGGTTCGCTATCCGATTCGGTCGCGCGGAATACGGCATTTTCGACGTCTTCCCCGACGACGAAAGCCGCGACGCCCATCTTTCGGGTCCGGTGGCGAGGGCTCTCATGGAAAAGGCCGACACGCTGTTCGCGACGCCGCCGGTAATCCACAAGCTCGACGTGGTCGCGTCCAAAGTGCCCGCCAGCGCGCCCGTCGACGTCGATACCAAAGGACTGCTCGTGACCTTCGCGGCCCAGGAAGGCCACCAGCCGGAGGCCGAAGCGTTCCTGCGGGATGCACAACCCATGGTCGAGGACGAGCCGGAAACGACCGCCTGGTTTGCCATCCGTCTCGATGACGGCAAGTACGGTATTTTCGATGTGTTCCCGAACAATGGCGGGCGCTTCAAGCATCTCGTCGGAAGGGTGCCGCGAGCGATGGCGATGAAGGCGCCGCGGTTGATGAGCGGCGTTCCTGACATGGACATGCTGAACGTGGTGGCCGAAAAGCAGGGTGGCGAAATCGCTCAGGCAGGCTGGTAGGCAGGGCAATCTTCGATCACCACCCGGCCGCCGAGTGTCGCGTAAATGGGCGAGAGCCCATTTGACGAAAAACGAGCTGATTCGCGCGACCGGTCCACACCCGGCGAAGGGAACTAGGACCGCGGGAGCTTCAACACGGCGAGCGCAAACAGCGCCCAGGCGAGCAGGAATGCGACGCCGCCGAAGGGGGTGATTGCGCCCAGTTCGCCAACGCCGGAGAGCGCGAGCGCGTACAGGCTGCCCGAGAACACCAGTATTCCCGCTGTCATCAGCCAGCCGGAGGCGCGCAGGCACTTCGATTCCGGCATGCGCAGCGACGCGCTGCCCACCGCGAGCAGGCCAAGCGCGTGATAGAAGTGGTACTCGACCCCCGTGCGGTACACGGCGAGCAGCTCGGCGCCGAGCTGCGTCTTCAGGGCGTGCGCGCCGAAAGCGCCGAGCGCCACTGCGGCGAGCATGGCGATGGCGCCGATGGCAAGGAACACTCTCGCGGCGTCGGGCATGGCGAGGCCTCGGAGGCCTACTTCTTCGCGGCCGGCTGGTGCTTGCCGAGCTCGATCCGGGCGATCGCATTGCGGTGCACCTCGTCGGGGCCGTCGGCAAAGCGCAGCGTGCGCGAGTGCGCGTACATGTGCGCAAGGGGCGTGTCGTCGCACATTCCCGCGCCCCCGTAGGCCTGCATCGCCCAGTCGATCACCTTCACGGCGACATTGGGGGCGAGCACCTTGATCATCGCGATCTCGGCGCGCGCGGCCTTGTTGCCGACCGTGTCCATCATGTACGCGGCTTTGAGCGTCAGCAGCCGCGCCGACTCGATCATGATGCGCGCCTCGGCGATGCGCTCCTGGGTGACGGTCCGCTCCGACACCGCCTTGCCGAAAGTCACGCGCGCGAGCGAACGCCTGCACATGAGTTCCAACGCCCGCTCGGCCACGCCGACCAGGCGCATGCAGTGATGGATGCGCCCGGGCCCGAGCCGCCCTTGAGCGATTTCGAAGCCGCGCCCCTCGCCGAGCAGAATGCTCGAAACGGGCACGCGCACATTCTCGAACAGCACTTCGCCGTGCCCGTGCGGCGCCTCGTCGTAGCCCATGACCTCGAGCGCGCGCAGCACCTTCACGCCGGGCGCATCGCGCGGAACGAGGATCATCGACTGCTGCACATGCCTGGCCGCCTCGGGATTGGTCTTGCCCATGAAGATGAAGAGCCTGCAGCGCGGGTCGGGCGCACCGGAAGACCACCACTTGCGGCCGTTGACGATGTAATGGTCGTCCTCGCGCGCGATGCTCGCCTGGACGTTGGTCGCATCCGAGGAGGCCACCTCGGGCTCGGTCATGGCAAAACAGGAGCGGATTCGGCCGTCTGCAAGGGGCTCGAGCCAGGTTTTCTTCTGTTCCTCGTCGCCGTAGCGCATCAGCGTTTCCATGTTGCCGGTATCGGGCGCGTTGCAGTTGAACACCTCCGGCGCCCAGTACACGCGCCCCATGACTTCGCACAGCGGCGCGTACTCGAGGTTGCTCAGCTCGCCCCCGTGGCTTTTGGGCCAGAACAGGTTCCAAAGCCCCTCGGCGCGCGCCTTCGCTTTGAGCTCCTCGACGAGCTTCAAAGGAATCCAGGGATTGCCCTTGGCGCGGTTCGCCGCGACCTCATCCCGATGGTGCCGCTCGTTGGGGTACACATGCGCATCCATGAACTGCTGCACCTTGCGCTGCAATCCGAGCACTTTCTCCGAATAGGCAAAATCCATTCTCACCTCGATAGTTAATTGGGGTCAGAGTAACTTTTCCGCATCATGAATTGCCGCTCGACGCCGAAGGTGCTTGAAAAGTTACTCTGACCCCAATTAACTCTTCATCGCCTTTTGCGCGTACTGCCAGCCCAGTTCCGCCAGCGGCCGCGCGCGCTTGCCGGCATCCAGCGCCTGTTCGCTTGCGGCGATCCCGTCCAGGGCGCGCTTCATGATCCCTTGCAGGATCGCGGCGATGCGAAACAGGTTGTAGGCAAGATAAAAGTTCCAGTTGTCGATGCGCTCGCGGCCGGTTCGGCGGCAATACGCGGCGATGTATTCCTGCTCCTCGGGGATGCCCAGGCTCGCAAGATCGAGTCCGCCGATGCCGCGGAAGCGCCCCGGCGGAATGTGCCAGCTCATGCAATGGTAGGAAAAATCCGCCAACGGATGGCCCAGCGTCGAGAGCTCCCAGTCGAGGATCGCGAGAATCCGCGGCTCGCTCGGATGGAACACCAGGTTGTCCAGGCGGTAGTCGCCGTGCACGATGGTGGTCTCCTCGCCTGCGGGGATGTTGCCCGGCAGCCACGCGATCAGATTGTCCATCGCCTCGATTTTCTCGGTCTCCGAGGCCTGGTACTGCCTGGACCAACGACCGATCTGTCGGCCGAAATAGTTGCCCGGCTTGCCGTAGTCGGCGAGGCCGATCGCCGCGTAATCGACTTGGTGCAGGGCCGCGATGACGCGGTTCATCTCTTTGTAGATCGCCGCGCGCTCAGTCTTGCTCATCCCGGGCAGCGATTGGTCCCACAGGACCCGGCCCTCGACACAGTCCATGACGTAGAAAGCGCGCCCGATGACGCTCTCGTCCTCGCACAGGCACCAGGTGCCCGGTACCGGAATCCCGGTACCGCCCAGCGCCGTGATGACGCGGTACTCGCGCTCCACCGCGTGCGCCGAGGGCAGCAGCTTGGCAGCCGGCCCGGGTTTTGAGCGCATCACATAATGGCGAGCGCCGGCGCTCAGGCGATAGGTCGGATTGGACTGGCCACCCTTGAACTGCTCGACAGTGAGCGACCCGGGAAACCCCGGCACATGCTCGCGCAGATAGCGCTCCAGTGCCGCTTCATCGAAGCGGTGGCGTTCCTGTACCGGCATAGTGCCGACGAATGGCTCGGTCATGGTGATAACGCGGGAATGGCGAGCGGACCCGCTCTGTTCGGCATTGCGGGCATGCTAGCACGGGCCGCGACAGATCTGCGGCCGCGCCTGTCTACTAGTACGTCGGTCTGGCTTTGAAATACTCGAACCGGTCGATCGAGCGCAGTTTCACCTCGCGCAAATCGGAGCCCTGCAGCAGCTTGAGCGGCACGTCGACCCCGGCGGGGCCCAGCCCCCAAACCTTGCGGTACAGTTCCTCGTGCGTCTTGACCGACTCGCTCCCGATGCCGACCACGATGTCGCCCGCTTTGATTCCGGCGCGATCGGCGGGTCCCTCGGGCGACACGCGCGTCACGAACAGTCTGCCCTGCACCGGCTCGGTTGCCAGGCCGAGCCAGGGACGAGGCGGCTCGGCGCGCTTGCCGCGCTCGATCAGTTCGCCAAGGATCGGCTTCAGGATGTCGATCGGCACGAACATGTTGCCGGGAAGCGGCGTTCCAGGCCCGATGGTGTCGCGAACCAGCAAGGAGCCGATCCCGACCAGTTGGCCGTCGTGGTTGACCAGCGCCGCGCCCGCCCACTTCAGAGTGGGCGGTGCGGTAAAGATCGCGCTGTCGAGCAGATACTCCCAGCTCCCGGCGAATTGCCGCTTGGACACGACGTAGGCGATGCTTGCTTCCTCGCGGCCGCCAGAGGGCAGGATCATCACCGGCTCGCTCGTTTGCAGACTGGCCGAGCTCCCGAACGCCATCGGCTTGACATTGAGCGACATGGCCGCGTGCAGCAGCGCGAATCCGGTCTGATGATCGTAGGCCGCCAGCGTTGCCGGTACCGTGCGCTTGTCCTGGGTCGTCACCTCGATCGAATCGGCCTCAATGACGATGTAGCCGATGGTCAGGATATGGCCCTTGTCGTCGATTACCACCCCCGTACCCTCGCGGGTGCTGCCCAGGGTATCGTTCGAGCGAGCCCCGGCAATGCCTTTCATTTTCACGCGCACGATCGCCGAAAGCATTTCCTCGGCGGCTCGCTCATTGGCGCGCGCATCGTCCTCGGACTGCGTCTTTTGAACGCTCGCGCTGCCGCGCGGATCCTCATTGGGCGGCGCCGCAGCGCCAGCGGCAAGCGCAACAGACGATAAGGCAAGCAGCAGGGCGTAGCGCACGAGATTCATGGCAACCTCCTGGGAAGGGGGAGATATTGCACCCCCATTGTTGTACTAAGTGGGATTGATTTCCACTAAGTCGAGCCGCAGAGACCACGACAAATCGATGGCTATTGCATTGCCGATCACGATCCAGCGCGGACAATCGCAGGCAAAATGTGGCGAAACGCACTGGCAGCGGCGCCAGATCCACGTGGTGTTCAGCTGCGCTAGAATCCCGCCTCCTACCGAATCGAAATACTCCGCTCCGAGGAAGCCATGACACTACCCGAGACGATGCGCGCCGTGGAAATCACTCAGCCGGGCAAGCCCGAGGTGCTCAAATTAGCGGCTCGGCCCGTGCCGCAGCCAAGACCGGGCGAAGTGCTGGTAAAGGTCGAAGCCGCGGGGATCAACCGGCCCGATGTCCTGCAGCGCATGGGCAACTATCCGCCGCCTCCGGGCGCTTCGGATATACCGGGGCTGGAGATGGCCGGCACGATCGTCGCGCTCGGCGAAGGTGTGAGCGACTGGAAACTGGGCAATGCGGTCTGCGCGCTGGTGTCTGGCGGGGGCTACGCCGAATACTGCACAGCGCCCGCGCCCCAGTGCCTGCCCATCCCCAAGGGACTCATCGCCGTCCAGGCAGCGGCGCTTCCGGAGACGTTCTTCACCGTGTGGACCAACGTTTTTGACCGCGCGCGTCTCGCCCCGGGTGAGACCTTGTTGGTCCAGGGCGGCTCATCGGGCATAGGCGTTTCGGCGATCCAGATGGCAACAGCGCTCGGCCACCGGGTATTCGTGACGGCCGGAACTGCGGAAAAATGCCGAGCGTGCGAACTGCTCGGCGCCGAGCGAGCAATCAACTACAAGGCCGAAGACTTCGGCGCGGTGGTAAAGGAGGTCACAGGCGGACGCGGCGTGAACGTGATACTGGACATGGTCGGGGGCGATTATGTCGATCGCGAGCTCAAGTGCCTCGCCGACGACGGGCGCATCGCCATCATTGCCATGCTCGGCGGCGCCAAGGCCACCATCAGCCTGAACGAGATCCTGCGGCGGCGCCTGTTGATCACCGGTTCGGCGCTGCGGCCGCGCCCGATCGAGTTCAAGGGCGCAATCGCCAAGGCATTGCACGAACGCATCTGGCCGCTGATCGAGTCGGGCAAGATCAGGCCAATGATCTTCGAGGCCTTCCCGCTCTCGGAAGCCGCTGCCGCGCACGCTCTGATGGAGTCGGGCCGGCATATCGGCAAGATTGTGCTCACGGTTTAGCCGGTTACGAGTTTAGCGTAAGCAAGTTTGGCGGAGATTGATAAACGGCAAAACCAGCTCCTTTGGTTCCGGTTCGTCCGGTTTTGGAATGCCTAGCGCGAATTCGCGTTCACCGAATGCGCTCTGCGCATTTTGCCTGGCACTGCGCACCTCATCTGTGGTCAAAACGTGATTCGCCACAACGAGGCCGGTGGAAACGATGGACCGCGATTACAAGCTGCTTTCGTACCATCCGCTTGCCAGAGGCGCTCGATTCGAGCTTCCTGTGTCTTCCAGCGAGCGCGTGCGGCTGGATTCGCCCGCGCTGACGGCGATGACCGACCTGCGCCAAGTCCCGGCGGCAACCATCGACGGCGATGCGCCGGCGGACGTGGCCAATCGATTCATGATCCGGCGCGGCGTGCGGCTGCTTCTGGTCACCGACGAGCACCGCCATGTGCTTGGCCTGATCACGGCCACCGACATCCTGGGCGAGCGGCCGGTGCAGTTCGCTGTCCACCGGGGCGTCAGGCGGGAGGACATTCTGGTGCGCGACGTCATGACCCCGCGCGAGAGGCTGGAAGTGCTTCTCTATGACGAGGTTGCCACCGCGGAGGTCGGCCACGTCGTTGCGACTTTGAAGGCGGCGGGGCGCCAGCACGCCCTGGTCGCCGATTCGCATCCCGAGGGTGCAGGCCAATTGGTTCGGGGGATCTTTTCGCTGTCGCAGATTGCACGCCAGTTGGGCGTCGCGATTTCATCGTCGGAAGTGGCGCACACGTTTGCCGAGATCGAAGCTGCGATAGCCCGGTAGCAGTTCACCGAAAGACGCCCGCGCTGCCGTCGTCGCAGGCGCAGCAAAGCATTCTCGTGTTCGTTGGCGCGCCTCGCGAGCCAATTTCGGCGCGCGACTTCAGGTCGCGCGCCGGCTGCCCGCCGCACTTTCGGCAATTGGGCCGAAAAAGCAGCGCTGTTTCGCGGTTTCCCGGCTGCGGGCGGCGCGAATAATGCCCCAAATCACTTTGGGACGCCCTCATGACTTCCCCATCGGCTGCGCCATCCAGGCTCGCACTCGCCTACGACAGCGAGTGGCAGGATGCGGACTCGCAAGAGCAACTCGGCAATATCAAGGAGGCGATCGCCCGCCTGGAAGCCGAGGCTCGCGCCGCGGTTGCCGCCGATACGCGCGCCGAAGAGGAAGCCCGGGCCCTCGCCGTTGCCGAAGCCAAGACGCGCGCGGAACAGGAGGCCCGGGCTGCCGCCGAGCGGCGCGCCAAAGCCGAGCAGGACGCGAAAGCAGCCGCAGAAGCACGAGCGCGCGCCGAGCAGGAGGCCGAAGCCCTTGCCCGGGGCAGGGAAAATGCCGAACGGCGCGCGCTCCAGGCCGCCGAAGAACGCAAGACGATCGAAGCCGAGGCGCTCGCCGAAGCGCGCGCACGGCTTCAGGCCGAAATTGCTGCGAGGCGCGCAGCGCAGGCCCGTGTGGACGCAGAAAGGCAGGCGAGGACGCTTGCCGCCGCGGCCGCGAGCGCCGAGGAAGCCGCCACCGAGCGCGCGCATGTCGAAGCCGGTCGAATCGCCAAGCAGCAGGAGGAATTGCTGCTGCTCGAAGACGCCAGAGCACGCGAAGAAGCACAAGCGCAGTCGCGAGCCAAGTCGCGGCGCGAGGCCGACGCACGGGCGATCGAGCAGGCGCGCGCGCGCGCCGAGTCCGAGACCCGGGCCGAAGAGGAGGCACGCTCGCGAGCCGCCACCGAAGCCCTTGCGCGCGAAACAGCCGAAGGAAGAGCGCTCGCGGAGTCGAAGCTCCAGGCCGCGGCTCAGGCGAGGCTGGACACCGAAACGACTTTGGTCGAGGAAACCAAGGCGCGCATAAAAGCAGAAGAAGCGGCCGCCGCCAGGGCGCGCAATCGCGAAAAACTGGAAGCACGCTCGCGCGAGGTGGCGCAAACGCGACTGCGCGTCGAGACCGAACTTGCCGCCGTCGCCGCGCGCAAGGCCGACACCGAGGCGCGCGCGGCCGAAGCTGCGCGGTTGCGGGCTGACGCGGAAGCGTCGCAGTTGGCGGAAATCGAGTCCAGGCTCGAAGCCGAGCTCGCCGCGCGCGAGGCGGCGGAGACTCAATTGCGCAGCGAAGCCGAACTCGTTCGCCTTGCGCGGGAACGCGCACAGGCCGAGCAGGCAGCGCGCGATGCCGCCGAGGCCCGGCTCGCCGCGGAGGCGCGCGCGCTGGGTCAGGCGCGCGAACGCACCGAGGCCGAGCAGCGCGCGGCGCGCGCCGCCGAGACTCAGACCGAAGCCGATCAGCATGCAAGACAGGCCGCCGAAGCAAAGGCGGAGATGGAACGGATTGCAGCCGTTATCAAGCGCGCGCGCGCAGCCGCTGACGAACAGGCGGCCCGTGCCGCCGGCGCCGCCGCAGAGGCCGAGCAGCGCGCTCAGGCCGAGGCGGAAGCCCGGGCGATTGCCGATTCGGCGCTTGCGCAGGCTGCACTCGAGCGCGAACAGATCGAGTTGCTCGCGAAACGCTCCGCCGAGGAGCGTGCTCAAGCCGAAGCGCAGGCTGCACGCATCGCCGAGGAGCACATTGCGGCAGACCGCGATGCCGTGCACGCCGCCGAAGCGCGTGCCCGTGCCGATGCGCAAGCCACAGCCATGGCGCACGAGCGTGCCGCGGCGGAGAAGGCTGCAACAGAAGATGCCGAGCGGCGCACGCAAGCCGAGGAAAGTGCGGCCGCCGCGGCTGAGGAACGCCGGGCTGCGGACGCGACGGCGCGGCTGCTGGCTGAGGAGCGAGCGCGCGCCGAGGACGAGGCGCGGCGCGCGGCCGAAGAGCGCGCTTTGGCCGAACGACAAGCGCGCGATGCGGCGCTTAGCCGCACGCACGCGGAGGCAGCGCTTGCCGAGATGGCGCGGACACGCGAGCGTGCCGAGGAAGACACGCGCCTTGCAGCGCAGGGCCGCACGGCCCTGGAGCGGGAAGCCGCGGACCTCGCCCTCAAACGCGCTGCAGACGAAAACCGGGCGCAGGCCTGCGCGGCAGAGCGGCTCGCACTGGAGCAGCGCGCGAGCCAAGCCGCAGCCGCAAGGCTTGATGCCGAGGAACAACTGACGCACGAGGCCGCGGCGCGCCTGGCAGCCGAGACCGAACTCGAGGCCGCAACCCGGCAGCGCATAGAAACGCAAGCGCTGGAGCGCGAGGCCGCACAGGCGCGAGCCGAGGCCGAGCGGCGTGCCCAGTCGATCAGCGAACAGTGGATCGCCCTGGAACGCGAGAACGCGCAGGCTGCGCAAGAGCGCGAGCGCAGCGAATCGGCACTGGCCGATCAGGCGGGAGCACGGCTGCACGCAGAACGCGCCGCCGAGAAACAAGCGAGGGCGCGCGCCGAAACGGAAAAGCTGGCGTACGCAGCCGCAGAGGAGCGGCGCCTGGCCGAGGAAAATGCCGGTGTGCTCGCGACCAAGCGGCTCGAGGCCGAGCGGCAAGCCGCACAAGCGGCTGAGGAACGAACGCAATTCGAGCAACAAGCGCTGGCTGCCGCACGAGCCCGGCTGGAAGCCGACCGCCTCGCGCGCGCCGCCGCGGCAGAAAGGGTGCTCAAGCATCAGGAAACCGAACGGATTGCCCGCGAGCGTACCGCCACCGAGCAGTCGGCGATCGCGGCGGAACGCGGGCGCCAAGCCGCAGAAGCCGAGGCAAGGCGGGCAGCCGATGCGCGCGCGCAATCGCAGAGAGCACTTGCCGCTGCAGCCGCTTCGCGCGCGCAGACGGACGGCGAATTGCGCGCAGAGACCGAGAAGCGGACCGGCGCCGAGCAGGAAGCAGCGCAGGCCGCTGCTGCGCGCGCGCGCGCCGAAGCAGCCTTACGCGAGGCTGCCGAGGAAGCCGAGCGCGCGCAACGCGCCGCGGCCGAAGCGCTCGCGGAAAAGATCCGCAGCGAGCGCGACATAGCCGCGCGCGCTCTCTCGCGCCGCTCCGCTGCGATCGAGGCCACGGCGCGATCGTTGCGCGCGTTCACGCGCCGGCAGCTGCGCGGGCGCGCGGCCTACGCGAGTATCGCCTTCGCCGCCGGATTCGCGGCGATAGTGGCCCTCAACGGGCTGTCCACGGGAACCGATCCTGAACAAGGCGCCGTGGCTGCGGTTTCGCCGCCGATACCAGGCAATAGCCCTGGCCAGGGAATGCGGTCGGCGCAGGTACTCAGCGACGAGTCTCGGTCGAGCCTGTACCTGCAGCTTGCCGAGTCGCTCGCCAGCACGCCCGCCGAACCAGCGACTTCCATGAATCCCTAACCAAATATATTCTGAAATTTGGCTTCCAGTGTTGCAATTGTTGCGCGGACGAAAAGCCGTCCGCGCGGATCGCCGATTGCGCACGGATGAAGAAGCCATCCGTGCGCAATCGGCGATCTCGAATAAAACCCCAAAACGGTGTTTGCTGTTAACCCGAACCGCCTTTTCGGTACGGACGTCTTTTGTCCGTACCGAAAAGGCGGTTGGCGCGCGCAGCGCGCAACGCCGCTCGCGTAA
>JACQTO010000175.1 GCA_016210745.1 Betaproteobacteria bacterium
CAGCATCGGATTGACGGGCACGGGCACGGCCCCGATCTTCTGGCCTCCCAGGAAGGCGACCATGTATTCGGGGCAGTTGGGCGTGCGAATCACGTACCGTTCGCCTTTTTTCAGGCCCAAGCGGGAGGCGCCGCCGGCAAAAGCATCGGTCAGCTTTTTCAGTTCCCGGTATGTGATTTTCTCGGCGCCGTGGTAGATGGCAACATCATCGCCGCGTCCGCCATGCTCGACCCACCAATCGGTGCAAATCCTCCCCATGTTGAGTTCTTCGGGAATATCCAACCGGAAAAAACCCTGCGACGTCATCCTGTGGAACGTCCAATCTGCGTTAATGTGAGTCATGATGGTCCTGTGTCGCTGGCTGCGCCCGTCGAATGGCGATGGATAACTTGGCGGCCCACGAAGTGCAAGGCCGCGGAAATAGAATACACCAACTCGGAAAATGCCTGGCCGCGCGATGCCAAGCGTCCTGGCAGCTTCGGTCGGCCAGGATTCCCTAACCCTCACCCGGGCCCTCTCCCTGAATCGCGGGAGAGGGAAATGCCAGCCGCTACGCTTTTTTCCTCTCGCGCAGCTTGATCACCGCCTCTTTCATCCGACGCATCGCTTCCTTGATGTTCTCCGGCTTGGCGGCATAAGACACGCGCACGAAGCCCTCGTAGTCGAATCCGCTGCCGTTAGTCAGAACCACGCCGGCGTCGCGGACCAGATACTCGGCGAACTCCAGCGAAGGCATTCCCAACTCGCGAATATCGGCAAAGACAAAGAAAGAGCCCCGTGGAACCGTGCAGTGGATTCCGGGAATGTCGTTTATGAGTTTTACGGTCAAGTCGCGCCGCTCCTGATAGGCGCGGCGCATTTCCTCGACGCAATCCTGCGGACCTTTCAATGCAGTAACGCAAGCCATCTGCGAAGGCACATTGGCGCTGATATTGGCGGTGTGATGGTATTTCAGGAATTGTGCCTGCTTGTCGGCCGACGCGGCCAGATAGCCCACGCGCAATCCGGTCATGGCGTAGGTCTTCGAGAAGCTGTTGACCTGCACGACATGCTCCCTGGCATCGGGAAACGAGAGCAGACTCGTATGCTGCGCGCCATCGTACACCAGGCATTCATAGACTTCGTCGGAGATGAGCACGATGTTGTGCCGTTTGGCGATGTCCAGCAGTGCCCGTAGCGTTTCTTTGGGATAGACCGCCCCAGTCGGGTTGTTCGGAGTCAGGACCATGATCAGCTTGGTCCGATCGGTGACCGCCTTCTCGATGTCCGCCGGGTTGGGAACGAAGTTATCCTCGCTCTTCAGCTTGACGAACACGGCCTTGGCTCCGGCGAGCTGGGCATTGACGACATAGGGTGGGTAATGAGGCAGCATGATGATGATCTCATCGCCCGGATTGGCCAGCGCCATCACCGCCACATGGAGCGCCGACTGTCCTCCGGCAGTGACCAGGATCTCATCCTGCCACTTGTAAGCGACGCCGTGCTCTCGCTGGATCTTTTCCGCGATGAGCTGCCGCAGTTCCGGCAGGCCCCGGTCCGGCCCATAGTGCGTATGGCCTTCATCAAGTGCTTTCTTTGCCGCTTCGCGGATGTGTTCGGGGGTAACGAAATCCGGCTCTCCCAACTGAAGGTAGATGCAGTCCGGCCTTTTGGCTGCCAAATCCATGATGCTGTAAAAGGGGGACCGCTGGACCCCTAGGATGCGATCTGCAATCATTTAATGCTCTCCTTGATTATTCATTGCCGCCGCCTGCGAATTTGTTACCGAGATTTCAGCGGACGGCGGTTTCATCACTCCGAATTCTCGCGCGAGGCCTGGCCTTCAGCTCGAATTCCCTCGCGGGAACGTGAGGGATGGGTACTCCAAGCGCACAGATCGATCGGGTTGGATCATACGTCGAAATACAGATTCATCTCGTACGGGTGTGGGCGGTTGCGCACCTGCAGCGATTCGAAATCGCGCTTGTGATCGATCCACTGCCGGATCATTTCCTTGCTGAACACGCCGCCGGCCAGCAGGAACTCCTGATCGGTTTCCAGTGCGGCCAGGGCCTCGTCCAGCGATGTGGGGAAGGCCTTGATGGTGGCGCGTTGGGCCTCGCTCCAGGAAAAGATGTTTTCATCGATCGGTCCAAAACCCGCCTTGGTGGGATCGATCTTGCGGCGGATTCCGTCCAGCCCGGCCAGAAGCTGCGCGGCGAGCGCCAGGTACATATTGCAGGTCGCATCCGGGGGCCGAAACTCCATGCGAGCCGCATCCGGTTGAGTGGCGTACTTGGGAATTCGCACGGCCGCACTGCGGTTGCCGAGCGAGAAGAAGGCGTTGATGGGGGCCTCGAATCCGGGGATCAGCCGCCGGTAGGAGTTGGTGCTCGGATTGGTAATGCCCAGCAGGGCCGCGCCATGGCTGAGCAGGCCGCCGATGTAATACAGCGCCGTCTGGCTCATGCAGCCATAGCCCTTCGGGTCATAAAAGAGGTTGCGTCCCTTTTTGTACAGGTGCTGATGGAAGTGCATGCCGCTCCCCGCCTCGCCATACAGCGGCTTGGGCATGAACGTGACCGTCTTGCCAATTTTGTGCGCCGTCATCTTGGTGACGTACTTGACTGTCATCGCCGCGTCACCGGCCTGCACCAGCTTCATCATGGGAGTCTCGATTTCCGCCTGTCCGGGACCGCCCACTTCGTGGTGGTGGTACTTGACGGGGACCCCCATCGCCTCCAGGTGAATCGACATGGCCGCGCGCAGGTTATAAAGCTGGTCCTTCGGCGGGATGGCGTGGTAGCCCCCGTGCAGGGGAATATAGTGGCCGTGGCCGCCTTCGGCGCTGTGCCAGTCCGCTTCGCCGCAGTCCACCCGGTAGCCGGCGCGGTTGACCCCGCTTTCATAGGAAACGTTATCGAACACGTAGAACTCGAACTCAGGCCCCCAGCGGCTCTCGTCGGCAATGCCGGTTTCGCGCATGTACGCTTCCGCGCGCATGGCGATGTTGCGCGGATCGTTGGGGAAAACATCGTGCGTATCGGCTTCCAGCGTGGTGCAGATAAAGGAAAGCGTGGGCATGTCCCAGAATGGGTCGATCACGCCGGTGCTCAGATCGGGGACCATCACCATGTCGCCGGCTTTGACGCTTTTCAGCCCCACCGAGGATCCGTCAAAGCCAACGCCCTCCTCCATCAACTCCGGAACGAATTGAGATGAAGGGATGGTCAGGTGGTGCCATCGTCCCCACAGATCGCTGAACTTCAAGTCCACCATCTGGATGCCGCGCTCATCCACAAAGCGCCGTGCCTGCTCGAATGTTTGAAACATGCTTCATTTCTCCTGTTCAGACAACATAGGTTGCCCACTTTCGTTGCCGCGCCGGATTCCGGCGCGCTGAAATCCATCGTTACCCGTCTGCGCCGAAGACAATTATTCCGGACCTTTCCTAGCATCGACAGGATCGGCAAAGATCATCACAAATTCGCACCCTCGCCCAGAATGTGCCGCATGATGTTGCTGCGAAAGGATTCGATATGACTGCGGACGGCGAGACCGGCTGCTTCCGGATCGCGGGCCTTGATCGCCTCCAGAATCGCCCGGTGCTCCAGCTTGACCGCAATATGGTGCATCGGGTCGCGCAGCGAAATGAACCAGAAGCGCAAGGATCGGTCGTGCAGCGTGCGAATGCATTCCGCCAGAACCACGTTCCTCGCCGCCCGCGAGAGCGTGTTGTGGAAATCGCGATCGAGCATCATCTGGCGGACGCTGTCCGAGGCCGCAACCGCTACATCCGATTCGTCCAGTATCCGCGTCAATTCGGCGATGTCGTTTTCGTCAGCGCGCGCCACGGCCAGCCTCGCGCAGTAGGTCTCGTTGACGATGCGCACATCGATCGTCTGCACGACATCGTCGAGGCTCACCGCCTTCACGATGACGCCCTTGCGCGGAATCACATCGACCATCCCTTCGAGCATCAGCCTGTTGAGCGCCTGACGCACCGGCGTGCGGCCGATCCGGAACCGCTTGCTGACCTGGGCTTCGTTCAGGTATTCCCCGGGACGAAAACCCAACGTGATGATTTCGTGCTTGATCTTCTCGTAAGCCTGGTCGTGCAGCGGCATTTTGGGCGCGCGCGCGCGCGCCTTGGCTTTTATCCGCATATTCGACACTTCCAGTGACGCGGCCTTGCGGCGAACGGCTGTGCCATTCGCCGGCCTGGGATGGTCACGCACCTTCTCCTTGCCTGAGCCTGAACCGCTGGATCTTGCCCGTTACGGTCTTGGGCAATTCGCTCACGAAAGTGAACCAGCGCGGATACTTGTAGCCGGCCAGATTCGACTTGCAGAACTCCTGCAACTCTTGAACCATGGAATCGTTCGCATCGGCGGCGTTTTTGGGAACAATGTACGCCGCGGGCTTGACTAGACCGTCTTCATCGGCGCGTCCGATCACGGCGGCCTCGCGCACTTTCGGATGCTCCAGCAGCTTGCCCTCGATTTCCGTGGGGGAACACCACATGGCGCCGACTTTGAGCATATCGTCGCCACGGCCCGCGTTGACGTAGTAGCCCTGCTCATCCACGCTGTACATGTCGCCCGTGTTGAGCCATCCGTCACGCATGGTCAGCGCGGTCTTTTCCGGATTGTTCCAATAGCAGCGCGCCGTTGAATCCCCTTTCACCCAAAGAGTCCCGACTTGCCCGGGAGCCACGGGGTTTCCGGCCTCGTCGACGATCTTCACCTCGTACCCCGGCACCGGCCGGCCCGAGGTTCCGGGTTTGATATCGTCGTGACGGTTGGATATGAAAATATGCAGCGCTTCAGTCGATCCGATTCCGTCCAGAATGCTGATCCCCGTCTTCTCCTGCCACTTGCGGAAAATCGCCGCAGGCAGCGCCTCGCCAGCCGAGGCCGCGATCTTGATCGAACTCAGTTCGCGCGGGACGCTGTCGAGCGAGTGGACCTGCTGGCCGTAAAGCGTGGGCACGGCGAAATAGACCGTCGGACGGAATTTCTCGATCATGCGGAAAGCCATATCGGCCGATGGCAGTTCCTCGCACAGACACACCGTCGCGCCGGCCCAGAGCGGGAACGTCATCCCTCCTCCAAATCCGTACGAGAAGAACAGCTTGCTGGCGCAGAAGACAACGTCTTGCGACTTGATGCCAAGGGTGCCGACGCCATAGCGTGCGCTCGTAACCACCATGTCGCGGTGCACGTGGACCACGCCCTTGGGCTTGCCCGTCGATCCCGAAGAATACAGCCAGAAGCAATCCTCGTCGGGCCGAGTCGGCGCCGGATCCAGCGTATCGGGCTTGGATTTCATCGTCGCCGCGATCTCGTCGGTCGAAAGCACATGCGCGGGTTTGTTCAACGCCGATCGCGCGCCCGGCACAACCTCCGCGGCGAGATCCGGCGAATAGATGACGCCGGCACATCCGGAGTCCTCCGCGAGGAAACGATAATCAGCCGACTTCAGGAGTGTGTTCACCGCAACCGGAACAAATCCGGCTTTCACCGCGCCCCAGAAGACATAAAAAAACAGCGGCGTGTCCTTCACTACCACGAGCAGCCGCTCGCCGCGTTGAAAGCCGAGCGACTTGAGTGCGTTGCCACAGCGCGCGACATTTGCCGCGAGTTGCCCGTAAGACACGTCGCCCTCGGCGGTCCGCAGCGCCGGGCGATCTGCGCCGCCCTCGGCAACTTGGCGGTCGATGAAAGCGACCGCCACATTGAATACCGGCGGAAAACGGATCGCGGGGGGATTTTGACCGTTATCAACAATAACGGTGTGCGCTTGTGCCAGAGTCGTCGCCATGTACCGCTCTATCTCCATTGTGCGCGGGCCGGGCGGCTCGCGATTCGGCCGCTCCCAATTACCATCGCCGTCACCGCATCGCGGAGCGTCACTGGCAACTTGCGAGCCCAAGCCGATTCGGATAAAATATCACAAGCGTTTCACATGAAGCAAGCACGCTCCAATCCCAGCCCCGTTTCCCCGACAGCAGAGGAAAATTTTCGATGAAACAGGAAGCCCATATAGGCAAATTCGTCGGCCGTCCCATGGAGCGCGTCGAAGACGCGCCGCTGCTTGCGGGACAGGCGCTGTTTTGCGACAGCCTGCCGACGCGTCCCGGCGTGCTGCACGCAGCGATCCTGCGCTCGCCCCACGCGCAAGCGGAAATCGTTTCGATCGATACCACGGCGGCACTTTCCCAGCCGGGGGTGGTGACGGTGCTCACCGGCAAGGAGATCAAGGAGGATTCGGACCCGTTCTTGATCGTCCTGCGCAAACCGATGGACCAATGGTCGCTCGCCATCGATCGCGTGCGTTTCGTAGGCGAAGCCGTAGCAGTCGTGGTTGCGAAGGACAGGTACGTCGCCGAAGACGCGCTGGATCACATCAAAGTCACCTACAAACCGCTGCCCGCGGTCATCGACGCACAGGAAGCGGCCAAGGAAGGCGCACCTCTGGTGCATCCGGCCTGCGGCTCCAACGTCGTGTCGGAGCGCCACTTCAGCTACGGCGACCCCGACAAGGCCTTTGCCGAAGCCGACAAGGTGGTGGAGCTTACCGTCGACTATCCGCGCAATTCGCAGACCCCGCTCGAGGGCTACGTGGTGATCGCGGACTACCGTCAGGAGGACAAGGTCTTCGACGTGGTTTCGAATTTCCAGGGACCGTTTACGGTCCACCCGGTCATGTCCAAGGCCCTTCGGGTCAAGGGCCCGCAATTGCGCATGCGTTCGCCGGCATATTCCGGCGGCGGATTCGGCATCAAACAGGCGATGTTCCCCTACGTGGTGCTGATGTGCATTGCTTCGCGGCGCGTCGGCCGCCCGGTCAAATGGGTCGAAGATCGCCTGGAACATCTCACGGCAGCCATCGCCGCGCCCAACCGGGTTATTCGCGCGCAGGCCGCGGTGAAGAAGGACGGCAAGGTCCTTGCGTTCCGCTTTGAACAGCTCGATGACTACGGTGCCTATTTACGGCCGCCGATGCCTGGGCCGCTCTACCGCCAGCACGGCATTATGACCGGCGGTTACGACGTCAAGCACATGACCATTACCAATCGTCTGGTCATGACCAATAAGACACCTTCGGGGATGGTCCGCGGATTCGGTGGACCACAGATCTATTTCGGCCTCGAGCGGCTGATGCAGCGGGTTGCAGTCGAACTGGGCCTGGATCCGCTCGACGTGATCCGTCGCAATCTGATCCCGGCGGGATCCTTCCCATACCGGGCCACGGCAGGTGCGCTGATCGAATCCGGCGACTACCAGACGGCAGTGGCCATGGCTGTCCGCGATGGCAAGCTAGAGGAACTGAAAGCCAAGCGCGAGAAAGCGCGCGCGGAGGGACGGCTCTACGGCATCGGATATTCGGTCGTGGTCGAACCGGCCCAATCGAACATGGGCTATCTCAGCACCATCAATACCGTCGACGAACGCCATCGCGCCGGCCCCAAGGGCGGCAACGTGGCCTACGCGACGGTCGCCGTGGACCCTCTCGGAGGCGTGTGCGTCACGGCCGACAGCCTGCCACAGGGCCAGGGCCACGCCACCGTGCTCTCGCAAATCGTCGCCGACGAACTCGGAATCGACGCAAACGACATCGTTTGCAACATGGAGCGCGATACCCAGCGCGATCCCTGGTCGATTGCCACCGGCAACTACTCCAGCCGCTTCAGTTCGGCAACAGCACCGGCAGCGCAGATCGCCGCGCGCAAAGTGCGCGCAAAGCTGGCCCGCATCGCGTCCCATTTTCTCGGCGTGCCTGCGGAAAAAATCGGATTCGCCGACGGCAAGCTCTTCTGCATCGAAGATCCCCAGAAAGAGCTGCGTTTTTCGCGCGTTGCGGGCACGGCGCACTGGTCTCCGAGTGAATTGCCCCCGGGCATGGAGCCCGGAATGACCGAGGTCGGCGTATGGTCGGCTCCGGAGCTGGAGCCTCCGAACGATGCCGACCAGATCAACACCTCGCTCACCTACGGCTTCGTATTCGACTTCTGCGGACTCGAGGTCGACCGCGATACCGGCAGAATACATATCGATCGTTACGTGACCACGCACGACTCGGGGGTGTTGCTCAACCCGCTGCTCGCCGACGGCCAGATCTACGGCGGCTTTGCCTGGGGCCTGGGCGCTGCCCTGAGCGAACAATTCGTCTACGGCGAGGACGGGAGCTTCCTGTCGGGTACGTTCGCGGACTATCTGTGCCCCACCGCCCCCGAGGTGCCCGAGCCCCAAATCCTGCACATGGAAACGCCCTCGCCTTTGACGGAATTGGGCGCCAAAGGCATAGGAGAAGGAATGGTAATGAGCACCCCGGTGTGCGTTGCCAATGCATTTGCGGACGCAATCGGCGCCAAGGATGTCAAGCTGCCTTTGAACCCGTGGAAAGTCGCCGCCATGATCCAGGGCGAGGAAACTGCGCGTCCCAAGGGCGGCAAGACCGCGCCGGTCCGCGCGAAGCTTCCCGGCAAAGGACTGCAGGGAGAAGGCACCGCATTTGTGCCCGCCACACCCGAGCAAGTTTGGGCAACCCTGATCAACCCCGAGAAGCTGGCGAAG
>JACQTO010000185.1 GCA_016210745.1 Betaproteobacteria bacterium
CTCCAGGCTCACCTGCGCCGCGGCGTTCTCGCCCAGGTCTTTTCTCGCCAAGGCCACGTTGCCGAGGATCGCCGCCAGGATGTTGTTGAAGTCGTGGGCGATGCCCCCGGCGAGCGTGCCGATCGCTTCCATCTTCTGCGCCTCGCGCAACTGGTCCTCGAGCTGCCTGCGGATTTCTTCTGCACGCTTGCGCTCGGTGATGTCGGCAAAGGTAGTGACGACCCCCGTAACCGAAGTGCCCGTTTGATCCAACAAGGGTTGTGAACTGATGGAAAGCCAGCGCATAGCGCCGTCGGACTTGCGAAAACGCAAAACAGTCCCAGACTGGAACCGGCCGCTGCGCAGCGCCGCCTCAAACGTGCGTTGCCCATCGTTGACCGGCGATCCGTCTTCGCGATAGGCGCGCCACTCAGTGTTGACACGCTGGCCCCCTTTCATTTGCTCGAGGGTCGTACCGAGCATGCGCTCGGCACTCGCGTTGCAATCGACGATCCGAGCGTTCTTGTCGCGCACCACGACACCCTCGGCCATCGCGGCAATCACCGAACGATATTTTTCGCGGGCTTCCTGAACCTCCTGCAGCGCCTGCCGGTTCTCTTCGAGCAGATGCTCCGCCTGTGCCTTGCCGGCGGCGATAACGAGATTGTCCCGCTTGCGTCGCGCCAATTGCCATGCAACTGCCAGGGCTCCCGATAGCAGCAGGATCGTCATGGCCGCAGCGGCAAAATAGTAGTACGGCAGACGAGCACCAATACCTGCGAGGACCGCATCGAGCGGCCTGCCCACGCGCACCGACAGCCCGTATTCGCTCAACGAATCGAAAGCGATCACGGCGCGCGCACCGGAGATCGAACCGTCGGACACGTAGAATCCGGCCTTCTTGCCGGCCGCCATCTGGAGCGAACGGGTCTTGCTGAGGTCCTGGCCAACCGCCACCGCACGACCCCAGCTTCGCGCCAGGACAATGCCGTCTTCCCGCAGCAGCGTGACAAAGGTCCCGCCATGCGATGCCGTGGTGTAAAAATCAGAAAAATACCGGGGGTCGATCGCCATGGTCAAAACACCGGCGAAAGCACCGGAGGCAGTATTCAGTCGCCGCGTCATGGGTATCAACAATCTGGGGTAATTGCGCCAGACTACCGGTCGTGCAACGAACAATTTTCCCGAGTCAGCTCGCGTGTGAACGACGAACTGCTCGCGATCACCCAGGTAGACGCGAGGGACATCCATTGACGACGAGACGAGATAACCCGAAGCGTCGATCGCCGTTATTTGAACCACAAACGGCAGCGCCGCAGCGAGGCTCTTCTGATGCTCCTTGAGGTCCGCGTTACCGACGCCCTTGCGCTGTATTTCCGTGGCGATGACCTGTGATTTCAGATCGATGTCCTTGACCAGGCGCAGAACGTGCTCGTTGAACGCCTTGGAGAGACTGACGTTGGCGGCGGACGCCTCGGCCACCTTGTCGGCTTCCAGGAGCCCTATATATTGAAACACGCCGAACCAGACCCAAAGGCTTGCCAGAAGCGCTGCGGCAACAATGGTGATTCCCGCCGGGAACCGCGCAGCGAGTGCTTGCGATCCGGGCCGAAGTCGCAGCGATTTCATGTGCCAATTACCATGATTGCCTGAGCGGTATCGGATACGGACCCCGATCGCGACGTCACAGTATAGGGCATCTCCAACGAATGATCTTGCATCGGGCAATTCCCCTCCGACGCCGTTACGCGGCGGCCGTACGGCGGCCCCCATTCGAACATCCGGCCAAGCGATCGAGCCGGATAGTAGTTTTGCATCATGCTGCTAAAATTCGCAAGTTGACCAGGAGAACACCAGCATGAGCGCGAAACCACCGAGCACGTCGCTGCGCGCCCGGTTACGAATGCAAATTCGGGACCGGATCAAGCACCTGCAGATCACGGATGCCCAAGCGGCCGCCAGACTCGGCTTCTCGCCGTCTCAGATGAGCAAACTTCGAGCCGACCAGGACATCTTCAGCCTGGACCGGCTGATCGATGCCGGCGCGCGCATCGGAGTTGCCATGCGCCTGAGCGCCGCGAGACCCTATCGGCGCCGCTGAGACACCGCGCCTGCCCATCGATCGCGCGCCGCTCAGGGATTTACTGGAACCGATTCCAGCGGTGCGCCGCGCGCGCGCATGCCGCGGCCCTCAGGCTTTGCAGCGACGGTTTTACGCCCCTTGCTTTCCAAGCAGTAAGCGGCGGTGACTCGCTCCTTGCAGCGCATCCCCGGAGCGAGCGCTCGTCGCAGGCGACTGCCTCGGCGCCGCCGTCGCATGCGCGGCATATTATTGAGATAGGTTCCAGTTTGATGCAGTAAAATCGCCCCTTCCCCGGTAATCCAGCAGGGAGTTCCCCATGAGTGCAAGCAGCTATTCGGTGCAGGGCAATGTCGCAGTGATCGTGATGGACAACCCGCCGGTCAACGGGCTGGGACACGCCCTTCGCACGCACATCTACGACAGCCTCGCCAAGGCTGCCGCCGATGCGGCGGTGAAGGCCGTGGTCATGATCGGTTCGGCCAAGGCCTTCTCCGGCGGAGCCGACATCCGCGAGTTCAATACCCCCAAGAGCGCTGCCAAGCCCACGCTGCACGAAATCATCGCCGTGCTCGACGGGATGCACAAGCCGGTGGTGGCCGCGATCGGCGGCTTTGCCATGGGCGGCGGGCTGGAACTCGCTCTTGCGTGCCATTATCGGGTGGCCGCGCCCAAGGCAAACCTCGCCCTTCCCGAAGTCAAGCTCGGCATTCTGCCCGGCGGAGGAGGCACGCAGCGGCTGCCGCGGGTCATTCCGGTCGCCGAGGCCCTGCAGATGATGCTCACGGCCAATCCGATCACCAGCGAAAAAGGCCAGGCGCTCGGACTGATCGAGGAAGTGGTCGCAGGTGATCTGCTCCAGGGCGGGCTCGACTACGCGCGCAGGCTTATCGAGCAAGGCAAGGGCGTGCGCCGCATCCGCGCGATGAGCGCCAAGCTGGAGGGCGCGGTGCAGTTCTTCGAGCGGGCGCGCTCCGAGGTTGCGAAGACCTCGCGCGGCTTCCCGGCGCCGCTTGAGATCATCGCGTGCGTCGAGGCGGCAGTCTCGAAACCGTTCGACGAGGGCCTGAAATTCGAGCGCTCGCGCTTCGAGCATCTCGTCAACACGACCGAATCGAAGGCGATGCGGCACATGTTCTTCGCCGAGCGCCAGACCACGAAAATTCCGGATGTGCCCGAGGATACGCCGACGCGACCAATGCGAACCGCTGCTGTCATCGGCGCCGGCACCATGGGCGGGGGCATCGCCATGATCTTCGCCAACGCCGGCATTCCGGTGACCCTGGTTGAAATGAAACAGGATGCCCTGGACCGCGGCTTGGCGACGATCCTGAAGAACTACACCAACACGATGAAGAAGGGCCGCATGAGCCAGGCCGAGGTCGACGCCCGCATGGGTCTAATCAAGTCCTCGCTTTCCTACGACGCAGTGCGCGATGCCGACATCGTCATCGAGGCCGTGTTCGAGGATATCGCCGTGAAGAAAGCCGTGTTCGAGAAACTCGACGCGATCGCGAAACGCGGCGCCATTCTTGCCACCAACACCTCCACGCTGGACGTCAACCAGGTCGCCGCCTTCACGAAACGCCCCGAAGACGTCATCGGCACGCATTTCTTCAGCCCGGCCAACGTCATGCGCCTGCTTGAAGTCGTGCGCGGCGCGAAGACCGGGAAGGACGTGCTCGCCACCACCATGAAGCTGGCCAAGAAACTGCGCAAGGTCCCCGTCGTCTCCGGCGTGTGCGACGGGTTCATCGGCAACCGCATGCTCGAGCAGTACGTGCGCCAGGCCCTGTTCATGCTCGACGAGGGGGCGCTGCCGCAACAGATCGACGGCGTGCTGCAGAAATGGGGCTTGGCCATGGGACCGTTCGCCATGTACGATCTGGCGGGCAATGACATAGGCTGGTACGTGCGTAAGCGCCGCTATGTGGAATCGCCCCACATCGTTTACTCCAAGATCGCCGACCGCATCTGCGAACTGGGGCGCTTCGGCCAGAAGACCGGGCTGGGCTGGTACCGCTACGAAGCGGGCAACCGAACCCCGGTGCCCGATCCGGTGGTCGAGAAGCTGATCGAGGATTACCGCAAGGAAATCGGCATCACGCCGCGAAAGATCAGCGACGAGGAAATCCTGCAGCGTTGTCTGTATGCGCTCGCCAACGAGGGCGCTCACATCCTCGGGGAAGGCATTGCGCTGCGCGCCTCCGACATCGACATGGTCTATCTAACGGGATACGGATTCCCTGCCTACCGGGGTGGCCCGATGTTCTACGCCGACACCGTCGGGCTGGCGAACGTTCTTGCAAGCATCGAGCGCTTCCGCAAGAACTATCAGGGCGCCGCGTGGGAGCCCGCGCCCCTGCTGCTGAAGCTTGCTGCCGAAGGCAAGAAATTCAATTGAGGCGCGCGGGCGAATTCGACTTAATAGACTCCGAACGCGCGGAGACACCTGCTTCGGCGACGAATTTGGTAGCAAAATGGGGTCTGAGCAACATTTCATCAAAGCGGTACCGAGTCGGCTTGATGCGTTTGGGAAATGTTACTCTGACCCCATTTTGCCCCGAGATTGATAAAAGCAAAACCAGCCGCTTTGGTGTGCCGGTTTAGGCTGACGAAACCCATTTAAAGTATTTGATCGGAGACCCCAATGACCGACGCAGTCGTCGTATCCACCGCCCGCACGCCCCTGTGCAGATCCTGGCGCGGCGCCCTGAACATCACCCATGGCGCCAAGATCGGCGGTCATGTCGTCAAACACGCGTACGAACGCGCCCGCCTGGAACCGCAGGAAGTGGAGGACGTGATCATGGGCTGTGCGCTGCCCGAAGGCGCAACCGGGTCCAACATCGCGCGGCAAATCGCCATCCGCGCCGGCTGCCCGGTGACCACCTCGGGAATGACCGTGAACCGCTTCTGCTCCTCGGGCCTGCAGGCGATTGCGCTCGCGGCGCAGCGCATCATCGCCGGGGAGGCGAACATCTACGTCGCCGGCGGCGTGGAATCGATTTCGTGCGTGCAGAACGAAGCCAACAAGCACATGATCCAGGACGAGTGGCTGCACCGCCACAGACCCGAGATCTACTGGCCGATGCTGCAGACGGCCGAGATGGTCGCCAAGCGCTACAACATCGCTCGCGAAGCGCAGGACCGATACGGCGTGCAAAGCCAGCAGCGCGCGGCCGCGGCGCAGGCCGCCGGCAGATTCAAAGATGAGATCGTGCCGATCACGGTCAAGATGAAGGTGATCGACAAGAACACCGGCGCCGAAACAACCCGCGAGGTTACCGCCGACAAAGACGAGGGCATACGCGCCGACACGACCTACGAGGGCGTGGCGCAGATCAAACCGGCCATCGAGGGCGGAGTCATCACTGCCGGAAACGCCAGCCAGTTCTCCGACGGCGCTTCGGCATGCGTCGTGATGAGCGACAAGGCCGCGGCGAGAAAGAAACTGAAGCCGATGGGCATTTTTCGCGGCTTTGCGGTTTCTGGCTGCGAGCCCGAGGAAATGGGCGTAGGGCCGGTGTTTGCCGTCCCCAAGCTCCTGGAGCGCAGCGGAGTCAGGATGGCGGACATCGACCTCTGGGAAATGAACGAAGCCTTTGCGGTGCAGGTCATCTACTCGCGCGACAAGCTGGGGATTCCGGAGGACCGGCTGAACGTCAACGGGGGCGCCATTGCGATAGGCCACCCCTACGGCGTTTCGGGCTCCCGCCTGGTGGGCCACGCGCTCATCGAAGGCAGGCGCCGCGGGCTGAAGTACGTGGTGATCACCATGTGCATTGCCGGCGGCATGGGCGCCGCGGGCTTGTTCGAAGTAGTGCGTTAGAGAGCCAGCTTGGCGAAGCGCGCGCAGGATAAGACATTCATCTGAGGAAAATTTCATGAGCGTAAAGAAACTTCTCGATCTCACCGGCAAGGTCGCCCTCATCACCGGAGGCTCGCGCGGACTCGGCCTGCAAATCGCCGAAGCCCTGGGCGAAATGGGCGCGAAGCTTGCCATCACCGCCAGAAAGACCGACGAGCTGGAGCAGGCGCGTGCGGCCCTCGCCAGCCAGCATGTCGAGGCGCTGCCGGTTGCCTGCGACGTATCCCAGGCCGCGCAGGTCGTGCCGATGGTCGACAAAGTGCTCGGCCACTACGGTCGCATCGACATCCTGGTGAATAACGCCGGCGCAACCTGGGGTTCGCCAGCCGAGGACCATCCGCTGGAAGCCTGGCAGAAGATCGTCAATCTCAACCTGACCGGCACATTTCTGGTGACCCAAGCGGTGGCCAAGCGCTCGATGATCCCGAACCGCTACGGCAAGATCATCAACCTCGCTTCGATTTCCGGCTTGCGAGGGAATGCCCCGGGGATGCTCAAGACGCTCGCGTACAACACGACCAAAGGGGGCATGGTGAACTTCACTCGCGCGCTCGCCGGCGAGTGGGGCGAATACAACATCACCGTAAATGCCATCGCCCCCGGCTATTTCCCCTCCAAGATGACCTATGCGTCGCTCAAGATCATCGGCGAGGAACTCATCAAGCGCACGCCGCTTGCCCGATTGGGCGACGATCAGGATCTCAAAGGCATCGCCGCATTGCTCGCCTCGGACGCGTCGCGCCACATCACCGGCCAGATCATTTCGGTGGATGGCGGCATAAGCGCGGTGTAGGTTCGTCCGCGGCGGGCGGCGCACCCGGGGGTGCGCAGTGCCGAGCCGCGGCGACACAGGTCCTGCAGATGCAAGCCTTGCCGCGTATAGCCTCCGGCACGCGCGCAAGCAGCTCGGGCGAAAAGCTCGCCTCGTTACACCAGCAAGGCGAGCCGAAGGTCCCGCTTGCCGCAGGAGCACACCCGTTTGGGCCACCGCAAAGCGGGCAGGTGTGATTGGGTTCGGGGATCACCGACGCCTGCGCCAAGCCTGCAACCTCAATCCAAATCCGGCGACGCATCCCTGAGGAAGACAGGGAGATCCGTGATCGGTGGCTTCGCCGGCACCTGATAGAAGAGATCGGCGACGAATCCCCGATGGTAAGTCGTGTGGTTTACGACATGCAGAAGCATTTCCGCACGCGTCATCGCGCCCTGGCCGCCGCCTACGAAAGCAAATGCCACTTTCTCATCCAGCTCGGCATCGGTCATCCGGTCGCTCCAAGCGATGTACCAATTGTCCACCGCCTCCTGCGCTTGCCACAGTTCGTGCAACGGCGGGTACTCCTCGGTGTTCCGCGCGGTGAAGCCGTGGTCGCGACCCTCAAGATGAGCCTGGAAGATAAGATCGATGATGTAGTTATGGTTGAGCGTGTGAACGAAGTTCTTGAATAGGCTGCGCCGTGGCTTGGTTGCCTCGCCATCCGGCAGCTTGGCGACAGCGTCGAAGATCAGTCTATCGGCCCAGGCGTTGTAGCGCGCGAGCGTTCGGACAGTGCGCAGGATCGTCATCGTAGTCGGCGGGACCGCTATGGCAGTGAGGTCCTCAGGCCGGACGTCTGCCCCACGCCGCGAATTCTGCGGGAGCGACAAACCACTCCTGCGGCTGCCGCAGCGCTCGCATCGCCTCGTCGATGCCGTCGTTGTCCACAAGACCGGTGGCGATCATGCGTTCGCGCATCTGCTCCCAGGTAACGCGCCAAAAGTCGGCCGTCACGGAATCCCCTTGGAAAACGGGGATTTCTCCTTCGGCCCCGATGTCGATCAGCCCTTCCTGTTGCAGCAGCGCGGGCATCGTGTGCGCCCAGCCGGTACCCACACCGCCGGCGCGCAGGCCGCCCTCCATTGCATTCCAAGCTTTATCCAGGGCCGGCATCCGGATAGGCACGGCGGCCGCTTCGCGTTCCTCCAGAAGGAGCCAGCCACCCGGTTTGAGGGATTGCACCAACTTGTGCATCACGGCCTCGCGGGCCGGAAGATGGATCAGCAACAGGCGCGTGTGCACGAAGTCAAACGCCGCCCGGGGAAGCTCCTCCGAAACGACGTCCATCCGACGGACCTCTAGGTTTGCTTTCTGCAGCCTAGCCATGAAACGCGTGTCCAGATCCGCAGCGAGAACGCGGCCGTTCGGTCCGACGCGAGCGGACAGCCACCGCGCGACCGAACCCGCTCCGGCACCCGCTTCCAGACAGTGCCACCCGCGCGCAGGGCCAAGGGCGATGATTCTACGGCGCGTGGCTTTATCCGCGAAGCGCTCTTGAAGAGTCAACCGCTCCCGCGCTTTTTTCCATGCGTTGTCCAGCACGTAGCCTGTGTCGTTCATCTGCATCGCCCTTACTGGACATCTCGATCCGGCATGAGTATCCATGCCTGCGGGTGCCGCTCAAAACCGAGCTTCGGATAGTACTCGACGGCCGCAGGAGCAGACAACAGCAGCAGCTTGCATTTGCGCCCAAGCTGTTGCTTGGTCAACTGAAGCAGCCTCTTGCCGACACCGAGCTTCTGGTATTCCTCATCTACAGCGAGATCCGACAAATAGGCTATGTACACGAAATCTGTCAGAGATCGGGCAATACCGACCAGCTTTCCATTGAGTCGTGCCGTCACCATAAGGTTGGCGTGCTTGAGCATGCCTTCGATGCAGGCGCGATCATCGACGGGCCTTCTTTGAGCAAGCGTAGAAGCTTCGAGCACAGCGATGAACTCGTCGGCCAAGACTTCATCGTGAACGCTGTAGCTGATCTCAGGCATTTCTCTTGTATACGGACTGTCGGCAATAGTTGCGCGCAGCTGCTAGTGTAGTAGATATCGGGGGCACTCCCGCGGAAAACCCTACATCGCGTGGTAGTACACACGATGTGCGTCCCTTTCCCGCTGGCCGGCTTCTGCAATTCGACCCGCCGCACCTGAACACGGAAATGGAGGAACGTCATGCATCACATTCTGCGCAAAGCTGAGATTCGCCCGGCACCCGCGTATGTTGCGCGCAGCCGATCGTTTGCCCGTTTCCCGCTGGTCGACCGGCGCGCGGGATCGGTGCACATGGGCTTGGGTCTGTGCACGATCGAGGCGGGCGGACACGTCGACACCCACGTGCAATCGTTCGAGGAAAGCTTTTATGTGCTCGAGGGCACGCCCACGCTGATCCTGGACGGCCGCGGCTACCCGCTGCTCCCGGGCGCATGCGGGCTGGTTCCGGTAGGCGTACCGCACGCTTGGCTGGGCCCATCCAAGGGCAGCGCCAAATGGGTGGACATGGCGGCTCCGCAGCCGCGGGAAGACGACGGCGCGGACGACACCTTCTTTCTCGGCTCTCCCGGAAACTACGAGATCGAGGATCTCGACATTCGCGACCCGCGCTCGCGCAATCTGTTCCGTATGGCCGAGGCTGACATCGATCTCGACAAGCTCAAGGTCGGAGCGCGCGTCGACGCGCCGACCGTGTCGGCAAGCATGTCGACCGCGCTGATGGCCTACAGCGGGATCGCGGTGAAAATGCTCGTCGATCAGCGTCTCGATGCGCAATTGCACACGATGTTCATGGTCGAATACCAGAAAGGCGGAATCGCTCACCTGCACGATCACCCGCTCGAGGAGTCCTACTATATTCTCGAGGGCGAGGTCGATGCGGTCGCCGACGAAAAGCGCTATACGCTGCACGAGGGCGATTTGCTCTGGACCGCGGTCGGTTGCGTGCACGCCTTCTACAACACCAGCGCGGGCACCGTGCGCTGGCTGGAAACGCAGTCCCCGCAGCCGCCGGCCAGACATGCTTACCGGTTCAGCCGGGACTGGGAGTACTTGAAAGAAAAGCTCGCGGCAGCTTCGTCGACCGCGCGCTAGAGATTGATCGATCAGTAACCCACCGTGACGATCGTCCGGTCGGTCCGCTCCAGTGCATCTGCGGAGGGCGCAACTCAGGACTTCTTACAGCCGCAAGGTCGGCCTCCTGATGGAAACGAGTTCTGGAATTCCATGCTGGGCCCCTGGCTTACAAACCGCTCTTCAGTGCCCGTCGCATCGATCCGAACCGCTTGCGGTACTGCGCCGGCGTCAGGTTCACCTGGCGCCGGAACAGCCGGCTGAAGAATCCGGCGTCCTCGTAGCCGACCTCGTTGGCGATGGCCTCGATCGGCTGATCGCCGGCCTCGAGCATCTGCTTCGCTTCTTCCAGGCGTAACGTGTGCACGTACTCCAGCGGCGACATTCCCGTTGCCAGTTGAAAGCGGCGCTTGAACGAGCGCTCCGCCAGACCGCTCAAGCGCACCATCGCAGCCACCGGAGACCGCTCGTGGTAGTGCTCCGCGATCCACGTCTGGCAGCGCGCGATCACGGCGTCTTCCACCTGTGTCGAGCGAGCGAGGCGCGCGAACGGCTGTTGGCCGATGGCGTGCCAATCGATGAGGTTGATCCGCGCGACGTTCATCGCGGCATCCACGCCGACGAAGCGCGCAATCAGATACAGCGCGAGATCCTGCCACGAGGTGCCGCCGCCTGCCATGACCAGACGCTGCCCTTCGCCCGATACCACCAGGGCACGCTCCTTGTGCACCTTCACCGCCGGATAGCGGCTGCGCAGGATGTCGCAGTAGGCCCAGTGGGTGGTCGCATCCTGACCGTCCAGTAAGCCGGCCTCGGCGAGCAGCACCGCCCCCGAGCACGCAGTGGCGAGCGTCGCGCCCCGCGCATAGCAGCGCTTGAGCCACGCGATCTCGTCGCTAAACCGGCCGGTCAATGGCTCGCCAGGAGCCACCGCAAGCTCGGGGATGCACACGATATCTGCGTCCGCCCGTTCCTCGATCGTGGCCTGCGGTGCGATCCGCACGTCGTTGGCTGCCATGAAGGACTGGGACAGCACAGAGACGACGCACGGGCGCACCAGCGCCGGTCCGGGTCGTCCGTCGACGATGAGGCCCCAGTCGCGCCCGGCCGACATGAACAAGTCGTACATGCCATAGATCACCGAGGCCGTGGTCTCGGGAAAGGAGAGGATCGCAACGCTCACCGGAGAATGCGAGGCAGTCATGGCCGATCTGTCGGGTTTCTTGCCGAAATGGCTTTAGTGTTTCCGGGCGGCGGATCTTATCTTTGCGCCTCCGCTATTGAACCAAAAGGAGCCCGATCATGCCATCCCCGATAGACCTGCTTTTTGACCCCGCCTCGCTTGCGGTTTTCGCGCTGTACGCAGCCTTGATCGCCTGGGAGATCCTGGCGCCCGCACGGCCGTTGCCCAGCGTGAAGGGCTGGAAGGCATTCGGCCTCGGTGCCTTTGCAGTCTACTTCCTTCTGTCGTCGTACCTACCGCTGCTGTGGACCGAGCATCTGGAGCGCTTCCGGCTACTCGATCTGACCGCCCTTGGGACATGGAAGGGCGCGGTTGTCGGCTTGCTGGTGTATGAGGCCGGCGTGTACGTCTGGCACCGGAGTATGCACGCCTCGAACGTGCTGTGGCGGGTGTTTCATCAGATGCACCACAGCGCCGAGCGGCTGGACACCTACAGCGCCTTCTGGTTCAGTCCGGCTGACATGGTCGGGTGGACCGCGCTGTCCAGCCTGTGCCTGACCCTGATTGTGGGCTTAACGCCAGGCGCGGCAACCGCCGTGCTGCTTGCGACCACGTTACTGTCGATCTTCCAGCACAGCAACATCCGTACGCCGCGCTGGCTCGGCTACATCGCGCAGCGTCCTGAGAGCCACTCGCGCCACCACGAACGCGGGGTCCATTACGGGAATTTCTCCGACCTGCCGATATTCGACATCCTGTTCGGCACTTTCTGCAACCCGTCGGACTTCGCAACGGAGACCGGTTTCTATCACGGGGCTTCGCGCCGCATAGGCGAAATGTTGCGCTTCCGCGACGTTTCGCTCCGCCCGCCGGGCATGGTGCGGCGATCGACGACGACGCCGTTGCGGCGGCGACCCGCGGGGGCTTGAACTGACGGTGCCCAGTGAACGGGCACGCAGCCGTCCACCGGGCGCTGGCGCGCGGCGCGCCACGAAAACCCAGCGGCGGCGCCGTTGGGCGCTTCGGTTGACGCCGGGTTTAGGGCTCACGGTTCGCCAGACACATCGCGAGATTCAATATGCAGTGCCGTCCTTCGGGTGCATGACCGTTTTCCGTCTGCGCCGCGCGTCAGTCGGAGGTCATCATCCGGATAGACGACGTCATCATCCGCAGTGCGGTCCCCCACTTCGAGATACAGGACGTCCTCTTTGCTGCGATTGACTAAGTGATGGGCATCGCCCGCCCCCGCCCGAAACCCGGCACACATTCCCGGTTCGAGCTTCATTTCGCCCGCCTTGGTGACCAGAACCGGATGCCCCTCCAGTACGTAGATGAACTCGTCTTGCTTGGAATGGGCATGTCGAAGGGCGGAGATCGCTCCGGGTCTCAGACGCGTGAGGTTGACGCCGAAGTTGGTCAGACCGAATAGATCGCCGAGCACGGACTTCTCACGGCCGGCTACGCGTGAGGCGAACGGCTCAGGATAGATCGTCGTCTTGAGTCGGGGCGGTACACCTGCGGCGTGCACGGCGGCGGGGAAGATAGGAGGTTTCATTGCGGCTTCCTTTGCGATTTACTTGCGTGGGAGTTGAGATAGCTGGGCGCTGACGGCAGAGCGCCATGTCAGGCTCGCTGCGCGATAACATAGACGTGCTTTTCGGGGTATTGGTCATACTCCAAGTGCCGACATGAACAATTGGACTCTGCAAGAGTACGCAATATCGCCGGAATCCCTGGGGCGGCGTGATACAGCGGCTGACCGAAACAAGGATTTGTCACTTCTTCGGGATTCTCGACACCGCCTGTTGTAAAGATCAACACCCCTCCGTGAGTCAACCCGGCACAGATTTTACAAAGCACTCCAAGCTGCTGGTGAAGTGGAATATGCCAGATGCTGTCCCACGCAGAAATGAAGTCGTAATTCTTCGGAAAGTTCCACGAACAGATATTGGCCATGTGAAACCGCACATGGGGATGATGTCTCTGAGCACGCGTCAACATCTCTTGCGATAAGTCCAAACCCTCAACCGTGAATCCGTGACTTTGGAGAAGATTGATTATCCGGCCACTGCTTCCACAGCCAATATCGAGGGCACTGCCAAATTCGGAGACAAACTGCAATGCCCGTTCATGTTGATTTATGCCGTAGCTGCTGTTGAACTCTGGGCAATCCCAGTGTTGAGCAATCTGGGCGTAGGCAGTAGCAGTCTGTTCCGGGGTCATGATTCGAGTGCCTGACGGCTCGCGTCAGACGCCGAGCGAGCAGGCAAAGGCCGCTTGCAAAGGTCGATCCGCAACGCGCTTCTTGGGCATAGGTTCTCACGTGACCGGCAGATCACCCCGGGAATTGCGCTCAAAACGTGACGGGAGCGTTGATGAGGGCGGCGTGGCAACTCCCGCTTCCGACAACGTCGACCCGTATTAGCGTAATGGCGTCCAACGCGCGCAAAGCGGCCTCGCGTGCGTTGCCACGCCATGGGCCCCGAAAGTAGGAGCCTATGTAAGACCGTCCCATAGGCGCAACCCCGTCAGCATTTACGTACAGAAACTCACGGACTCGCCCAAGGGTTCGAGCACAGGCAGTGCGAAACGACTCAGCGCGGACTTTCCGTACGGCAACGACTATTTCGATTTGATCCGGACCGAGTTTGTAGGAAACGCTGACATCTTCAATTGGAAAAGGCCAATCTTTGATTCCGAGGAGAGCGACCTCCAGCTTAAAGCTGGCGAACTCGAGCTTGGACACCGGCGCATCGCGAAGTTGCTCGAGCGGCGTCGCCAGGACAGCGCTGCTGAAAGCTGTCGCCGAGGCCAAAAGCAGAACGGCAATGTGAGAGTTCACGGGTCCCTCTTATGCACAACGTCCCGGCTAACGCGCCGCCCGCTTGCGGGCGATCGCTGTTGAGCCGGCGGTTAGACGTGACCTCTTCTCATGCAGGCGCCCCGATACGTACTTATGAAGGACACTAGCAATTAGCGTTTGGTAGGGAACACCCTCTTCATACGCCCGGGCCTGGATGTCCATAAGATCGGCCGCCGAAAGACGAATGTTTACGCGTCGGCTCTTAACAAAGGTTCCGCGCGCGGCGTCGCGAAACGCAGCGAACTGTGCTTTTGTCGGATGCACGGAAACTAATGCACCTTTTTCGTAGGCACCGAGTATTTCTCGTTCGTAACGGTCAAGCTTTCTCATCTGAATCATCCATTCCTAAATAGTCACGCGTTGCCTTCCGGCTCGGAATGACGGTCTTCAAGAAGTAGTGCTCCTCTTCCTCGATCGATGGAACAAGGAAAACATACTCACGATAGACCACGACAAGCACCACCTGTCCCGGATAACGCCTTTGGTTCGGGTGGACCAGAATGTCCTTGAGCCCACCTTCCTCAACCGCGAGAACGATCTCCTCAAAAGAAATACCACGCCCCGTCTTCAAGCGCTCGTTTTTATCCGGATCCCACCGAAACGGCTTCACATGGACAGTGTAGCCGGATGTGTGCCTTTTGTCATCGGACGCTCGGTCAGCGGCCGACGTCTAACGTCGCGCCGACCGGCGCGCGATTGCGGTGCCGACAACTTGGCGCGGCGCTCGCCGCGCGTCCGGGTTGGGCGTACCGTTAGAACTCGCTTTCATAGGCGGCGGCTGCATGGCACTGGCTGAAAACACGTTTGCCGTAGGGTACGCCGATGGCGGAAAGATTGCCTAGAACTGCAACGCGGGCACGCCACCAACATGCTGCTAGAATAAACCGCCATCCGGGATCACCGGCCGGCTTCCTGACAAACACCCCATAACTCGCGAGACAAGGATCGGACATGGCGAGTACCCTGTTTTCTCCCATCGCCTTTCGCGGCCTGACGCTTCCCAATCGCATCGTGGTTTCGCCCATGTGCCAGTACAGCTCCGACAATGGCTCGGCAACCGACTGGCATCTGATGCATCTGGGATCGTTTTCACTGGGCGCGGCCGCACTGGTGATGACCGAGATGACCAACGTCAATCCCGTCGCTCGCATCAGCCCGCGCTGCGCCGGCCTGTGGTGCGACGACAACGAAGCGGCCCTCAAGCGGGTAATCGATTTCTGCCGCCGCTACGGCGTGGCAAAGCTCGGACTGCAGATCGCCCATGCCGGCCGCAAGGGCTCGACCCAAACACCGGCGCAGGGCGGCAAGCCCTTGACGCCCGAACAAGGTGGCTGGCGCACCGAGGCGCCATCGGCGATCCCATACGCTCCCGATTGGCCGGTGCCCGAGGCGCTTACCCGGCAACGGATCAAGGTGCTTATCGGCGAGTGGGTCGCCGCGGTGCGGCGCGCCGAGCGCATCGGCTATGATTTGATCGAGATCCACGGCGGCCACGGCTACCTGGTGCACCAGTTTCTGTCCCCGATCAGCAATCGGCGCGACGACGAATACGGCGGCAGCCTGGAGAACCGCATGCGCTTTGCGCTCGAGCTCTTCGCGGCGATGCGCGCGGTCTGGCCCGCCGACAAGCCGATGGGCATTCGCGTATCGGCAACCGACTGGGTGGACGGGGGCTGGACGCCCGAGGAGACGGTGGTTCTGGCGCGCGAGCTGAAACGGCTCGGATGCGACTACATGGACGTGTCTTCCGGCGGCCTCGATCCGCACCAGAAAATTCCGCTATCGGCCGGCTACCAGGTTCCCTTCGGCGAGAAAGTGCGCCGGGAAGCAGGCATCGCGACCATGTCGGTCGGCCTGATCACCGAGCCCAAACACGCCGAGGAAATCGTCGCCTCGGGCAAAGCCGACATGATCGTCATCGGCCGCGGCGCGATGTGGAATCCGCGCTGGGCCTGGCATGCCGCCGAGGACCTGGGCGAAGAGACGGCCTACGCGCCCAGTATGATCGCCTGCCACCCCAAGTTCCGCCCGCAGGTTTTCCCTCGGAGGCGCGAGCGGGCATAATGCGCAGATCCGAACCGGACGGCTTCGATTGCGCCCGCTTACCCCATAGACCAGACGAGGAATCCAATGATCGGAGTCGAGGCGCTTGCCTATTTTGCCGCGCGTTTGTTCACTTGCGGAATCTGGGTCTCAGCCGGCCTGCACGGTGCCATGCACTTCAAGGAAACGGCGCAGGGCATGGCGCAGCGCGGCATACCCGCATCGCGCCTGGCGCTGGCCATTGTGCTCGCCATGGAAGCCGTCGGCATGGTCCTGCTGCTCGCAAACGTGTACGTGTGGGCGGTATGTCTCGCCTGGGGCGCGTTTCTCATTCCCGCCAGCTATATCTACCACCGCAAATGGGTAACGCCGCAGGGCACGTTCGACATGATGCAATACGTCCTGTTCTGGAAGAACGTTTCCATGTTCGGCGGGCTGATCGCACTTATCCTTCTTGATCCAAGCCGGCCGGCCTGGCTGCTGCGCGGATAAGTTGCACATCGCGTACCGGAGGACATATGAAAGGCGAAGAAAAAATCATTCAGCATCTGAATGCGGTATTGACCAACGAACTGACCGCGATCAATCAGTATTTCCTCCACTCCAAGATGTTCAAGAATTGGGGTCTGGAAAAACTCGCCGAGCACGAATACAAGGAATCGATCGACGAGATGAAGCATGCCGACCAGCTGATGGACCGGATTCTGTTCCTGGAGGGGAAACCCACCATGCAGTTGAAGAAGCTGATGGTCGGCGGCTCGGCCAAGGAAGTGCTTTCGTGCGACCTCAAGCTCGAGCTGATCGGCCACCCGGCATTGAAGGAAGCGATTGCCGACTGCGAGAAGATCGGCGACTACGTCAGCCGCGACCTGTTCCAGTCAATCATCAACTCGGAAGAGGAACACATCGACTGGCTCGAGACCCAGCTCGAGCTGATCGAGAAAGTGGGTCTGCAGAATTACCTGCAGTCGAACATGTCGTGACGACCAGCGTGTCTTCTCGCGCCGCGCGCGGCGCGAGAAGAGCGTTCCAGGCCTAGGCCGCTAGTTCTTCGGGGGCCACTGACCGATTTCCTTGTAGAACTTCTCCGCCCCCGGATGATAGGGAACGGGACTCGGCTCGGCCATCGCCTTCGGATCGAATCCCTTCATCGGCGCGGAAGTTTCGGCGAGCACCGGCTTGTTCCCGTGGATCACCTTGACCGTCTTGTAGACCACCTCGTCAGGAACACGCTTGCTGGCGACGAGAAAAGAGCTGTATTCAAACAGGCGCGTGGGCACAGCGATGCCGGAAAACGCGGGTGAGGGCTTGAAGACCCGGGAACGGGCAGCCGGGAATATCTTGCGCATTGCCGCCATCGCCTCGGGTGTATCCGGCAACGGCAGGAAACGCAGCCCGCCGCGCGGGGCGAGCGCGACGTCGACTTCCTTGGCCGTCGCGCAGGTGAAACAGGACAGCGCCGCATCCACCTTGCCTTCGCCAAGGGCCTGCATCCCCTTGAACTGGTCGGCCACCGGGAAGCCTTTCATGTCGGAAGTGGAAAGATGGGCGTTGGCAAGAATCGCATCCTGGACAAACTGCATCGTGCTCTGCGCGGTGAACCGGCTCGGAATGCGCATCCCCTTGAGATCGCCGAGCGACTTCACCGGCGAATCATTGGGAACGGCAATGCCGTTCTGGATGGGAAACACGACCCCCACTAGGCGCAGATCCGGGTTCTTGCGGTCCTTGAAGTTGTCGACGCCGTTATAGGCATTGACCACGTCGACGGCGTTCAGCAGGCCGAACTCGACCTCGCCGCGATTCACCAGCGGCGTGTAAGAGGTCGAACCGGACATGGGCTGCACGCGGGTGGCCATCCCCGCCTTCTGCTGCATGATTCCAGCGATCGCGGTCCCGACCGAGTAATACAGCGAACCCTGTGCATTCGTAGCGATCCCAAGCACTTGGGCATTGGCGATCGTCGCCAGGAACGACATGCCTACGGCAACAATCCAAGATTTTAGTAAAGTCATGGTCATCTCCTTGCAGTTGAGATTCAGATCGCGAAATTGCATGCGTTCACGCAAATTTCGCCATGTGCCCTGTGGGTGCACGTCCGAACTGCGAACGCCGCGCGGTGCGAGGCGGCGCCAATCGATACCGATCATCGCAGCGTGCGGCATTCGGCTCAGTACGAGTGTTCGTCGAGTTTGAGAAACGGGAAGGCGCTCGCAAACGCGCCGGTTCGCACCGCCGTCCCCGACTGCACAAAGCGTGGACTCAATTCGTCAAGGCGGCACACGCCGAGCAGTCCCATGCAAATTCGCATCTCGATTTCAAGAAGCTCGAACACCCGCGCAACGCCGGCATCGCCGGCGGCGGCCAATCCAAATCCGTACAGTCGGCCTACGCCGACGGCTTTTGCGCCCAAGGCAATCGCCTTTACGATATCGTTTCCGCGCAGGAACGCGCCATCCACGACGACTTCGGCCTTGCCGTCGACAGCCTTGAGCACCTCCGAGAGAGTCTCGATCGAACCTGTGCAGTAGTCCAACTGCCGCCCGCCGTGATTCGACACGTACACTACATCAACACCGTGAGCTATCGCCAGTTCGGCATCCTCGGCCGTCGCAATGCCCTTGAGAACGAGCGGCATCGAGTATTTGTCCTTGAACCATTTGATCAGGTCCCAGCTCATGCCGGCCTGAAAATCGAAACCAGCCGCTGAACGGCGCCCGGAGGGCAGGTAGCGTTTGAGTATATCGCGCTCGCGCCGGCTGTAGATTGCCGTATCCACCGTGAAGCAGAAACCGTGATATCCGCAGGCAATCGCGCGGCGAACATGATCTTCCACCCAGGCCCGGTCGCCCCGGACGTAGAGTTGGTAGACCTTTGGGTGCTTGGTGCCGGAGGCAACCTCTTCAAGGCCGGGTTGCGCGACCGAGGACAGGAAACTCATCACGCCGAATCGCTCAGCCCCCTTGGCGGCGCCCAGCGCCCCCTCGGGGCCAATCACGTGAAGCGATCCCATCGGGGCGAGAAAGACCGGAATGCGCATCGGCTTGCCCATGAACCTGCTCGAGCAGTCGATCTTGCTCACATCACGGAGCACCCGTGGGCGAAACGCCAGGCTGTCGATCGCCATGCGATTACGGATGTTCGTCGTCTCCGTTTCCGCGGCGCCGATCAGGTAGTCCCACGCATCATCGGGCAGTTTCGCGCGTGCCGCCTTGACGATTTCATGCAGGGTCTGGAAGTCGCTCATTATGCAAATTGCTCCCTGGAGGGCGGATCCAACCGGCCTCATTGCCGGAGGTGCTAGTTTAGCGCAGTTGCACCATGCGTCGCGTGCGTTTGAATCACACCGACTGCAAATGTATCCTTACAAACAAGGAGGCGTAGCATCAGGATAGAATTGAACAAGCGCAGGCACGGCCGGGATGCCGGTGATTCCGCCGACGCGATGTGCAAGCCTGCTCAAGAATCCATCGTATAGGAGACAACATGAAATTATTTCAAGGTGGTAAATCGGCGTGGCGCAACGGTGCGACGCTGATTTTGGCCGTGGCGCTCGCATCCGTTTGCGCACCGAGCCTGGCGCAGAAGTCGGCATGGACTCCCGAGCGCTCAGTGCGGATCGTGGTTCCCTATGCTCCCAGCGGCGCGGTCGACATCACCTCGCGCTTCCTCGCCAAGGAATTATCCGACCTGTGGGGCCTGTCGGTAGTGATCGAAAACAAGCCGGGCGCGGCCGGGCTGATAGGCGCCGAAACCGTCGTCAGAGCGCCGGGCGATGGCTACACCCTTTTGATGACCGATGACGGCGTGCTCGTGACCATGCCGTATTTCCAGGAAAAGATGCCCTACGATCCTATGGCGGACCTGGTTCCGGTTGCCATGGTGGGGATGTTTCCCTACGTGCTCGTTTCCCATACGTCCCTGAAGGTCAAGTCGCTGCAGGAAGTGGTCGCCCTGGCCAAGACTCGGCCCGGCGCGATCAATTTCGCCACCAACGGCGTCGGCGGAACCCACCACCTGATGTGGGAACGCATGCAGCGCGCCGCCGGAATCAAGCTGAATCACATTCCGTTCAAGAGCGCCGCGCCGGCGCTGCAGGAAGTGCTCGCCGGCCGGGTATCGATGGTGATGACCGCCGTGTCCACGGCATTTCCCTATATCAAGGACGGCAGGCTGGTGCCGCTCGCCACAGGCGGGCTGCAGCGCTCAGCGTTCCTGCCGCAATTGCCGACCATTGCCGAGTCGGGTTTCCCGGGATTCCAAGTCTTGTCCTGGATGGCGGTGCTCGCCCCCAAGGGCACGCCCCCGGCCGTGGTGGCAAAGATCAGCGCCGACCTCAACAGGGTCACGCTGAGCAAGTCCTATCAGGACAGTCTCGCCCAGCGCGGGAGCGAGTCGCTCACCAGCACGCCGCAGGAACTCGACAAGCGCATCCGCACCGAATACGAACGCAACGGCGCGTTGATCAAGAGTCTGGGCATCAAGTAATCAGAACTTTTCCGCCCACGGTCGCAGGTCGATCTCGAAGGACCAAGCGTCGCGGGGCTGGTGATGCAGTTGCCAGTACGCCTCCGCGATGTGCTCGGGTTTCAACGCCCCCGCGGAGGGCAGCTTCGACATGCGCTCGGGAAAGCGCTCGTGCATGATTGCGCTGTCGATGACCCCGTCGATGATCACCGAGGCGACGTGGATGCCCTGGGGCCCGAGTTCGCGCGCCATGCTTTGCGCGATCTGGCGCAGCGCGCCCTTGGCCGAGGCGAATGCGGCGAACTGGGACGAACCGCGCAGCGATGCCGTGGCGCCGGTAAATATCACACTGCCGTGCCCACGCGGAGCCATGTGGCGCGCGGCTTCGCGGCCGACCAGAAAACCCGCGTAGCAGGATAGGCGCCACACCTTCTCGAACATGTCCGCCGGCGTGTCGAGGATCGAAGCGCGGTAGTTCGCCCCGGCGTTGAACACCGCAAGCGATATCGGGCCCAATTCTTTTTCCACGTCCTCGAACAGTTTCGTTACCGCCGATTCCTCGCGCAGGTCGGCGACGTAGGCGACGCCTCGGCCACCCGAGGCTTCTATTTCGGAGGCGATGCGCGCCAGGGGCTCGGCGCTGCGCGCGACCAGCGCCGTGGCGTAGCCGCCGTGGGCAAAGCGCCTGGCGATGGCTCCGCCCAGACCGTCGCCGACTCCGGCGATCAACGCAATTTTCGAATTCTTGGTCATATGGGACCCCTCCGCCGGAGTGTGGATTTAGCGGCGCTGGTACTGCGCGGCGCCAAACAGATTTTCGCGCGCCTTGTCGGTCATCGGACCCTCGCGGCGGCGATCGGCGAGCACCGCCAGCCCGCGCTGCACCGCCGGCCGCGCGCTGATGGCGTCGAACCAGCGCTTGACGTTCGGATACTGCTCCATGTCCACGCCTTGCCTCTTGTGCGAGCGCAGCCAGGGCATGATCGCGATGTCGGCAATAGTGTAGTCGGCGCAGGCGACGTACTCGCTTTGCGCCAGCCGCAGGTCAAGCACGCCGTAGAGGCGGTTCGCCTCATTGGTGTAGCGCCTTATCGCGTATTCGATTTTCTCCTGGGCGTAGCCGTTGAAATGGTGCGCCTGGCCGAGCATCGGCCCGATCGAACCCATCTGGAACATCAGCCACTGCAGCGTCGACCACTTGTCGCGCAGGTTCTCCGGAAGCAGCCGGCCGGTCTTGGAGGCGAGGTAGATGAGAATCGCCCCCGACTCGAACATCGAGATCGGCTCGCCGCCGGGCCCGTCGGAATCGACGATGGCGGGTATCTTGTTGTTGGGGCTGATCTTCAGGAACTCTGGCCGGAACTGCTCGCCCGAATCGATGGACACCGGGTGCACGCGATACGCGAGCCCGGTCTCCTCCAGCATGATATGGACCTTGTGGCCGTTCGGAGTGGGCCAGGTGTAGACGTCGATCATGCGGCGTGCTCCTGTGTTTGACAATTCTTGGCTAGACCTATCGGTTAATTCTACCCGCCCCACATGATCCAGCGATCACTCCTTCCACGCTTGCGCCGTCAGCGGTAACTCGTTGAGTTCCGCACGCGCTTCGCGCCAAGTGGGGTAATGTTCCCCAAGGATTGCCATGAAACGCTCGCTATGCGTCGGCTCCAGCAGATGGGCCATTTCGTGCACGATGACGTATTCGAGCAAGTCCTTCGGCTTCTTCACGAGTTCGGTATTCAAGCGAATATTCCGCGCCCGGTGGTTGCAGCCGCCCCACTTGGTCTTCATGCGCTGGAGGAAGTAGCCGGCTACTTTGACGCCCAGTTTCGACTCCCACTTGCGGATCAGTCCGGGTACTGCATTGTGCAATAGCGTCTTGTGCCATTCATGCATGACTTTCTCGCGCTTGGCCCGGCTGCTGCCCGGACGCACGGTGAGCGTGATGCGGCGATGACCCAGCTTTATCGAGGGTTTTGCATCTTCGGCCCTTACCGAGAGCAGATAGCGTCGTCCCCAAAGGTAGTGACTCTCGCGCTCCACGTACTGACGGCGCGGCTCGCGCGCCTGAATCCGGAATCTGGATTGCTGGTCGCGAATCCAGCCGAGCCGGGAGATGGCGTAGGCGCGGGCCACCTCCGGGCGCGTGCCCTTGGGCGCAACCAGCGTTACGCGGCCGGACGGCGGATGAACCGAAAGATGGACATGCTTGATGTCCTTGCGCGTCACCGCGATGGCGATCTCGCCCAATCGAATCGTCTCTGCCATCAGTAGCCCGGCTGATTCTTGACGAGTTCGAACAGCGCGAGGGTCGCCTCGCGATTGCGGTCGAGCAGCGGGAACAGCGCGTTCAGAACCTGCGCCTCGCGCGCCTGGTCGCCCTTCCAGCCCGCGGGTGCCCGCTCGCGCATCACTCGGTCGATCTTCAAGGCCAGCTCGGCGAGATCCCCGTATTTGGCAAGCACTTGAGCGATCCCGGAAGCGGGGCCGGGGACGGCGGTGAGGATCCGCGGCAAATTGTTGTACATCACGGTCGCTTCGCGCTTTCCGTGTAGCACGGCGGGCACGCCGTCTTCGGATTGCTTCGCCGCCAGTTTTCTCACCAGCGCCTCGGCCTTGCGCAGGAATTCCTCGTAGGCCGCCGTGTCGGCCCGGCTCTGCTTGATCAGGTCGTCGAGCAGCTTGGACATCCGCTCGTAGAAGCGCGGGTCGGTGAGCTGGTCGCGGATGATGGTCTTGCGGACGTTGTTGATGATTCCTTCGGCGATGGCGTTGCGCGAGAGCTTGCCCTTCTCGTTCAGCTTGCGGGCGATGGCGTCGTGAATGCCTGTCTCGATGATGAGTTCGGTCAGCGGCACGTTGGCCAGCTCCGCCAGATCGGCCGCCGGGTCGGCCTGGATATAGGTGTTGAGGAGGTGGCGCATGTCGGCTTCGTAGGGCTTGATGTCCAGTTCCTCGCCCGAGTGCTTCTTGATGGCCGCGCGGATGTCGGCGTAGAACTCGGCCTCCTTGCGCAGCGCCGCGGCTTCGGCATCCGGATATCCGGCCGCGCTCAGATCCTGCGCGATCGCGGCGAAGGCGCGCACGAACGTGGCCGCCGCCTTGTAGAACGACACGCGCAGCGCCTCGGTCTCGTTCAGGGCATTGGGATTGGCGGCGTCCCCGCAGAAATAGTGCAGGTACTGCTCGACCTCGCGCGGCAAGGGCACCGGTTCGCACAGGTACCGCAGTGCCTCACGGGCGAGATCGAGTTGCTTCCGGCCCTCGGCAAGCCAGTCTTTGAGGTGAACGTTGTTCTCTCCCTGGTCCGTGTCCAGTTCGTCGGAGCTGTAGACCGCGATCGCCTCCTGCACGTCGCCGAACAGTTCCTTGAAATCGACGATATGGCCGTAGGTCTTGTCATCGCCGTCGAGCCGGTTGGTCCGGCAGATCGCCTGGAACAGGTTGTGGTCGCGCAGCTCGTTATCCAGGTAGATGTAGGTACAGCTCGGCGCATCGAAGCCGGTAAGCAGCTTGCTCACCACGATCAGCAGCTTCATGTTCGCCGGCTCCTCGATGAAGCGGCGCTTGGCCTCGTCCTCGTACTGCTTGGTGGTCTGGCCGTTCCCGAGAACGTGCTTCGTGTAAGTGTCGAACTTGTAGCGCTCGTCGCTGTCTTGCGGCTCCAGCACGATCGCACCTGGCTGTGGTTGGTACGACGTGATGATCCCGCAGTAACGACCAAAGCTCGTGTTCTGCAACAGTCGGTAATAGTGGCAGGCGTCGTAGATGGAGGCCGCCACCAGGATCGCCGTGCCGCGGTCGTTGTTGATCCGGGGCTGGAGAGCAAAGTCCGCGATGATGTTGGCGATGATCTCGCGCTTGCGGCCTTCGGCGCTCGTCAGCTCCTCGAAAGTCGCCCAGCGCCTGCGCAGGACGGCCTTCTGGAAGTTATTGAGGCCCTTGGTCTTCTGTTCGAACCAGGCGTCGACCGCCTGCTGCGAGGTCAGGCGCTGTGCCACGTCGCGAGCCTGGTATTTCAGGTCCAGAATGACGCCGTCGGCCACGCCCTGGTGGAACTTGTAGGTGTGGATGTAAGTGCCGAACACATCCCGCGTCATCTTCTTATCTTTGCGCAGCAGCGGCGTACCGGTGAAGCCGACGAAGATGGCCCCCTCCAGCCAGCGCTTCATCTGCCGGTTCATGTCGCCGCCCTGGGTGCGGTGGCACTCGTCCACGAACACGTAGAAGCGCCCCTGCACGGGCGGAGGCGGTCCGTTCAGGTCGGCCGGGTCGAACTTGTGCACCAGCGCGCACAGGAGGCGCGGCATGGCGGCCCCCAATTTCTGCACGAATTCCGCGCGCGAAGTGATGCGCGGCGAGGGCGAATCGGCGCCGATCACGCCGGCGTTCTTCATCACGCCTTCGATCTGCTTGTCCAGCTCGTCGCGGTCGGTGACGACGAGGA
>JACQTO010000180.1 GCA_016210745.1 Betaproteobacteria bacterium
CTCCAGGCCTGTACCGCCAATTGAAGGCCGCCTCGGGAAGCACGCCACACGCGGTCATGGAATGGATAAGTCTCTACGCGATCGCCGTAAATGAGGAGAATGCCGCCGGAGGCCGAGTGGTTACGGCACCGACGAATGGTGCGGCGGGCATCATCCCAGCGGTAATGCGTTACTACGCGGACTTCTACAAGGAAGCGACGCCGTCAGGGTTGCGTGACTTCCTGCTGGCTGCAGCTGCGGTAGGCGCGCTGTTCAAGCGCAACGCTTCGATCTCGGGCGCTGAAGTCGGCTGCCAGGGCGAAGTTGGCGCGGCGTGTGCGATGGCAGCGGCCGGCCTGACAGCAGCACTGGGCGGCAGCAACGAACAGATCGAGAACGCGGCCGAGATCGGGATCGAGCACCATCTCGGCATGACGTGCGATCCAGTGGGCGGGCTTGTGCAAATACCTTGCATAGAGCGAAATGCGATGGGCGCCGTTAAGGCGGTAAACGCAGCCTCGCTTGCTCTGCGGGGGGATGGGTCGCACCACGTAACCCTCGACCAAGCCATCGAAACAGTGCGCACCACTGGTGCCGACATGCAGCATAAGTACAAGGAAACGGCCCTCGGCGGACTGGCTATCAATGTTTTGCCAGTGAGTCGGGTCGAATGCTGAACGCGCTGGGCTTGGACTGCTCATAAGCATCCGAGGGGAACCAAACAGCACTCGGTCGATTCCAATTTCGGAATCCCGACGAGAATCCCATGCCCAAACCCATCGATCGCAATCCCGCCTCCGCCGGCGGCGACTGGTACATCGATACCCACTGCATCGATTGCGCCGCTTCGCGCGAGGTCGCTCCGGAGCTGATCGTTCACCGCGGCGGCAAGTCGGTGTTCGCGCGCCAGCCGGCAACAGAAGAAGAGGAACGCGCAGCCTGGCGTGCGCTGCTCGTTTGCCCGACCGCTTCGGTCGGAACCGAGAGCCATCGCACCGCGCCTGAAGGATTGTTTCCCCAAGAGCTTGCCTCAGGCGTGTACCGCTGCGGCTACAACGCGCGCTCCTCCTTCGGCGCCCACGCCTACTTCATCCGGCGTAGCCAAGGCAACGCGCTCGTCGATTCGCCGCGCTACGCGACCAAACTGGTGCGCGCCTTCGAACAGCTCGGCGGGATCGCCGACATTCTCCTCACCCACAAGGACGATGTGGCCGACGCCGAGCGTTACGCCCGGCACTTCAACGCGCGGGTGTGGATTCATGAGGAAGATCGCTCGGCTGCGCCCTACGCGACCAATCTGCTTGCCGGACGCGAAGCGGCCGACGTCCGCGGCAGCTTGGTTGCGATCCCCGTTCCGGGACACACGCGCGGCAGCGTCGTCTACCTGCTCGAGGAGACCTACCTCTTCACCGGCGACTCGCTCGCCTGGAACCCGCGGCGCCAAGACCTGATCGCCTTCCGCGACGCTTGCTGGTACTCATGGGAAGAACTGAAGCGCTCCCTCGCCGCGCTTGAGCGTTATCGGTTCGAATGGGTTCTCCCCGGGCATGGCCACAGCGTGCGACTGCCCGCGGAGGAGATGCGCTCGCGATTGCGCTCGCTCGTGGGCCGGATGTGAGAACGCTTCCAGGACTACCGAAGCATCGAGAACGATCACCGGCTATCGCGCTCGGCGCGCACAGCGCGCGCCGGGGATACCGACAGAGTACGTAGCCACCCTGAAACCACCAAGCGGGCGTCGCCCCCCACCCCCGCTTTTAACGCAAACTGCTCGGCCTGATTTCCAGCCACTTTCGCCCCGGCGCACGCTCGACGCGCACGAGGTCCCGCGTGGGATTCATGCGATAGCTGAGCAAGCACAGGTCCCGGACGCGCGAAAGAACGCTGGGCGTGAAGATGGCGGCGTTCGTTCCACGGCAACGCGCCGAGTGAACCAGCAGGCCGTTCTGATTCTGCTCCTTGAGATAGCGTCCGAGTTGTTGCGTGTACCGACAATCGCGCCGATCGAGAAGGCGTTTTTCCCGGCGTTCCTTGCCGCGCAAGTCGATCAGGATCGCGTCGCAGCGGGCATGGAATACGCGCCGCTCACCCACGATCTCCCGATCCTCTCGAGGAAAACTGTCCATGATGAACTCGTGCCAGCGATGAACGGTTTCATGCACGGTCGTCTCCACATCGAGCGAACCGTACCAAACACCGTAATTCAGGCCGTCTGAAAATCGCGTTCCCTGGCCGTTGAAATTCACAAAGGGGAAGGTGACGACCGTGCCATAGTCGAACGGACGCGTGATGAGCGGCGCCTCGCTCGGAAGGCGATCCGCCGATTCCGCGGCAACGGCGAGCGCCTGTGCTTCGGGATCATCGGACAGGTCGTCGAACAGATGCTGCGATACGCGGATGCCCTTGATGTTGCGCACCAGGTCGTCGTGGAAATCGACGATATCCTTGAGCAAGTCCGCATACATGAGGCCCTAGCGACCGCGTTCGAAGTCAAGGTAGCGGCGAACTGCGAGAATTCCCTCGTAACCCTGTTTCAGTACCTCCAGCGGCTTGCGGTCGCCAAACCTGCGATTGGGCGTGCTCACCCAGCGGTAGGCAAGATCTCGATCGTGCGGGAACAGGATGCGCAACGCCTTGTGAATTCCCAGCAGATGTCCGGCGCGAGAGAGCAGGTCGATATTGTCGGCCAGGGGCTCACCGTTGCGATAGCGCGCGACCGTCGCCCGTGACGCCGGCGACAAACCGAGCAGCGATGCCTGATCCGGAGCGGAAAGCTGCCAGTGGTCGAAAAGCTGCACGACCATTTTGGCAAGCCGCTCACGGTTCTGCCGTTGATGGAGGTCAATCGCACGGACCTGGTCGAATACGGCGCTCATGATCTCGTTTATGTATGCGTTGGTACATTCAACGTATCAAATGCTACTTAGATACCAGATGAAAAGCAAGCGCCGACGTGGGCGGTAAGCCGTCGGCACTCAAGAAATTCCGGTTTAGCGCTTCGCGTGATGCAGATCACGTCGCGGCGGGCGGATTCGAAGGCGCTGGCCGAAGTGATCCAGAGGGTCGGTTTTTCAGGAACTCAGCACGCGAAGCGCTGATGTGGCTTGCCCCTGTCAAGCGGGCGAACGCGGCCCCCCGTGCTGACGCTGACCGATTCCTTCAAACGGTGCAACAGGCGCGTCCGGTATCTAGCTGGCGCCATTCCAGCTTTGATGCCAATTCTGCACCCCGACCTTGTCGATCAAAGCGAGCTGGATTTCAAGCCAGTCGATGTGTTCCTCCTCGGACTCGAGGATGTTCTCGAACAGTTCGCGCGATACGTAGTCGCCGCAGGTCTCGCAGTGCGCGATCGCGTCCTTGAGGACTGGAAGCGCAGCCTGCTCGAGCTTGAGGTCGCACTTAAGCGCCTCGGGCGCGCCCTCGCCGATCATGAGCTTTCCCAGGTCCTGCAGATTCGGAAGCCCCTCGAGAAAGAGGATTCGCTCGATCAATTCGTCGGCGTGCTTCATCTCGTCGACCGAAGCCGACTTCTCATGTTCCTCTAATTTTTTCAGCCCCCAGTTGCCGAACATGCGGGCGTGAAGGAAGTACTGGTTGATCGCAGTGAGCTCGTTGAGGAGAGCCTTGTTCAAGTGCTGGATGACCTTCTTGTCGCCTTTCATTGCAGTCCCCCGCGTAACGTTGAACGAGTAACGTTACCCGGGAGCAACTCCTGCCGCAAGTCGCGGGGAAGAATCATCGCGCAGCTCGTGCAGTACCTGGCGGGCGGCATGCGTGCAGCGGCCGCAGCAGGTGCCCACGCCAAGGCAGCGCTGGAGATCGGACAGCGAACAGGCTCCTTCCCTGACGCACGCTTGGATATCGTTCTCGGTCACCGCGTTGCAAAGGCAGATGTACATGGAGGTGGCAATATATCAGTGGCAATGAGAATGATTCTCATTGATGATAGAGAAAAATGCAATAGGAAATTACCCGCATAAATGCAATGATCTGATTTAGAAGACGAAGTTTCTACAACCGCTACCTAATAACCACTTGCGGCAAATGGACAAGACGCCGACGGGAAGATCCTTTGCAAGGGAGATTTCCACGGCCAGTGCACTGCGAAGTGACGGCCGCAACGGCGCTCGCATCACGCGTACCCCCAAAAAAACTAGGGGCGGGTCTGAGACCCGCCCCGAAGTTTTTCTGCCCCATGCATGGACTCTACTTATCACCTCCCGAATCGCTTCCAGAACAATTCGGCCTCGGCGTCATCATTGACCCAGGCGCAAGCGCGTGATTCATCGGCAAGTTACTGATCGCCACAAGTTAGAAGTTGTGCATCATGCCGATCGCCCAAACGCGCGGATCGGCGCCGGCGCCGATTGCCGCTGCCGCGCCATAGCTGTCATTGGCGGAGTAATCCGAGATCTGGTTGGAGCCGTTGGAAACCTTGTTGTAGGTCACGTACATGCTGGTGCGCTTGGACATCAGGTACCTGAGACCCAGCATGTAGGCGTTGGCATCGGTGCCGTCGCAGCCA
>JACQTO010000184.1 GCA_016210745.1 Betaproteobacteria bacterium
ATGAAAGCGCCGGGCTGTTCAGCGCGATCGCCGGACTGTCGGAACACATCAGCGTGCTGTTCATCGAGCACGACATGAACATCGTGTTCCGATTCGCCAGCCGCATCATCGTGATGGTCGGCGGCCGAATCCTGGTGGAAGGCACGCCCGCTGAGATTGCGGCCGACGAACGCGTTCGCGAGGTCTATCTCGGCAGGGGCGTCCGTGGCTGAGATCCTGCTCGCATTGGAGGGCGTGCGCGCCGGCTACGGCGACTCGGTAGTGCTGGAGGACGTATCGCTCGAAGTCAGGGAATTCGAAAGCCTGGCCGTACTGGGGCGAAACGGCGTGGGCAAGAGCACGCTGCTGCTAACGATTATGGGTTGCACGCGCCTCGCGCGCGGTTCGATTCGCTGGCGCGGGCAGGATATCACCCGGCTCGCGCCGCACTTGCGTCCGCGAATGGGCCTGGGGTGGGTGGCGCAGGAGCGCGAGATATTTCCCTCGCTTTCGGTGGAGGAAAACCTGACTGTCGCCGCGCGGCCCGGCCGGTGGGACCTCAAGGCCGTGTACGGGCTCTTCCCGCAACTTGCCGAGCGCCGCCGAGCCAAGGGCATGCACCTCTCGGGCGGCGAACAGCAGATGCTCGCGGTCGGGCGCGCGCTGATGCTCAATCCCGCGCTGCTGCTGCTCGATGAGCCGCTCGAGGGCCTTGCACCCATCATCGTCGAGGAATTGACCGGCGCGATAGCGCGCATGGCGGCCGAGGAAGGCACGACCATCCTCCTGGTCGAGCAGCACGCCGATATCGCGCTTGCACTGACGGAAAACGCCGTGGTGCTGGAACGCGGCGCCGTGGTGCACCGCTCGCGCTCGCGCGAGCTGCTGGCCGACACGGCGCTGCTTGATCGCTTCATCGGCCTCAAGCTCTCCGAGGCCGAGCCCGATCGCCCGTAGAATGTCCGCCGCAGCCAATCGCGGAAAATCACGTGCGAGCTCATTCGGCCTTCCGGCTCAGAACGCGAGTCGCGATTCCCACGGCGAGAGTGCAAGACGCGCTTTCGGCCCGCCCCAAACCGCAGGCAGCGAGCGATAAGCGCGCCGGCGGATAGCCGCGTTTCAGCACTGCTTCCAGGACAGGCCGTTATCGCGCAAGAACCCGCATGCCTGCGTGGGCATAGGTCCTTGATCGCCTCGTCCCGGCCCCATCTTGGAAGGTACAATTACATGTTTTGCCTCCAAGACATCGATTCGGGACCAATGCAGCCAGACCGCACCGCAGAGCTTCGCGCCATTCTTGATCGCCGTATCCTCGTTCTCGACGGCGCCATGGGCACCATGATCCAGGCCCATAAACTCTCTGAAGCGCAATTCCGGGGTGAGCGTTTCGCCGCGCACCGGCGCGATCTACAGGGCAACAACGACCTGCTTACGCTGACACAGCCGGCGGTAATCGCCGAGATCCACGCCCAGTACCTGGATGCCGGCGCAGACGTAATCGAGACCAATACGTTCAACTCGAATGCGCCTTCGCAGGCCGATTACGGCCTCGCAGCCTTGGCCTATGAGCTGAATCACGCCGCGACCCGGCTCGCGCGCGCCGTCGCTGACGAGTTCAGCCAACGGACCCCGGCCAAGCCGCGATTCGTCGCCGGCGTGCTCGGCCCGACGAGCAAGACCGCTTCGATTTCGCCCGATGTCAACGATCCGGCGTTCCGCAATATCACCTTCGACGAACTTGCGGCCGCGTATACCGAGGCCGCCCGAGGACTCGTCGATGGCGGGGCCGACCTGATTCTTCTCGAGACCATATTCGACACCTTGAACGCCAAGGCGGCGATCTTCGCGCTCGAATCGCTGTGGGAAGAACGCGGGCAGCGGCTGCCGGTCATGATCTCCGGCACCATCACCGACGCCTCCGGCCGCACGCTCACCGGCCAGACCCCCGAGGCATTCTGGAACTCGGTGCGCCACGCACGTCCGTTGTCGATTGGCTTGAACTGCGCGCTTGGGGCCAAGCTGATGCGCCCGTACGTCGAAGAGCTCTCGGCCGTCGCCGACATTTTCGTCAGCGCCCATCCCAACGCGGGTCTGCCCAATCCGCTCTCGGATACGGGTTACGATGAGACGCCCGAATACACCGCGGAGCTGATGGGCGAATTCGCGCGCTCCGGGCTCGTCAACATCGTCGGCGGCTGCTGCGGCACCACGCCCGCGCATCTGCGCGCTATCGCTCAGGCGGTGGCGGGGCATTCGCCGCGGCGCGTGCCGCACATCGAGCCCAAGCTGAGGCTCGCGGGTCTGGAGCCGCTCAACATCGGCCGCGATTCGTTGTTCGTCAACATCGGCGAGCGCACCAACGTCACCGGCAGCAGGGCCTTTGCCCGCCTCATCCTCGCCGGGGACTACGCCGAGGCGCTGTCGATCGCGCGCCAACAGGTCGAAAACGGCGCCCAGATGATCGACATCAATATGGACGAGGCGATGCTCGATTCGCACGCGGCGATGATGCGATTCCTGAACCTGGTCGCCGCCGAGCCCGACATCTGCCGCGTCCCGATCGTCATCGACGCGTCCAAATGGTCGGTGATCGAGGCGGGCTTGAAATGCGTTCAGGGCAAGGGCGTGGTCAACTCGATCTCGCTCAAGGAAGGCGAAGAGGAGTTCCTGCGCCAGGCACGGCTCGCACGCCGCTACGGCGCAGCGGTGATCGTGATGGCGTTCGACGAGCGCGGCCAGGCCGATACCCTCGAGCGGCGCATCGAGGTCATCGGCCGCTGTTATCGCCTGCTCACCGAACGCTCGGGGTATCACGCCGAGGACATCATCTTCGACCCGAACATCTTTGCCATCGCCACCGGCATCGAGGAGCACGCCAACTACGGCCGTGATTTCATCGACGCCACGCGCTGGATCCGGGTCAATCTGCCACAGGTCAAGGTATCCGGCGGGGTGTCGAACGTCTCATTTTCTTTCCGCGGCAACGATCCTGTGCGCGAGGCGATTCACACCGTGTTCCTGTACCACGCCATCCGCGCAGGCCTCACCATGGGGATCGTCAATGCGGGGCAACTGGGCGTCTACGAGGAGATTCCGCACGAATTGCGCGAACGGGTCGAGGACGTAGTCATGAATCGCCGCCCCGACGCGGGCGAACGACTGGTCGAGTTCGCCCTGTCGGTCAAGGGTGGCGCCAAGGAACAGGTAGAGGACCTCGAATGGCGCAAGGCCCCAGTTGACGAGCGCCTGGCGCACGCGCTCATAAAGGGCATTGCCACCTGGGTCGTCGAGGACACCGAAGAGGCGCGCGCCAAGGCCGCGCATCCGATCGAGGTCATCGAAGGGCCGCTAATGGACGGAATGAACGTCGTCGGTGACCTGTTCGGCGCGGGCAAGATGTTCCTGCCGCAGGTGGTGAAGTCGGCGCGCGTCATGAAGCAAGCGGTGGCGCACCTGGTTCCCTACATCGAAGCGGAAAAGGCCAGATCGGGCGACACCAGGCCGAAGGGCAAGATCGTGCTCGCCACGGTAAAGGGCGACGTGCACGACATCGGCAAGAACATCGTCGGGGTGGTGCTTCAGTGCAATAACTTCGAGGTGATCAACCTCGGCGTCATGGTGCCGGCGCAAAAAATCCTCGACACGGCGCGCGAACACAGTGCCGATATCGTCGGACTCTCGGGATTGATCACGCCATCGCTCGAGGAGATGGCGCATGTCGCCCGCGAAATGGAGCGCCAGGGATTGCGCATCCCGCTGCTCATCGGCGGAGCGACGACTTCGCGCGTTCACACCGCGGTGAAAATTGCGCCCAGCTATTCGGGCCCCACCGTCTATGTGCCGGACGCCTCGCGCTCGGTGTCGGTGTGCCAGAGCCTGCTTTCCGATGAACAAAGCGGGGGCTACGCCAAATCGGTGCGCGCCGACTACGACAAGATTCGCCTACGACATCAGGCGAAGAAGGGTCAGGCACTGGTACCTCTCGATAGGGCACGCCAGAACGCATTCCGTGCGGACTGGACCGGCTACGCGCCGCCGCGGCCTGCGGCGATCGGAGGCAAGTACTTCCGCGGCCAAGATCTGGCCGAGATCGCGCGCTATATCGATTGGTCGCCGCTGTTCCAGACCTGGGATCTCTCCGGGAAATATCCGAATATCCTCGAAGACGCGACCGTGGGCGAGGCCGCTCGCAGTTTGCTCAAGGACGCCCGCGCCATGCTCCAACGCATCATCGGCGAGAAGTGGCTGACGGCAAACGGCGTACTCGGCCTGTTCCCGGCGGCAAGCTGCGGCGACGATATCGAGATATACACGGACGAGACGCGCCGGGAAATCGCCATGGTCTGGCACAATCTGCGCCAGCAAACGGAAAAGCCTGCCGATCGCCCCAACCTGTGTTTGGCCGATTTCGTTGCCCCGAAGGGTTCAGGCATCGCCGACTGGATCGGCGCCTTCGCCGTTACGGCGGGAATCGGCGTCGAGGAGCGCGTGCATGCCTTCGAGGCCAAACACGACGACTACAGCGCTGTCATGCTCAAGGCGCTCGCCGACCGGCTTGCCGAGGCATTCGCTGAACTCCTCCATGCGCGCGTAAGGCGCGAGTTTTGGGGCTACGCGCCGCAGGAGCAGCTCGCAAATGAGGAACTGATCGCCGAAAAATACCGCGGCATTCGGCCCGCGCCAGGCTATCCATCGTGCCCCGACCACACGGAAAAAGGGCCGCTGTTCGACTTGCTCGGTGCCGGCGAGATCGGCATGACGCTCACCGAATCCTACGCGATGCTGCCGGCCGCGAGCGTGAGCGGTTTCTATTTCTCGCACCCACAGGCACGCTATTTCGCCGTCGGCAAAATCGGCGAAGACCAGGCGCAAGACTATGCGCGCCGAAAATCGCTCGCACTGGAAGCGACCGAGCGCTGGCTGGCGCCGGTGCTGGCGTACGATCGTTAAACCGCATCATCTCCGAGGAGCAGAGCCCATGACCATCACGCGCCATAATCCCAGCAAGATGTATTCTGCGGCTGTCGAGCACAACAACACCGTTTACGTCGCCGGGCAGGTCGCCGACGACACTTCGCAGGACGTGCGCGGCCAGACCGCACAGGTTCTCGCGAAAATCGACGCGATACTCGCGCAGGCGGGCACCAGCAAATCGAAGCTCCTGTCGGCCAACGTGTGGCTCGCGGACTTGCGCGGCTACGATCAGATGAACGAATCCTGGCTCGCATGGGTGGACAAGAACAATCTTCCGGCCCGCGCCACGGTCGAGGCAAAGCTGGCGCGAGCCTCCATGCTGGTGGAGATAGCCGTCATCTGCGCCAAATAGGCCCGGGGCCGCTTCGATTGCACGCCATCGCCGCACAGGCTGGCGCGGCGCTCGCCCTCGCCGTCGCACTCCTTGCCGGCTGCTACCCGAGCCTCGATTGGCGCGAGGTCACATCGAAGGAGGGCCGCTTCAGCGTGCTGCTGCCGGGAAGGCCGGCGCAGGAGTCTCGGACCCTTTCCGCGATCCCGGGAAGTCCGCTCATGCATCTTTGGTCGGCCAAGGCTGCCGACATGGTCTTCGGCGTCGGTTATGTCGATCTCCAGGTCCGCGACGCGCAAACGCTGGCGGCACTGCGCGATGCCCTGGCGCGCAACATCCAGGGCAAGATCGTTTCCGAACGCGCGGTGGGGGCGAGCGGGATCGCAGGGACGGAATTTGTCGCCGAGGGCTCGATCGGCGAGGCACCTGCCGTGCTCAGAGCGCGGCTGCTTGTCTCCGGGGACCGCGTCTACCAAATCGCCGCGGTAGGCAGCGCGCGCGCCGTAGCGGCCGAGGAACTGGCGACCTTTTTCGACTCCTTCAGCGTTTCATCGCGCTGATCCGAGCCGGTGCAGGCGGCCGCACACAGCCCGAGCTAGGGGTGGCGCGAGCTCGCTTCTTTTCGCGGCGGCGGCTGACGCGAGCCCCGCGCCCGGACTGCAGTCACTTCTGCCAAAACCCCGGCGTGAAAAGCACGAATACCGTGAGGAGCTCCAGGCGGCCGACCAGCATCGCAAACGCCAGCAGCCACTTCTGGAAATCGGTAAGCAGAGCATAGTTCCCTGCCGGTCCGACCTGGCCCAAGCCCGGGCCGACGTTATTGATGCTGGCAAGGGTTGCACTAATGGAGGTCACGAGGTCCAGCCCACTGGCCAGGAGAATCAGCGTGAACGCCGCGAGGCTTATGAAATAGACGAAGATGAACGCCAGCACGGCAAAGATGATCTTGTTGGGAATCACGGCGCCGCCGACTTTCAGAACGCTCACGGCGCTGGGATGCAGAAGCAACCGCATTTCCCGAAATGCTTGCTGAATCAGAATCAGCGTCCGCACCATCTTGATACCGCCGCCGGTGGAGCCGGAACTGCATGCGAGGCAGCTCAGGAACAGCATCCAGATCGGCGCAAAAACCGGCCAATTGGCGTAGTCCACGCTGGCGTAGCCGGTGGACGTTGCCACGGAGACCAGGTTGAAGCTGGCGTGCCTCAGCGCAGTCCAGAAACTCTCATAGGTTCCTGCGTCATAGAGGTAGGCCGCAATTCCGAGCGAGCTGGCGATCAACACCGCCCATACGGGTCTTGCTTCGACATCGCGCAGGTAGGGCAGGAAACTTTTGCCGCGAAATACCAGGAAGTGGGTCGCGAAATTGACCGCTGCCACCATCATGAAATAGATCATCACCGCCTCGATCGCGACCGAATTGAAATAGCCGATGCTCGCATCGTGCGTCGAAAATCCGCCCGTCGACAGCGTGGAAAAAGCGTGGCAGACGGCGTCAAACCAGCCCATTCCGGCTATCCTGAGCGCCAGCGCGCAAAGGAAGGTGATGCCGACGTAAACGAGCCACAGGTTCTTCGCCGTTTCGGTGATGCGCGGGGTGAGTTGGGTGTCCTTCATCGGCCCCGGCGTTTCGGCCTTGAAAATCTGCCTGCCGCCGATACCGAGCAGCGGCAGGACGGCCACCGCGAGCACGATGATGCCCATGCCGCCGAGCCATTGCAGCAAGTGGCGCCAGAGATTGATCGCCTGCGGCATGGTATCCAGATTCACGAGCACGGTCGCCCCGGTGGTCGTCAACGCGGAGATGGATTCGAAATAGGCGTCGGTGAACGACAGTCCCGGAATGGCCTCCAGAAATGGAACGGTGGAGAATGCCGCGCCTCCGGTCCACGCCAAAGTGACCAGCATGAATCCATCGCGAGGCCGCAAGTCCTGCCGGTGGTGACGCGTCGCGATCCAGACAAGCAGTCCGCACGTGAAATTGAAGACCATCGAGAACAGGAACGGCAGCAACGTTCCGTCCTCGAAGATCACAGATGCGGCGATGGGAAGCAGATGCGTCGAGCTCATGACCATGGCCATGAGCCCGAGGACCCGAGCTATCGGGAGCATCTGGGTCATCTAGATAACCCGATATGGTTGCACTATCGCGATTTCTCCACCCTGCGCACAAGCTTTGATCGTGCGACGAGAACCCAGCTTGGATCTAGACAAATCCCACGCCGACCTGGAACAGCTTTTCCACTTTCGGCACGATTTTCTTATTGGCGACGAAAACGATCACGTGGTCCCCGGCCTGGATCACGGTGTCGTGGTGCGCCATCATCACCTCCTCGCCGCGCACGACCGCGGCGATGGTGGCCCCCTTAGGCAGCTCGATGTCCTCGATCTTGCGCCCGACCATGCGGCAGGACTCGGAGTCCCCGTGCACGATCGCCTCCAGCGCCTCGGCCGCGCCGCGCCGCAACGAGTGCACCTGGGTTACGTCGCCGCGGCGCACGTGCGCGAGCAGCGTGCCGATGGTTGCCTGGGCGGGCGAAATGGCGATATCGATCTGGCCCGATTGCAGCAGGTCGACGTAGGCACGCCGGTTGATGAGCGCGACCACGCGCCGCGCACCCATACGCTTGGCGAGCAGGCAGCTCATGATGTTGTTTTCGTCGTCGTTGGTCACGGCGACAAAAACGTCCATCTCCTGGATGTTTTCCGACTCGAGCAGCGACTCGTCGGTCACGTCGCCCTGCAGGACCAGCGCCCTATCCAGGCGCCCGGAGAGCATTTCGCAGCGGGGCTTGCTGTGCTCGATGACCTTGACCGCGTAGTCCTTTTCCAGCGCGAGCGCGAGCCGAAGGCCGATATTGCCGCCACCGGCGATCATGACGCGTTGTACCGGCTTGTCCATGCGGCGCAGCTCCCGCAACACTTGCCTGATGTTCTTGGCACCGGCAAGACAGAAAACCTCGTCGCCTGGCTCCACCACCGTGTCGCCGTCGGGCGCGATCGGCCGATCGCCGCGGAAGATCGCCGCGACACGCGTTTCAACAGACGGCATGTGCCGCTTGAGCTCTTTCAGCGGACACCCCACCAGCGGCCCGCCCTGAAAGGCCCGCACCGCGACCAGGCTCACCCTTCCGTCGGCGAATTCCAGCACCTGCAGGGCCTCGGGAAATCGGATCAGCTCGACGATGTAGTCGGTCAGAACCTGTTCGGGGCAGATGGCGAGATCAACGGCAAAACAATCCTGGCCGAAAATGCGCTCGTTGACGAGAAAATCAGTGGCACGGATGCGCGCAATGCGGGTCGGAACGTTGAACAGCTGCTGCGCCAGCTTGCAGGCGACGAGGTTGATCTCGTCGCTTTGCGTTACCGCGATGACCATGTCGGCATCTTCGATGCCGGCTTCGACCAGCACCGAAGGATGCGAGGCGCTGCCGGCAACGGTGCGCAGATCGAGGCGGTCCTGCAAGTCGCGCAGCCGGCCCGAATCCACGTCGACGACGGTGATGTCGTTTTGTTCCGACACCAGGCTCTCGGCGACGTTGGCCCCGACCTGCCCGGCGCCCAGGATGACGATTTTCACGCTAGTGCCCCTGTCGATAGACGGGCGATTCTATGCCCATTTATCGAAATGACCCAACTGCCGATGTCACTCTTCCCTGCGACCGGTCCCAATACCAAGCTGCTTGAGCTTGCGGTAAAGGTGGGTTCGCTCCAAGCCGCATTTCTCGGCCACCCGCGCTATCGATCCGCCTTCGAGTGCGAGGTGATGCTCGAAATAGGCTCGCTCGAATGCTTCGCGCGCCTCGCGCAGAGGGACTTCCAGCGGCAGCGTCAGCTCTGCCGTGCGCGGCGCGTACTGCGGCAGGATGCGTTCTACGTCCGGGGCGCCGATCGTCTCCTCGAGCGAGGTAAGTGCCAGGCTCCTCACTGCGCTCGTCAGATCATCGAGGTTTCCGGGCCAACTGAAATTACGCAGCAGGTTAAGCGCAGAGGTCTCGAACTGCCGCGGCGGGCAATAACGGGTCTCCACCAGCTGCGCGAGCATGAGATTTGCAATGTCGGGAATATCTTCAGGATGCTCGCGCAAGGATGGCAGCGCGATGGTGAGCTCGGAGAGCCGCGCCAGCAGTTCCGAATCGTATCCGTGCGACTGGATGAGTTTTCTCGGGTTCTCTGCGGTAAAGGAAACCAGCCGCACTTTGCTGCGCTCGAGCTTATTGGCCAAGTGGGTGAGATGTCTGATCTGGTTGCGCGACAGCTCGGCCAGTTCCTCGACGAACAGGACTCCCCCGGCGGCTCGCGAGGGCAGGTCCGCCCCATCATCGGTGAGCACCTCGCTCGCGATGAGCCAGGGCGTGTTGGCCTGGTGCAGCGCACGCGCATACAGCTCCGGCATAGCGCCGCGTTCACCCCGGAAAAGCACCGGCACGGCGACGGCGGCCACCTGCGCCAGGCGCCGGCGCAAATCGGCAAGCACGGCCGAGCGCCCCAATCCGACCAGGGATAGCGGCGTGCTGACCCGTCGTTCCTCGGTGCGCAGCGCGCGCTTGACCGTCGCCAGGAGTTTCTGCAGCGCGATAGGCTTTTCCAGAAAATCGGTGGCGCCAATACGGGTCGCCTCGACCGCAGTCTCAATCGTGCCGTGACCGGACATCATGATCACCGGCATGGTGAGCAGCCCGTTCGCCGACCACTCCTTGAGCAGCGTAATGCCGTCGGTGTCCGGCATCCAGATGTCGAGCAGGACGAGATCGGGGCGCGCGCGGCTGCGGAAAGCACGTGCTTCACCGGCGTTTTCCGCCAGTCGGACCTGGTAGCCTTCATCGGAGAGTATTTCCGACAGCAGCTCGCGGATGCCGATTTCGTCGTCAACTACGAGGATTTGTTGCATAAGTTCTGCGTTAGCGGCTCTTAGTTTACACCTTGAGATGCGCGCCGGATTCGGGCGCAGTGCGCTCCGCGGCCGCCGCAATCGGCAAGGACACCGTCACCCGCGCGCCGCGTGGCGCAACGTTCTTGATGGCGACTTCGCCGCCGTGCTCTTCGACGATTTTCTTGACGATCACCAGTCC
>JACQTO010000178.1 GCA_016210745.1 Betaproteobacteria bacterium
CGGCAGCATGCTGCCGATGCAACGCACCCCACCACCGAAGAAATCCTTTAACCTTGCAACCGGACTTCCTGCCAATGATTGGTACGGCTACAGGGGGCAGGTCAAAGACGCCGCATACAGGCTGAAGGTCCGCGTCTTTTCGGCGCTATTCTTCGACGATTTCATAGTCGTGCGTGATCTGCGCAGTCTTAGCGAGCATGATCGAGGCCGAGCAATACTTGTCGCGCGACAAGTTGATTGCGTTTTCAACTGTCGATGGTTTCAGGCCCTTGCCGCGCACGACAAAGTGCATGTGAATCCTGGTGAACACCTTGGGGTCGGTTTCGGCTCGCTCGGCGGCAAGCCTGAGCTCGCATCCGCTTATCTGCTGGCGACTCTTCTTCAGGATCAGTACCACATCGTAGGCAGTGCACCCACCGGTCCCGGCCAGTACTGCCTCCATCGGTCGCGGACCGATATTGCGGCCCCCGCCCTCGGGGGCTCCGTCCATCACGAACGCGTGGCCGCTCTCCGTCTCTGCGACGAAGCTCATGCCGTCGATCCACCTGACGCGACATTCCATCACCTATACTCCGTCAAGGGGTGCAAAGCGCTATCCTTTGATACGATGGTGCGCCGCACCATAAATTGCGAAATTTACTTATTATTGTGTACTCAGTTAATGATCGATCGATGTATATTGACGCGCCACATTATATTTGCTAAGTCATATTAAACAGTTTGTTAGTTAATCAATGCATGGTCGATCAATTATATTAATTCCTCCATAGAAAAACATTTACGGCGGCGCACAAATACAGATTGCATTTGCTCCTCGGTGAGGAGATAATAGCCCCGTATCGACGTTGGATGAAATATCGAACGTCAAGCATTGTCTCCTCCACCCTCCTCCTTTGGTGGATTCAGCGCAACCCGCAAAGGTTGCGCATTTTTTTTGCCTGTTGTTGGCGCCGATCGCGATTTGTCGTTTGACTTGTGTGGTTTTCTTCAATAAAATCACGACCCTTCGTCAAGCTCCCCGCAACCCATCCTATCCATGAAAACGTTCTCCGCCAAAGCGCATGAAGTCAAGCGCGACTGGTTTCTGGTTGATGCGACCGACAAGGTGCTCGGGCGCGTAGCTGTGGAGCTTGCGCGCAGGCTCCGCGGCAAGCACAAGCCCGAATTCACGCCCCACGTCGACACGGGGGACTATATTGTCGTGGTCAACGCCGCCCGATTGCGGGTGACCGGCAACAAGGCGCAAGACAAGAAGTATTACCGTCACACCGGCTACCCCGGCGGTATATACGAAATTAATTTCTCCAAGATGCAGGCCCGCTTCCCGGGGCGTGCACTGGAAAAGGCGGTCAAGGGGATGTTGCCCAAGGGGCCCCTGGGCTCGGCGATGTTCCGCAAACTGAAAGTGTATGCCGACGGTGAACATCCGCACGCCGCGCAGCAACCGAAGACACTGGAGATCAAGGAATGATTGGGGAATACCACTACGGCACGGGCCGGCGCAAGAGCGCGGTTGCACGAGTGTTTATCAAGCCCGGAAAGGGCGCGTTCATCGTCAACGATCGCCCGGCAAGCGTGTATTTCGCGCGCGAGACAGGCCAGATGGTCGTACGACAGCCGCTTGAACTTACCAACAATCTCACCAGCTTCGACGTCGCGGTCAACGTCAGCGGTGGCGGCGAGTCCGGTCAGGCCGGCGCCGTGCGCCACGGCCTGACGCGCGCGCTGATCGAATATGATCCGGCGCTCAAGCCGATGCTCAGGAAGGCGGGACTGGTGACGCGCGACGCGCGCGAGGTGGAGCGCAAGAAGGTCGGTCTGCACAAGGCGCGCCGGCGCAAGCAATTCTCCAAGCGTTGATCTCCGAGTTCGGCGCCGAATACCAAAGAGCCGCCTTTACGGGCGGCTTTTTTTTCGATGCGGTATTTGCGCTCTCACCAAACCAAGTGGGCGGTGTGTGCCGAGTTACCGCGGACTATCGGGTATTTTGCTTTAGGATAGACACATGATCAAAGTCGGAATCGTCGGCGGCACCGGTTATACGGGCGTTGAACTGCTGCGTATCCTCGCATGCCATCCCGCTGTGCAACTCACCGCCATTACCTCGCGCAAGGAAGCCGGGATTGCGGTTGCGGACATTTTTCCCAGCCTGCGCGGAAGGGTTGCCCTCGCCTACGCTGATCCGTCCGCTGCCGACGTTTCGCGCTGCGACGTGGTCTTTTTCGCTACGCCCAATGCAGTGGCGATGAACCAGGCGGGATCGCTTCTCGGCGAGGGCGCGCGAGTGATCGATCTATCGGCGGACTTTCGCATACGCGACGTATCAGAATGGGAAAAGTGGTACGGTACCCGTCACGCCTCGCCGGATCTGGTTGCGCAGGCGGTGTATGGGCTGCCCGAAGTCAATCGGGAGATGATTCGCAGCGCGCGTTTGGTCGCCAACCCGGGGTGCTACCCGACGGCCGTGCAGCTGGGTCTGCTGCCGCTGGTCGAGGCTGGAGTCGTCGATCTCGGCCATCTGATAGCGGATGCCAAGTCCGGGGTTTCCGGAGCGGGCCGCAAGGCCGAGATTCAGCTTCTGCACGCAGAGGCCTCGGAAAACTTCAAGGCCTACGCTGTCGGCGGGCACAGGCATTGGCCCGAGATCCGCCAGGGGCTGGAACAGATCGCCGGCAGGCCCGTGGGACTGACATTCGTTCCGCATCTGACGCCGATGATCCGCGGCATTCATGCCACGCTCTACGCACGCATTTCCTCGGGGGCCGCCCGATCGGCGCGACCAGCCGGCGTGGATTTTTTCCAGCGGCTATACGAGCAGCGATACCGCAATGAACCGTTCGTCGATGTCATGCCAGCGGGCACTCATCCGGAGACACGCTCCGTACGCGCCGCCAACTTGTGTCGGGTGGCCGTGCACCGGCCGCAGGACGGAGACACCTTGGTGGTGCTGTCTGTCATCGACAATCTGGTCAAAGGAGCGGCAGGGCAGGCGGTGCAGAACATGAACATCATGTTCGGCCTTCCCGAATCGCAGGGCCTCGATCAGGTTCCGATCGTGCCGTAGCGGCACGCCACCGGTGGAGCATGCCGCGCTTTATTAAACGCCTGCGTACGCGCTTCGGCATTTCGGCGCCGAAGATGGCCGTAAGGACGCATCTTGCGTGGTACTGGCGTTGGCTAGGCGTCATGCTCGTCGCGGCGGGATCAATCGCGATCGCAGCGTGGATGTACGATGCCGGCCGCCGTTTTGCCGGATTCGACCGCGGCGAGATCGAGCAGGAGCTGGAAAAACTGAAAAAGGCAGTGCAGGGCCGGGAGGCGGAACTCGCGCGCTTGCGCGCGATTGCCAACGCGAGCGAGTCCCGGCTAAAGATCGAGCAGGCCGCGCAGTCACAGCTGGCAATACAGGTGAAGGGGCTGGAGGAGGAGAACACGCGGCTGAAGGAGGATCTGGCCTTCTTCGAAGGACTGCTTCCCGCGAGCGACAAGCTGTCGATTCACCGTCTCAAGGTCGAGCACGATGTCCTTCCCGGCGAATACCGCTATCGCTTGCTGATCCTACAGGGTGGAAAGCGCGACCGGCCGTTTCAGGGTAGGCTGCAATTTGTGGTCAGCGTGCAGCAGGGCGACCGCGATGATATGATCATTTTTCCTGGAAAGAATGAGAAGGCTTCTCAAAGCTTCACGCTGAATTTCAGGCACTTCTACAGGGGTGAAGGCACATTCCGCGTGCCGCCGGCGGCCAAGGTGAGGGCGGTGCAAGTGCGCGTGCTGGAAAATGGCTCGGACCAGGCGCGCGCCGCTCAGAGCGTAAATCTATCCTAGCAGGTGGACCATGTTCGGCAAAAAGGCCAGCAAACCGCAGAATCGCATCGACAGCCTGATCGGCGTCGGGACCAAAATCGAGGGCAACGTCAGCTTTTCCGGTGGATTGCGCGTCGACGGCGAGATCCAGGGCAACGTCACGGCGGTGCCGGACCAGCCTTCGACGCTGGTGCTGAGCGAACAGGCGCGCATCGACGGCGAAATCCGGGTATCCCATCTGGTCGTGAACGGCGCAATCAACGGACCGGTCTACGCGCTCGAGTTTCTGGAACTGCAGTCGCGTTCGCGGGTCACAGGAGATGTTCACTACAACACCATCGAAATGCACCTGGGGGCGGTTGTCGAGGGCCGTTTGGTGCATAGCACCTGCGAGAGCAAGACGGTCGAGCTAAAACTTGCCGCCAGCAATACGGTCGGGTGAGAGCTCGGGCGCTTTCGGGATTGATTTTCCGCGAATAAGCCCCAATAACCACGTACGGGTTCGGGTTGACTAGCTGCTTGCCAGCGCCCGATAATGATCCAGGATCCAATTCAGGAGACGGAAATGAACGCGGTTACCGAGATGCCGGCACCGCTGGTCTTTACCGACAGCGCCGCAAACAAGGTTAAAGAACTGATTGAGGAAGAGGGCAACGCAGAGCTGAAACTGCGCGTGTTTGTGAGCGGCGGCGGCTGCTCCGGCTTTCAGTACGGCTTCACCTTCGACGAGGTGAAAAACGAGGACGACGCCGTGATGGAAAAGAATGGCGTTATGCTCCTGATCGATCCGATGAGCTACCAGTACCTGATGGGCGCCGAGATCGACTACACGGAAGGCATCGAGGGTGCTCAGTTCGTGATCAAGAATCCCAACGCCACCAGCACTTGCGGGTGCGGTTCGTCGTTCAGCGCCTGAGGCTTCCGAACGAGATCGACAAGGGGGCCACAGGCCCCCTTGTCGTCTGTCCGCCCCGTTTTTTGGACCGCTCAGATCGGTTAGCCAAGCCGCGTTACGCCAACTTGGCTGGTTCCCGGCCTCAACCCGACGACGATCCCCCGGCGCGAAACGCTCACTCCAGCAGAGCGAGGTTAGTGGTTCGCAGCAGCTCAAGGCGTGCCACCAGAGGATCCGCCACGGCCCTAAACGCGGCCAGTTTTTCAGGCGCGACCGCTTGTGCGGCGGGGAAAGCCATGGTGAGGGGATTGCGCTGCTGGTTGTTGGCACGGAACTCGTAATGCAGGTGGGGTCCGGTCGCCAAGCCGGTCTGACCGACGTAGCCGATCACGTCTCCCTGCGAGACACGCATGCCGCGGCGTAGTCCCCGGGTGAAACCGTTCAGGTGGCCATAAGCAGTCGAGTAACCGCCAGCGTGGCGCAGCACCAACATGTTGCCGTAGCCGCCTTGGCGGCCGATAAAATCGATCACGCCGTCGCTGGTGGCTCTTACGCGCGTGCCAACCGGCGCGCCGTAATCGATACCCTTGTGGCTGCGCCATCGCCCCAGGATGGGATGACTGCGCATGCCGAAGCCCGAAGTGATGCGCGAGAACTCCAGCGGCGAGCGCAGGAACGCTTTGCGCAAGTTTCGGCCTTCCGGGGTGTAATACCCGCCCTTGTCATTGGCGTCCTGGAACCAGAGCGCACGATATACCTTGTTCTGGTTGACGAACTCGGCTGCCAGTACGCGTCCGAGCTTCGCTGCACGCCCTTCGTGATGGAATACTTCATACACGACCTCGAATCGGTCGCCTCGGCGCAGGTCGCGGTGGAAATCGACGTCGCCGGCGAAGATCTCGGCAATCTGGATGGCGGCCCCATCGGGTACTCCAGCCTCGTCGGTGGCGGCAAACAGGGAACTGCGGATCTCGCCGGACTTCATCAGAACTTGACGGGACAATTCGGCCTGCTGCTCGGAGGCTTGGAATTCCTCGCCCAGGCGCTCGACAGAAAGCAGGGTGTCGCGACCGCTCAGGAACCAAAGCGAGCGCAAATCACCATCGACACCGGTCTTGGCCTGCACCGTGGTTCCGGGTCTGAGCGCGCGCAATACGCGCGCGCCCGCGTCAGAGCGCAGCAATCGTTCTGCATCGCTGTCGTCCACCCCGAGCCGATCCAGCAGCAGCGCAAACGTGTCGCTGCGCTGAAACCGTCCCTCCTGGAAGAAAACCTCCCCGGTGCCCTCGGCGACGCGCACGCGCGGCGCGAGCTGCTCGATGATCGTTTGCGATAACACCGGCTCCGCGCTGTTTGGCACTGTGCCGAAGGCGGCAACGACGCCAAACAGAAAAGCGGCGGCGCCGGCGGCGAGCCACAACAGGCGCATACGGACCCTCTCCCCCTTGGATTGCGCTAGAATTTGCATCTTTTTTGAACGGTCCCGCGCGCTGCGGGACGCCGCAGTCTAGCAAAAATTGGGAATTGGGCCAAGTGCACTAATGGCGACAATCGAGGAACAACTGCGGGTAATCAAGCGGGGCTGTGAGGAATTGCTGGTCGAGTCGGAACTGGTCGAGCGCATCGCCAGTGGCCGGCCGCTCAAGGTGAAGCTCGGGATGGATCCCACCGCGCCTGACCTCCACATCGGCCACACCGTGGTGCTCAACAAGCTGCGTCAGTTCCAGGAACTTGGCCATCAGGTGCAGTTTTTGATCGGCGACTTCACCGGGATGATCGGCGACCCGACCGGGAAAAACACCACACGCCCGCCGCTGTCGCGCGAGAAGATCCTCGAGAACGCACAGACGTACCGCCAGCAGGTGTTCAAGATCCTCGACCCGGATCGCACGGAGATCATGTTCAACTCCACATGGTGCGACGCACTAGGGGCTGCCGGCATAATCCGCGTCGCCTCCACGCACACCGTGGCGCGCATGCTCGAGCGCGATGATTTCGGCAAGCGCTACCGCTCCGGCCAGCCGATCGCGATCCACGAATTTCTCTATCCCCTCATGCAGGGTTACGACTCGGTGGCGATGAAGTGCGATGTCGAACTCGGCGGCACCGACCAGAAGTTCAACCTGCTGGTCGGGCGCGAGATGCAGAAGCACTTCGGGCAGCGGCCGCAAATCATTCTCACCATGCCGCTGCTGGAGGGCTTGGACGGTGTGAACAAGATGTCCAAGTCGCTCGGCAACTATGTCGGCATCGACGAGCCGCCGCAGGAGATCTTCGGCAAGCTCATGTCGGTCTCCGACGATCTCATGTGGCGTTATATCGAGCTGCTGTCGTTCGAGTCGCTCGACACCCTGGTGCGCTGGAAGCGCGAGGTGGGCGAAGGGCGCAATCCGCGCGACATCAAGGCCGGCTTCGCGCGGGAAATCGTGGCGCGTTTCCACGGCGCGGCGGCCGCGCAGCATGCCGAGGAGGATTTCACCGCACGTTTTCGTCAGGGGTCCATGCCCGAGGACATGCCCGAGGTGACAGTGCCCTGTGGCGGCGAGCCGATAGCGATCTACCAGGTACTCAAGACAGCGGGGCTGATGGCGAGCACCTCTTCGGCGCTCCGAATGATCGAACAGGGCGGCGTGCGCCTGAACGGCGAGCGCGTGGAGGATCCGGCGCTCAAGCTCAAGCGCGGCGCGACCGTGGTGCTGCAGGTCGGAAAGCGCAAGTTCGCCCGCGTGACGCTCGACTGAAGATGCCGGCCTCGGTGGCCAGCCCGTTGATTTGAGGGGCAGAAGCGCAGACGCCCGCAGTAATTGCGGGCGTTCCAAGACGTGCCTAGCCAGCAAAATTCTTCGCAACAAACTCCCAGTTCACCAGGTTCCAGAAGGCTGCAACATAGTCGGGCCGGCGGTTTCGGTAGTCGATGTAATACGCGTGTTCCCACACATCGCAGGTCAGAAGCGGCGTCTTGCCGGTCTGGCCGAGCGGCGTTTGCGCGTTCGGGGTACTCGCGAGTTCGAGGGAGCCGTCGGGATTCTTGACCAGCCATGCCCATCCCGAGCCAAATGTAGTCACCGCCGTGTGCGTAAACTGTTTCCGAAATTCATCCAATGAGCCGAACTTCTTCTTGATGGCATCGGCGAGTGCTCCGCCGGGCTGTCCGCCGCCTTTGGGAGAAAGGCAGAGCCAGTAGAAGCTATGGTTCCATACCTGGGCCGCGTTGTTGAACACGCCCCCCGATGACTTGCGCACGATGTCCTCGAGACTCATGCTCTCGAATTCTGTGCCCTTGATCAGGTTGTTCAGGTTGGTCACATACGTCTGATGATGTTTGCCGAAGTGGTATTCCAGCGTTTCCTTTGAGATATGCGGTTGCAGCGCGTCCATAGCGTAAGGCAGTTGCGGCAGCTTATGCTCCATTGCGTTCTCCTGGGACAAAATGGGAAGTTTCTTGTTTCAACGGGGACCAGATTCTAGGGGAACAACGTGTTGCACCGCAATACCCGCGGTGTTAGTCCCTAATTTGACAGGGGTTATAGCCGCGCCTTTGGCGAAGGAATTTCGATCAGGCACGAGATCGAGTGCACGTTTCCTGCGCCGGCGTGGCTCGCTTCGGCAGCCCCTGACGGCTTAGAACCTGTTTCATAATGAGCCACGTGTGCGTTGTCGCCAAAACGGGATGGCTGCTAGGCGCGTGGCCGAACCAATACCGCCGGTATTGGGAGGCCGCGCAACAACGCAGACGCCCGTTTTGGCGACAACCCGAAGGGAAATGGCGATTTCGGCGCATTGCGGTGTTGCGCGTCCCTTGCTTACAGGCAGTAAGCGGCGGGACGCGCGCCTTGCACTGCATCCGCAATCGCCATTTCGCAGCACGCGGATCATTATGAAACAGGTTCTTAGATCATTCCGGTGTCGATACTTCCGAAGCCGGTCGACCCGACATCAGTCGATACGAACCGACTGGTCGGAGTAATTGACGCGCACGCCGTAGCTGCCCTCATTCACGCTCCACTTCATGATGGTAAATGACCGCATCCCGGTCCTGTGCATCGGGTCGGACATCGCGATTGCGCGTGCATCCGCGAAGGACTTTGCCCGTATAACGATCATCCCGGGCCCGCGGCCGCCGTCCTCATGGGTGGTTGGACCGGCGGCAAACAGCACGCCTGATTTTTCCAGTCGTATCTGATGCTCGAGGTGTTCCTCCAGAGCGCGTTCTATCTGCTCGCGCGGCGCCACACCCGTGGACTGGATGACATACAGTTCCTTGGCCAGCATTCGACTCATCAGTTGTTTGGCGCGCTCGGAAGGACCGTTCATTTATCACCTCGCTTGTGAATTGCGTTGAGAAAAGTGGGAAAGCCATTTTAGAGGCAGTTCTCTTGCGGGCGGGACTCCCGAATGCAAGCTGCCGGCCGTGCCGGCGCGGCGAACGCAGGCGATTTGGGCGCCTTTGAACAGATGCGAAAAATGCCGCGCACGCCGGGCGCGATTCGCGGATAATTTGCGCCAACCGAACCATGGCGAGGAGCAAAATGCGTCGAGTCGCGCTCTCTCAGTATCTCGTCGAACAGGCACGCTCAGGCGCGGCAGTAACCCCGGAACTGGGACTGCTCATCGAGGTGGTCGCGCGCGCCTGCAGGGCGATCAGCGTCACGGTGGGCAAGGGCGCGCTTGCGGACGTGCTCGGCGGGGCGGGCACCGAAAATATCCAGGGGGAAGCGCAGAAGAAGCTCGATATCATTTCCAACGAGATCCTGATCGAGGCGAACGAGTGGGGCGGCTATCTGGCTGCAATGGTTTCGGAGGAAATGGAAAAGCCGCACCAGATTCCCAACCGCTATCCGCGCGGCAAGCATCTGCTTTTGTTCGATCCGCTGGACGGCTCTTCGAATATCGACGTCAACATCGCCGTGGGCACTATCTTCTCGGTGCTGCGCTGCCCCGATGGCGTGGGCGAACCCGATGAGCGTGCATTCATGCAGCCGGGACGCTGCCAGGTTGCGGCGGGGTTCGCCATCTACGGCCCCTCGACGCTGCTGGTTCTCACCGTCGGCAGGGGCGTGGCGGTATTCACGCTCGACAAGGAGACCGGCAGCTTCGTGCTCACCACCGAGCGCGTCACTATCCCCGAGGACACCCGCGAATTCGCCATCAACGTCTCCAACATGAAATGGTGGGAACCGCCGGTCAAGCGCTATATCGACGAGTGTCTCGCCGGGGCGAGCGGTCCGCGCGGCAAGGACTTCAACATGCGCTGGATCGCATCGATGGTGGCCGAGGTGTACCGCATTCTTACACGCGGCGGCATCTTCATGTATCCGCGCGATGCAAGATACACCGAAGGGCGCCTGCGGCTCATGTACGAGGCCAATCCGATGTCGTTCATCGTGGAACAAGCCGGCGGCGCCGCGACCAACGGCCGCACTCGCATTCTGGACATAAGTCCCACGGCGCTGCATCAGCGCGTCGGCGTTATCCTCGGTTCGAAGAACGAAGTCGATCGGGTGACCGGCTACTTCGCGCGTTGAGCGGTTGACCTGGCATTTATTCGTCGGAGGTCGTTAGTCTCGTACAAGGGTACTTGTTGACAGATTTGGCGAAGATTTGGTTTCCAAATTCGTCTCCCCTTTTCATGCAGTTGCACGCAACTGCATGAAAAGGGGAGATTGATAAACGGCAATACCACCTTCATTGGTTCCAGTTCGTCCGGCTTAGGGCACAATCCCCGGCCAGACAGTCGCCATCGTTTTCCTGGACGGAGGCCGATATGCCTCGAAACACCGATGCTCTGCTCGTTGTCGACGTGCAGAACGATTTCATGCCGGGAGGGGCTCTCGCCGTACCGCGCGGCGACGAAGTCGTGCCGATCGTCAATCGGATCGCGGCAACATTCCGCGATGTGATCCTGACGCAGGACTGGCACCCGCGCGGCCACGTATCGTTCGCCTCCGCCCATGCCGGCAAGAAGCCCTTCGAGACTATTCGGCTTCGCTACGGCAAGCAGGTGTTGTGGTCCGATCACTGCGTGCAGGCAACGCAAGGGGCGGCGCTGCACCGGGATCTGTCGGTCCCGCACGCGCGCCTGCTGATTCGCAAAGGATGCGACCCTAAGGTCGACAGCTATTCCGCGTTTCTGGAGGCCGACCGCAAGACCAAGACCGGCCTCGATGGCTACCTCGCCTCGCGCGGGATCCGGCGCGTTTTCTGCGCCGGGCTTGCGACCGACTTCTGCGTCGCGTGGACGGCGCTGGATGCGCGCAAGTTCGGCTTCCAGTCAATAGTGATCGAGGATGCCTGCCGCGCTATCGACGTCGAGGGTTCACTCGAAGCGGCGTGGAAGGCGATGCGTGCGGCCGGGGTGAAGCGGATCAGCGCGGAGGCCTTGCTTGCGCGCTAGGCAGGCATCTCACGAGGTCCTGCTGCAGCACCGTGACGTTGTAAGGGCAGAAGCCGGTGCTGCCCACAGTTCATCTGGCGCTATGAGGAGCAGAAGCGGCCGGCGGGGGGGAAATGCCGGTCGCTTCCGTCCAAATCTTGTCCCATTTGGAGTCGGACAAGAGGCAAAATCAGCTACCCGCAGGCGCCCACGGCGCCGCAGGCGGTGCAGAAGTCGCAACCGTCCTTGCGGATCACGGTGTAATTGCCGCATTCGTTGCACAGGCCGCCCTGCATGAGTTTGGGCGCGTCCTTGTTGCGCGGGGCTTCGAGGATTCCCATTTCCCGGGTCGGATAACCGTGTTCGTCGAGCACGCCGAGCATCGCGTAGCGGTGGATGATGAGCCGCGCCATGTAGGCCACGGTGGAGGGCCAGTTCTGCTGCCGGCGCTTGCCGGGGACGAACGCCATGAAATCGCCGAGCGGCTCGGAGTAATTGAGCAGCTTGCGCAGCTTCATGCCGATCCAGGCCGGATCCATGACCCGCATATCGAGAGCGAGGATGCGCGACAGGCCGTCCAGCGCACGCGGATAGTGCCCTGAGAGCCACATCGAATACGGACGCGTGACCCCGTCGGGCAACGTTATTTCCTTCAGGCCGAGGACGAAATCCTCGCCGGTTGCCGGATTCTGGATGTCCACGGTCCAGGAGAGCGTGCCGTCGGTTCCGGTCTTGGGTTCGGCACGTGAGAACATCGCGTCCAGCACCGGCGTCGGGCCGGCGACGTCCAGGGCGTGCAACTGCTCGCAGCGGTAGCGGATCACCTGCGCCACAGCGGAGACGACTCCCGGTACCGTCTTCTTTTCGCCGTTCGGCGGGAACGGCAGACTGAAGGGCTCGCCGATGGTTTTTGCAAGCACCTCGAGCTTGAGCTTGAGCCATGCACGGTCGTTGGCGCGCATGTCCATGGAAAGCGTCTTGGCGACGGCAGCCAGGCCGCGTGGCTGTTCGGCGCCATTCACCCACATCTCGAAGGGGAAGGCTTTCCCGTTTTCGATATGGCCGATGAACAGCGCAAACTCGCCGTGCGGGTACTGGATCATGTAGGTCCAGGCGAGGTTGCCGTCGGGCAGCGCCGGGCGGCCGGGCCATCGCAACGACGCAAGCACCGGTGCCGGCAGCGACTTGATCGAAAGCCTGCGGTTCGCTTCGCTGATGGAAACGTCCTGCGGCTTTTTCATTTCGGTCCCGCTTGGACCCGCGCCTACCGAGAGCACCGCACCCAGGACCTGGTTGGGTCGGTAGGTGGCCAGTCCTTTCAATCCCGATTTCCACGCGGACATGTACAGGTCCTCGAATTCGGAATACGGGTAGTCTTCGGGGACGTTGACGGTTTTGGAAATGCTGGTGTCGATGAAAGGCGCGACCGCGGCGACCATGTCCTTGTGCGCCTTGGCCGAGAGATCGAGCGCGGTGACGAAGTAGTCCGGAAGCTGTTCGACGTTGCCGCCCAAATGCCTGTAGAGCCGCCAGGAGAAATCCTCCACCGAGTGCTCCTTGAACGTCCCGTCGGCCATGCGTTTCTTGCGCGAGTAAGTCCACGAGAACGGCGGCTCGATGCCGTTCGAGGCGTTGTCGGCGAAAGCGAGACTGATGGTGCCGGTCGGAGCGATCGAAAGCAGATGGCTGTTGCGGATGCCATGCTGCCTGATCTTCTGTTTGATTTCGGCCGGGAGGCGCGAGGCGAAATTTCCGCCGGACAGATAGAGATCGGCGTTGAATAGCGGGAACGCCCCGCGCTCGCGCGCCAGTTCGACCGAGGCGATGTAAGCGCGGTCGCGCATGTACTCGGCGATTTTCGCCCCGGTCGCGAGCGCCTCGCTCGATCCGTAGTGATGCCGCAGCATGATGAGCGTATCGCCCAGGCCCGTGAAGCCCAGCCCGACGCGGCGCTTGGCGTTCGCCTCTTCGTGCTGCTGTTTGAGCGGCCAGTTGGTGACGTCGAGTACGTTGTCGAGCATGCGCACCGAAACGTCGACCACCTTGCCGAACGCCGCATAATCGAACTCGGCCTTTTCACTGAAAGCCTGCTTGACGAATCGGGGGAGATTGATCGAGCCCAGGCAGCAGCAGCCGTAGGAGGGCAGAGGCTGCTCGGCGCAAGGATTGGTGGCCTCGATCGTTTCGCAGTAGTAGAGGTTGTTGTCGCGGTTGATGCGGTCCAGGAACAAAATGCCCGGCTCGGCGTGGTCGTACGTCGAGCGCATGATCTGGTCCCAGAGTTCGCGCGCGTGGACCTTGCGGTAAACCCACATGCCGTCCTCGCGCTTGAACCCGCCGGATTCTTTGGTGTCATTGGAGGGCTCGGCCCGGTGCACCAGGTCGACTTCGCCGTCGGCCTCGACCGCGCGCATGAACTCGTCGGTAACGCCCACGGAAATGTTGAAGTTGGTCAGGTCGCCCTTGTCCTTGGCGTGGATGAAGGACTCGATGTCGGGATGATCGCAGCGAAGCACGCCCATCTGCGCGCCGCGGCGCGAGCCGGCCGATTCGACAGTCTCGCAGGAACGGTCGAACACGCGCATGTACGATACCGGACCGCTCGCGCGCGACTGCGTGCCGCGCACCAGCGCTCCCACCGGGCGGATCGATGAAAAATCGTAGCCGACGCCGCCTCCGCGGCGCATTGTTTCTGCCGCCTCTGCAAGCGCTGAGTAGATGCCGGGCCGGCCTTCGACGATCTCGGTGATGGAGTCGCCCACCGGCTGCACGAAGCAGTTGATCAGCGTGGCAGTGAGCGTGGTACCGGCGGCGGAATTGATGCGACCCGCGGGAACGAAACCCTGCTCCTGCGCTTCGAGAAATTTTTTCTCCCAATACGCGCGCTTGTCCTCGGTCTCGTTCGCAGCCAGCGCGTGCGCGACGCGTTCGCGCACTTCATGGACGGTCTTCTCGTTGCCCTTGGCGTACTTTTCCTGCAGCACTTCGGCGGAGATTTCCTGCTCCGGAAGATTTTCTGCGGTGGGAGCGAGATCTTGTTTGGAGTCTGCTTTTTGCATGTCGCCCTTCATTGAAAGAATTACCGAATACGCCGAAGCGCGCCCGTGGCGAATGCCCTTGAATGCTCGCTAGGCCAGAACGCCGAACTACTTAATCTAGTTTAGCAAGAAAACTGCACTAGATATTGTTTAACAACAAATTTTTTTAAAACGGCCCGAGGCATTGCAGATCAAAGACTTAGCCTGACCGGGTCCGTTTTGTGCTCCCTGGCGGTGCTTCGCGATGCTCGCGCTTACACCCTAAACCATAGCGCAAAAGGTGCCCACGGTCGATAAAATAAACTACGCCGTCCGCGCAGAAACGGCAACTTATTTTTTTAATTATGCCAAATATTGGGCCCGAGCTGCGATAGGACACAATAGGTTGGGGTAAAAATATTTTCTGGTGCAATGCACCAATACCTGCGACCCAAACCAAGGCCGCGGCCTAACTACCTGTTGCATAAGCTTTATGATGCCCGCCGGCGCGAACCGTGCCCCGGCTGTCCGCCCGCGCTGCCATGATGCGGCGCATAATGCAGCGCTGATGGAGTTACTTAACGCCTTCCGGGGGGCGGCGCGACGCGGCCTATCGGAGAGCGGAAAGGAGATGCATGAGCGGGGAAAATAGCCATTCGCGACCTTCGGGGAGCGAGATTGCAACCTTGGCTGGAGGCTGCTTCTGGTGCCTGGAGGCCGTTTTCGTTGATTTGCGCGGCGTCCATTCCGTGCACTCGGGTTACATGGGAGGCCGCGTTGACCATCCCTCTTACGAGGACGTGTGCAGCGGCGAAACCGGGCACGCGGAAGTGGTGCAGATCTGTTTCGATCCGGCGCAAATCGGTTATCGAGATCTGCTCGAGGTGTTCTTCGTCATTCACGACCCGACCACGCTGAACCGCCAGGGCAACGACGTTGGTACCCAGTACCGTTCGGCGATCTTCTACCACTCGGGCGAACACAAATCGATCGCGGAGGAAGTGGTGGCGCACATCGCTTCCGCCGGGCTCTGGTCCGGCGCGATCGTCACCGAGATCGTGCCTGCCTCCGCCTTTTGGATTGCCGAGGATTACCACCAGGAATACTTCGCTCACAACCCGCGCCAGCCCTACTGCATGGCAGTGGTGGAACCCAAGGTGGCAAAGTTCCGCAAACATTTCCGGGACAAGCTCAAGCGATAGCGGGCATGCTGCAAAAGCAGACGCAGATCAGCATCTGGTACTTCATCGCCGCGCTGCTCGCCGTGTTGTGGCTGCGCGACCTGTGGGTCGAATCGCGGCAGGTCGAGCCGCTGCCCTACAGCGAATTCCAGCGGCTGTTGAAGGAGGGCCAGATCAAGGACATCACGATCGGCGAGCGGGTGATCCAGGGTACGCTGGCGACACCGGTGCAGGGGCGCTCGCGCTTCGTCACCATCCGCGTCGACCCCGAACTCGCGCGCGATCTGGATCAGTACCCGGTGAAATTCACAGGCGTGGTCGAGTCGACGTTCTTCCGCGATGTGCTCTCCTGGCTCGTCCCGGCGCTGGTATTTTTCGGCATCTGGTATTTCCTCGTGCGGCGCTTGGTGGAGAAGCAGGGCCTCGGCGGCGGCTTTCTCTCCGTCGGCAAGAGCAAAGCCAAGGTCTATGTCGAAACCGACACCAAGGTCACGTTTGAGGATGTCGCAGGCGTCGATGAGGCCAAGGAGGAACTGCGCGAGATCGTGTCCTTTCTCAAGGACCCGCAGCGCTATGGGCGGCTGGGCGGCCGCATGCCCAAGGGGGTGCTGCTCGTCGGGCCGCCGGGCACAGGCAAGACGCTGCTCGCGCGCGCGGTGGCCGGCGAGGCGGGCGTTCCGTTTTTTTCCATCTCCGGCTCGGAGTTCGTGGAGATGTTCGTCGGTGTGGGCGCCGCGCGGGTGCGCGATCTGTTCGAGCGCGCGAGGCAGAAAGCGCCGGCCATCGTATTCATCGACGAGCTCGATGCCCTGGGGCGCGCGCGTGGCGCTTCGCCCATCGCCTCGCACGACGAAAAGGAGCAGACGCTGAACCAGCTGCTCTCGGAGATGGATGGCTTCGACCCCGCCAGCGGCATAGAGCTCCTTGCCGCCACCAACCGGCCCGAGATACTCGACCCGGCGCTGCTGCGCGCGGGGCGATTCGATCGCCAAGTGCTGGTCGACCGCCCCGACAAGAGGGGGCGTGTGCAGATCCTCGGGGTGCACTTGAAGAAGGTGAGGCTCGCGCCCGGGGTGAACCCGGAGGAAATCGCCGCGCTTACGCCGGGTTTTTCCGGCGCGGACATCGCCAACCTCGTCAACGAGGCGGCGCTGGTCGCCACGCGCCGCGGGGCGGACGCGGTCGCCATGCAGGATTTCACCGCCGGCGTCGAGCGCATCGTCGCCGGGCTGGAGAAGAAGAACCGCGTGCTCAATCCGGAGGAGCGACGCGTGGTGGCCTACCACGAACTGGGGCATGCGCTCGCTGCGTTGGCGCTCCCGGGTGCCGATACGGTGCACAAGATATCGATCATTCCGCGCGGAATCGGGGCGCTCGGCTATACCATCCAGCGCCCGACCGAGGACCGCTACCTCATGACGCGCGCCGAGCTGGAGAACAAGATGACGGTGCTGCTCGGAGGGCGCGCAGCCGAGTTCGTCGTGTTCGGGCACCTGTCCACGGGCGCGGCCGACGACCTCGCCAAGGTCACAGACGTCGCGCGTTCGATGGTAATGCGCTATGGCATGGCCGAGAAGCTCGGCTCGGTTTCTTATGAAGGCGAGCGCTCGACGTTCCTGGGCGACGCGCCCGGAATCAGCGCGCGCAACTACAGCGAGGAAACCGCGCGTGAGATCGACTGCGAGGTGCGCGAGCTCATCAAGTCGTCGTTCGAGCGCGCGGCGCGAATCGTGCGCGCCAATCGCGATCTAATGGAAGAGTGGGTGCAGCGGCTGCTGGAGAAGGAGACCTTGGGCGAGGAGGAACTGAAGGCCATGGCCGGCGCGGTCGCACGCCAGGGCTGATCCGGCTGCGCGCGGTCGTACGGCCGCGAGTTGCGCGACCTCTACCCGTTGGTCGTGCGTGAATGCGCCTAGCTTTCCCCGATCAACCGGATCTCCTCGTCATGTCAGAAGTTGTGCATCATGCCGATCGCCCAAACGCGCGGATCGGCGCCGGCGCCGATCGCCGCTGCGGCACCGTAGCTGTCATTGGCGGAGTAATCCGAGATCTGGTTGGAGCCGTTGGAAACCTTGTTGTAGGTCACGTACATGCTGGTGCGCTTGGACATCAGGTACCTGAGACCCAGCATGTAGGCGTTGGCATCGGTGCCGTCGCAGCCA
>JACQTO010000182.1 GCA_016210745.1 Betaproteobacteria bacterium
CCCAAAATGGGGTCAGAGTAACATTTCATCAAAGCGATACCGAGTTGGCTTGATGCGTTTGGGAAATGTTACTCTGACCCCATTTTGCTGATGATCTTGCGATTTACCCGATTATTGTTGACGACTGCGCCAAAGACGGTTTTGGTGTTTTATGGGTCTCGGGTTTTCCTTTCAGTTGCGAGGCCGCAACTGAAAGGAAAACTCGAGATTGAAAAAAAGCAAAACCGACCCGCATTGGCTCTAGTTCGTTGAATTCAAGCGGTCGGTTTCAGGATCGTTCTACTTGCCGCGCAGAAACAGCTTGTCCAGATCCGCCAGGCTCATCTGGTACCAGGTGGGCCGTCCGTGATTGCACTGGCCGGAGCGTTCGGTTTCCTCCATCTCGCGCAGCAGCGCGTTCATTTCCGCCGCGCTCAGCTGGCGGTTGGCGCGCACCGCGCCATGGCAGGCCATGGTGGCGAGCAGCTCGTTGCGCCGCTCGGTGAGCACTCGGCTCGCCCCGTATTGGCGCAGGTCCGCGAGCACGGCGCGCGCCAGCTCGGCAATGTTGCCCCCGGCGAGGACCGAGGGCACCGCGCGCACGGCGAGCGCGGTCGGCGAGAGCGGCGCCAGGTCGAATCCGAGCGAGCGCAGCACGTCCTGATGTTCTTCGGCGGTGACGACATCGAGCCGCTCGGCGTTGAAGGTCACCGGTATCAGCAGCTTTTGAATTGAGATCGTTTTCGCATCGAGCGCCGATTTGAGCTTCTCGTACACGATGCGCTCGTGCGCCGCGTGCATGTCAAGGAGCACCAATCCGGCTGCGTTTTGCGCCAGGATATAAACGCCGTGGAGCTGTGCCAGTGCGTAGCCCAGCGGCGCCGCAGCGCCGCTTGTCTCGGGCGCCGCAGCTCTGCTCGTATCGGGCGCCCCGGCTGCGCTCGTATCGCGTAGCTGCGTCGCAGCGCCTTCCAATGCGGGCCAGGGCATCGCTTGAGCGCCGCGAGCTTCGGAGAACATCGCGCCATAGCTCGCTGCCGGCTGGGCGATGCCAAGGGAGCCCTGGATGAGACCGCTCGGACGTCCGGACATCGGCGCGGCCGCGAAGCCGGCGCGTGCCGCAGGTCCAGTGCCGGCGCTCCCCGAGAGGGCCTTGGATACCGCGTGGAAGACGAACTGGTGCACGGCGCGAGTGTCGCGAAATCGCACCTCGGTTTTTGCCGGATGCACGTTTACGTCGACTGCGGCAGGATCGATCTGCAGAAACAGCACGTAGGCCGGGTGGCGCCCGCCGTGCAGCACGTCCTGGTAGGCCTCGCGCAGCGCGTGGGTGAGCACTTGGTCGCGCACGAAGCGTCCGTTGACGAACAGGTACTGCGCGTCGCGCGAGCCGCGGGTGTAGTGGGGCGAGGCGACAAAGCCCGAGAGCGCGAGTCCCGGAATACTCTCCATGACGGGTCGCGCGGCGGCGCTGAATTCGGCTCCGAGAATCGCTTCGACGCGGCGCGGCAGGTCGGACGCGGCATGATGCGCGATCACGCGGGCGTTGTGGCGCAGGCTCAGGGACACGGAGGGCCGGGACAGTGCGACGCGGCGGAATGCCTCCTCGCAGTGCGCGAATTCGGTCGCCTCGCTTTTCAGGAACTTGCGCCGCGCCGGCGTGTTGAAATACAGGTCATCGACCTGTATCGAAGTCCCGGGTGCAAGCGCTGCGGGTTCGATCGCGCCCGCGGCCCCGCCTTCGGCGCGAACCGAGGACGCATGCTTCGCCTCCGGCGTGCGGCTGATGATCGTTACCCGCGCCACCGAGACGATGCTTGCCAGCGCTTCGCCGCGAAACCCGAGGGTGCGCACCTTTTCCAGGTCATCGAGGCTCGCAATCTTGCTGGTGGCGTGGCGCGCCAGCGCGAGCGCGAGATCCTCCTCGGGAATGCCGCAGCCGGTGTCGGCGACCTGGATTCGCTTCGTGCCGCCGGCGGCCAGGAGCACCGTGATTTCACCGGCGCCGGCGTCCAAGCTGTTTTCGATCAGCTCCTTCAATACCGAGGCCGGGCGCTCGACGACCTCGCCTGCGGCGATCTGGCTGACCAGGGTATCTGAGAGGATCCGGATAGAAGGCATGGGTTACCGAGTATTGCGTAAATGGGTGACAACCCATTTACGCCTCGAACCTTCCTTCTCCCCCTGGGAGAAGGAGCAGAGGATGAGGGGCAGCGCGTCATGCATGTATGCAAGGCTCATTAAGTGGGAATGAAGCGGCGCGCCGGAGCGCAGCGAACTCGCGTCAAAATGAAATTATATAGAGGTGCGGGCAGGTTAAAATGTCCGCGTGGAAATCGTACTCTTTCTATGGGACCTCGCGGTTCATCTCGATAGACATCTGGCCTCGCTGCTGCACCAGTACGGCAACTGGGTGTACCTGCTGCTGTTTGTCATCATCTTCTGCGAAACCGGGCTGGTCGTCACGCCTTTCCTGCCCGGAGATTCGCTGTTGTTCGTCGCCGGAGCGCTGTGGGCGGCCGCCTCCATGGATGCGCATGTCCTGGCTGCCACGCTGATTGCCGCGGCGGTGCTCGGGGACAACCTCAACTACTGGATCGGCCGTTATCTCGGGCCGCGTGTATTCCGCTGGGAGGATTCGCGCTTCTTCAATCGCCAGGCGCTCGAGCGTACCCGTCGCTTCTACGAGCGCCACGGCGGCAAGACGGTAGTCATCGCGCGCTGGCTGCCCCTGGTGCGCACCTTTGCGCCTTTTGTCGCCGGCGTCGGGAGGATGGCTTATCCGAGGTTCCTCACTTTTTCCGTAGGCGGCGGTGCGCTGTGGGTGCTCTCGCTCGTGTATCTGGGCGTTTTTTTCGGCAATCTGCCGGTGGTTAAGCAGAACCTGACGTTGGCGATTCTCGTCATTATCGCCGTGTCGCTTGTGCCGCTCGCGCTGGAGTACCTGCGGCACCGGCTGCGAAAAGCGTAACCGCTGTGCCCGGGCCCTCGCACAGATGCCGCTCATTCAGCTCTCGCAGGTCTCTCTGGCCTATGGCCATGTGCCGCTGCTCGACGCGATCGATCTGGTCATCGAGCCGGGTGAGCGCGCCGGTCTGATCGGGCGCAACGGCACCGGCAAGTCCAGCCTGCTGAGAATCATCGCCGGCGAGGCGAGCGCCGATGACGGCAAGGTCTGGTGTGCACCGCAATTGAAGCTGGCCCACGTTGCCCAGGAACCCGCGTTCCGTCCCGGGCAGAGCGTTTTCGAAGCGGTAGCGGAAGGCCTGGGCAAACAAACCAGGCTGCTCATCGATTATCACGAAGCGGCGCACGCACTCACCGAAGCGCGCGACGATAAGGCTTTGCTCGATCGCCTGCACCAATTGCAGGAGGCCCTCGACGCCGGCGGCGGCTGGAGCCTGCAGCACAAGGTGGAAGCGACGCTCTCGCGCCTGCGGCTTGACGAGGACAGGCCGGTGGCCGAGCTCTCGGGCGGATTGCAGAAGCGCGTCGCCCTGGCGCGGGCATTGGTGCTGGAGCCCGATCTGGTGCTTTTGGATGAGCCCACCAATCATCTCGATGTGGATGCGATCGAATGGCTGGAAGAAACGCTGCGGTCCTATGCCGGGAGCGTCCTGTTCGTCACCCACGACCGGCGCTTCCTCGATAACGTCGCCACCGAGATCATCGAGCTCGACCGCGGTTGCCTCAGCCGCTATGCAGGCAATTTCAGCGCTTATCGCCGCAAGAAAGAGGAAGCGCTTGAAACCGAGGCTGTGCACCAGCGCAAGTTCGACAAGTTCCTCGCGCAGGAGGAAGTCTGGATAAGAAAAGGCATCGAAGCCCGGCGCACCCGAAACGAGGGCCGGGTGCGCAGACTGGAAACCTTGCGCGTCGAGCGCGCGGCGCGGCGCGAGCGCGTCGGCAAGGTCGACCTGGGATTGGCCGAAGGCGAGCGCTCGGGCAAGCTGGTGGTGGAGATCCTCGGCGTAAGCAAGAGTTATGGCGCGCCCGGTCGCGACGAAAAGCGTGTCGTCGAAAACTTCTCCTGCCGCATTCTGCGCGGCGACAAGGTCGGGCTGATCGGCGCCAACGGCAGCGGCAAGACGACGCTGCTGAAGCTGATCCTGGGGGAAATTCAGCCCGACAGCGGCCAGGTGCGCCTGGGCACCAGGCTCGGCGTCGCGTATTTCGACCAGTTCAGGGCAAAGCTCGACGAAGAGGCGACGCTCGCCGACACCATCAACCCCGGCGCCGAGTTCGTGGAAATCAACGGCGTGCGCAAACACGTGATCAGCTATCTCGGCGATTTCCTGTTCCCTCCGGAACGTGCGCAAGCTCCGGTCAAGTCCCTCTCCGGCGGCGAGCGCAACCGTCTGCTTCTGGCGCGTCTTTTCAGCCGTCCGGCCAATGTGCTGGTGCTCGATGAACCGACCAACGATCTGGATATCGAGACGCTCGAGCTGTTGGAGGAACTGCTGCAGGACTATTCAGGCACGCTGTTTCTGGTGAGCCACGACCGCGCTTTTCTCGACAATGTGGTAACGCAGACCATCGCGAGCGAGGGGGGCGGCACTTGGAAAGAATATGCCGGCGGCTACAGCGACTGGCAGCGCGCGAAGTCATCGACCCGGCCCGGGCAGAGTGCCGAGACCGACTCGGAGCGTGCGGCGCAGAAGACCGAGGTCCGCGTGAAAAGGCCCGCCGGCAAGGCCAAACTGAGTTACAAGGAAAGCCGGGAGCTGACCGAGTTGCCGGGGAGGATCCAGGCGCTGGAAAAAGAGCAGAGCGACATCGCCGGCATGCTCGCCGATCCGAATCTGTATCGCGATCAGCCGCAGCAGGTGGGGCCGCTGCAGCAACGCGTCGCTGCCATCGAGGAGGAGTTGATGCAAGCTCTGGTGCGCTGGGAAGAGCTGGAAGCCAAGCGCTAGCGCACGTTTCCGGGCGGAACGCCGCGTTTGGTATCATCGCGGCATCGAATTGCAGACAAGTCCTGGCCACACGCCAGGATCACAAACGGGGGTATTGAAATGGCAACGAAGGCTAATCCGGCGAGCGGCGGGGCGCAGCATCTGATCGACGTGCACCACCATATCATTCCGCCCTTTTATCTTGCAGAAAACCGCGACCGGATCGCCGGCTCGCGCGGCGGCCAGATAACGCCCGCTTGGCTCGAGTGGACGCCCGAGAAGGCGCTCATCGCGATGGATCAACAGCACGTCGCAACCGCGGTACTGTCGCTTTCGTCGCCGGGCGTCTGGTTCGGTGACGTCCAGACGGCGCGGACGACCGCGCGCCGCTCGAATGAATACGCAGCGGAACTCGCGAGCAAGCATCCAGGGCGCTTCGGTCTGTTCGCGGCCCTGCCTCTTCCCGATGCCGAAGGCAGCCTGCGCGAAATCGAACACGCCTTCAATGTGCTGAAGGCGGACGGGATCGGGCTTCTGACGAGCTATGCCGACAAGTGGCTCGGCGACCCCGCTTATCGGCCGGTGTTCGAGGAACTCAACCGGCGCAAGGCGGTCATCTTTGTGCACCCGACCACCCCGACATGCTGTCAGACGCTGATGCCGGGCGTCGCCACGGTGGTGGCCGAAGTCCCGCATGACACCACGCGCACCATTATCAGCCTGCTCTATTCCGGGATGCTGGCTCAGTTCAAAGACATACGCTTTATTTTCTCGCATGCCGGCGGCACGCTGCCGGTGATCGCCGGACGCATCATCGATTACGCGCCTAAGGACCTCGCGCAAAAAGCGCCGAACGGGGTCGAGTACGAGCTGAAGCGCTTCTATTACGACTTGGCCATAAGCGGCAATCGGCCGGCGTTTGCCGCGCTCAAGCAACTGGTTCCGATGTCGCAGATCCTGTTCGGCAGCGATCATCCGTATCGGCCACTGGTCGAATCGTCGCAAGGCATGATGAATTTCGGCCTGTCGGCAGCCGATCTAAGGGCCATAGGCTGGGACAATGCGCTGGCGCTTCTGCCCACGTTAAAGGCCAGAATTTAGATTCTTACGCGCAGTCAGCCGACCGCGGCCTTGCGCGCTGCGCGCGCCAACCGGGGTTTCAGTACGGATAAAAAGCATCCGTACTGAAACCCCGGTTACGCTTAAGGGCACGGACAGCCTGGCATTTTCATATGAGATCGGCGCTTGTGCACGGATGGCTTTTCCATCCGTGCACAAGCGCCGATCCGCGCGGACGGCTTTTTGTCCGCGCAACAACGCAACACTGGAAGCCAAATTTCAAATATGTTTGGCTAGGATTTAGTCACTCGCAAGTTTACTCGTTGACAAATTTGGCGAAGATTTGATTTCTAAATTCGTCTCCCCCAAAATGGGGTCAGAGTAACATTTCATCAAAGCGATACCGAGTTGGCATGATGCGTTTGGGAAATGTTACTCTGACCCCATTTTGCTGCACGAGAAGGGGGAGATTGAAAAACGGCAAAATCGGTTTCCTTGGTTCCGGCTCGTCCGGCTTAGGATCCAGGATTCAGGATTCAGGAGCTGACTCGACATTGAACCAATCGAAACCCTGGAGGTCGAATTTATGTCGGGTAAGGAAATGGAGGTGAATGAACAGGGATGACGAAATCGCCGTTGAATCCAAAGGGGGTTTCCCCGTAATCGCTGCAACTGCAGCGGTCGTAGTAATAGGATAGACATGCGAAGCCCCGGACGTCCTGGGGCTTTTGTTTTGTGTGTCGTCTAGCGTTGCTCGAATGCCCGACGCACAGTCTCTCATCCTCTGCTCCTTCTCGTGCCATGCCTAAGTCAAGAACCGGGTCTAATCGTGTCGCCGCCGCCCATACGGAGAAGACGGCCTGCTCGACGTGTGGATCTACGTCGCGCGAGCGGCAATTTCACAGGACGGCGGACAATCTCACCTGCGAACCTTGCGCGCTCGAAGCTCGAAAACGCCTGGCCGGCCTCCTGGGCGACCATCCCTATGAAGAGTTCGTCGAGTCGCTTGCCGCCGCGCTCGATCTCCGGGAACGGGAAACGGGCCTGCACTCGAAACGCGTCGCCTCGCATACGCTCATCCTGGCTCGGCATTACTACAACGATCCGCTGACCTTGAGAGAAATCTATTGGGGAAGCCTGCTGCACGACATCGGCAAGATCGGAGTGCCCGATTCGATTCTGCTGAAGCCCGAGCGGCTGACGAGCGAGGAGTGGGCGATCATGAAATTGCACCCGAAGAACGGAAGCCAGATTCTGGAGAAGATCCCCCTTCTTTCCCTGGCGTCCAGGATCGTTCTCTGCCATGAGGAACGATTTGACGGAACCGGCTACCCCGCCGGCCTGAAAGGCGAACAGATTCCGTTGCCTGCGCGGCTATTCGCGGTCATCGACACGCTGGACGCAATGACTTTTGACCGCCCCTACAGAAAGGCGCTGTCCTTCGATGAGGCCAAGGCGGAGATTGTCAGAATGTCGGCCACGCAATTCGATCCCGTCGTCGTGGAGACATTCATCGGGGAAGAGCAGTTGCTGAGAGAAATGACTGCCTTCGGTTACCTGCAAGCAGAACACACCGACTGACCGGGGCTGCCGATCCCGCCCGCCGGACATGCGGGCGCCGTCTTGATCCAAATCAATCCTGATTCTTCGTCAGGGAGTAGGTTTGTTGTGGCGCATTTGTGGGCTGTTCCTACGACGATGAGCATGCCGCCTGCTTCCCTGACGAGCAGTACGCGCACCTGGATCCCCGAAGAAATCACCGGGTCGCACTGGGCATTCCTGGGAGCGGTGCTGCTGGTGCTCGTACCCTTGGGTTTTCAGAACTATCTTCTGTTTCATACCTTGGCGGAAGTGGTTTCGATTGTCGTCGCAGCCGCTGCCTTTGCCGTAGCCTGGTGCGCATATCCTTTCTCGCGCAATCATTTCCTGATGTATTTCGGCATCGTGCTGTTCTGGTCGGGAGCGCTCGATCTGGCGCACGCGCTCCTCTACAAGGGGATGAATGTTTTTCCGGGGACCGGTGCCAACGAGCCGACGCAGGTGTGGATCGCCACCCGGTATTTTCAGGCGGCGGGCTTTCTCGCCGCGCCCTGGTTTCTCGATCGCCCGCTGCGGCGCACCCATGCCTTTGTTTTTTTCGGTGCTGTGGCATCCGCCGTGTTCGTTTCGATCATGCGCGGAGTGTTTCCGGATGCATTCATAGAAGGGACCGGCCTCACCGCTTTCAAGATCGCCAGTGAATACGCGGTGATCGCGATGTTCGCCGGCGGAATCGGCGTGCTCTGGAGGCGCCGCGAGCTGCTTGACCGCACGGTGTTGATGATCGTGAGCGGCGCCATGGGCGCGCTGATCGCTGGCGAGTTCATGTTCACGTTGTATGTGGATGTTTACGGAATTACGAATCTGGCCGGGCATTTGTTCAAGTTGGCCGGATACTGGTTCATCTACTGGGCGCTCGTGGGCTTTACCGTTGAGCAGCCCTTGCGCATGATGGCCCGAACTGCGAGCACCTACGATGCAGTTCCCGAGGCGATTGTGGTCGTGGATCGATCCGGCATCCTGCGCGAAGCCAATCGCGCCGCGGCGGACGCGATGGGCGCCGAGCCGGCGAACTGTGTTGGGCGCGACGTGCACCCGCTGCTTCATCCCGCGGATCTCGACCGCCTCCAGTGCCCGGTCTGCGCCGCGATCGAGCTTGGACGACGGACCACGTTGCCCGAGGTTGAATCGAAATGCGATTGGCGCTGGTACGAATTCACTTTGTCGCCGATAGGGCGTGCGGACGTTCCCGCGGGAATGGTGCAAGTTCGCCGCGATGTCACCGAACGCCATCGGGTGAAGCGGATCCTCGAAGAGAGCGAGCGCCGATTCCGCTCGCTTACCGAAAACTCCACCGACCTGATCGCGGTATTGGATCGCGAGGGCGTTATTACCTACGCGAGTCCTTCCATCGCCCATATCGCCGGATACGACTCCGCCGAGATAGCCGGCAGGAAATTCCTGGACTTCCTGCACCCGGAAGACGTGCCGACCGCCACGCGCGAGATGTCATCGATGCTGCAAAATCCCGGGGTCCCCATCGCGGCCGAATTGCGTTATCGGCACAAGACCGGGGCATGGATTGTCCTTGCGTCCCTGTCCAAGAACCTTCTGGAAGACCCCACGGTAAACGGCATCGTGGTCAATGCGCGCGACGTAACGAAGCGAAAAGAAGCTGAGCGCCGGCTGTACGAGCAACTCGACGAGCTGGGCCGATTCCAGCGTGTGAGCGTCGGCCGCGAATTGCGCATGCAGGAACTCGAAGACGAAATCGCGCGGCTGAAAGACAAACTTATCTCAGGTGTGCACTAGTGTCCTGTTCCGTAAATTCCGACGATAAAGGAGCGCGCATGTTTGGCCGGCAGGCAAGGCGCGCGGCCGAGGCAGTAGCAGGGACTACGGTGAGGCCGAGCAACGCCGCATGGCGGCCAAACATGCCGCGAACTATCGAGCGAATTGGCGGAACAGGACACTAATATGGATCATCCAGACGCTTTGCCGGAAGAGCGAGCTTCGCTCGACGCTTCCGACGCCACGCTCGACACAGAGGCGCGCACTCGGCGCGCGCTCCTGCACATGCTCGAGGATCTGGACCGCGAGCGCCAGACGCTCAGTCTGGCGCGGCGCCAATGGATCGACACCGTGGATTCGGTGAGCGATCCGATGATGGTGCACGACGACCAGTTCCGGGTCGTGCGTGCGAACAGGGCCTACGCCGAGCGCGCCGGGATGCCATTCAAAGACATCGTTGGGCGCCTGTACTGGGAATGTTTTCCGAAGCGCGCCGGGCCGCTGCCCAAATGCCGGGCGAATATGGCCGAGCGGGCTGAAGCCGAAAGCCAGGCAGAAGAAGAATTCGTCCTGGAGGGCGAAGTTTTCGTGTCGCGGGTGTTCAGCATGCGCGATGCCGAAAGAGGGACTCTGCTGTCGCTCCACTTTTTCGAGGATATCACCGAGCGCAGGCGCGCCGCAGAAGCGCTGCGCGAAAACGTCGAGCGCTTGGAGCGCATTTTCGAGACTACGCACTTCGGTATCGCTTATCTTGACCGGGATTTCAATTTCATTCGGGCGAACCGGGCATATGCGGAGACATGCGGCCATCCGCCGGAGTATTTTCCTGGAAATAATCATTTCGACCTGTACCCGCATGCGGAAAATGAAGCGATCTTCCGCAGGGTCGTGACGACCGGCAAACCGTCGACGGTCCTCGCTAAGCCGTTCGAGTTTCCCGACCAGCCGGAACGGGGCACTACCTACTGGGACTGGACGCTGCATCCGCTGAGGGACGCCGGCGGAACGGTCGAAGCCTTGCTCTTCGTCGTGCTGGATGTGACGGCACGCAAGCGGAGCGAGCAAGCGCTGCGGCGCGTCAACCTTGCCTTGCGGACGCTCTCTGCGTGCAACGAGTCGCTTGTCCGCGCGGATAACGAGCCGGGATTGTTGCAGGATATGTGCCGCGTGATCGTCGAAGTGGGAGGCTACGGCTTTGCCATGGTCGGTTATGCGATGCACGACGCGCAGAAATCGATCGAGCTGAGGGCGAGGAGCGGGAAGGGGGATCCCGTGCTGATCGAGCCGCACCTGTCATGGGCCGACGATGAACGGGGCACAGGACCGATGGGTAGCGCAATTCGCGAAGGGGTCCGGCAAACGTTGGGACGCCTCGCCGCGGAGCGCCAAGCAATTGCGCCGAGCGAATTGGCCAGCAAGCTCGGTCTTGACTCCATCGTCGCCTTCCCGTTGCGGATGGGGACCGGCGAAGTGATCGGCGCTCTCTGTATCGGCGCGGTCGAGCGCGGCGCCTTCGATGCCGATGAGCTGACGTTGCTTGAAGAACTCGCGGCTGATCTGGCTTACGGGATCGTGACGCTGCGCGCGCGTCTCGAGGCGCGCGAAAACGCTGTGCGATTGCGCGAGAGCCTCGAGGAAACCGTGTTTGCGATCGCGACGACCGTCGAAATGCGCGATCCCTACACGGCCGGCCATCAGCGCCGCGTGACGGAGCTTGCGATTGCCATCGCCCGCAAGCTGGGACTCTCCGATCATCAGTTGCACGGGCTGCGTCTGGCCAGCATGGTTCACGATCTGGGCAAGATCCGCGTGCCGGCCGAAATTCTGAGCAAGCCGGGCCGACTGACCGATATCGAGATGAGTCTGATGAAGCTGCACCCGAAGACCGGGAATGACATCCTGAAGGACATCAAATTTCCCTGGCCGATCGCGCGCATCGTGCTGGAGCACCACGAACGCATCGACGGCTCTGGCTATCCGCACGCCCTGAAGGGTGACTCGATTCTTCTCGAATCGCGTATTCTCGGCGTCGCCGACGTGGTCGAGGCGATGGCCTCGCACCGGCCCTACCGGCCTGGGCTGGGAATCGAAGCCGCACTTGCGGAGATCGGCAAGGGCAGTGGGCGGCTATACGATCCGTCGGTGGCCGACGCCTGCACGAAGCTGTTTCGGGAGTCCGGTTTTAGCTTCGCCTAGGGAAACACTGATCAAGTCATCCCCGCGAAGCTTGCCCTCGAATGCTTCTATCGGGGGGCGGGGATCCAGCAACTGGCTGAACTTCCTAGATTCCCGCTTTCGCGGGAATGACAAAATCTCTCTTGATCAGCGCTTCC
>JACQTO010000179.1 GCA_016210745.1 Betaproteobacteria bacterium
CGCTACTCGCACGTGATGCACATCGTCTCCAACGTCGAAGGGCGCGCGCGTTCGGAGCTGGACGCGATCGCGGTCCTGCGCGCGGCGTTCCCAGCGGGAACCGTAAGCGGGGCGCCGAAGGTCAGGGCGATGGAGATCATCGACGAGTTGGAGCCCGACCGCCGCGGCGTCTACGCCGGTGCGGTCGGTTACCTGGGTTTTTCCGGCGACATGGATCTTGCCATCGCCATCCGTACTGCCGTGGTGAAGGACGGCTTGTTGCAGGTGCAGGTCGGGGCCGGCATCGTCGCCGACTCCGTCCCCGAATCGGAGTCGCAGGAGACGCACAACAAGGCGCGCGCCCTGCTGCGCGCAGCGGAGATCGCCCTGAGCGGCTTCGAAGCGTTCATGGAGCCGGAGTCCAGGCGTTAGCGGGCGCGCGCCGATGGTCGCCCAGGCTCGCCTCTCGATTTAGATCAGGGAATAACCGACGTCCTGCAATTGTTGACGCGTTGAGCCCCCGTTTACCCAAAGGAGACGACAATGATGCGATTGGTCAGGTTCTTGGCTGGTATCGTGGCGCTCGCAATGTTGGTCGGGTGTGCCGAGACCGGGATCCGGGGCTTCTGGACCTTGCGCGACGCCGATTTCAGGCAGTTGAAACCGGGGATAACCAAGGCGCAAGTGGTCGCGATTGTCGGCAAGCCCCCGCTGGCAGTTACATACCCGAATTTGCGACAAGAAGTGTGGGACTACGGCTACATGGACTCTCAAACCCGTATGAGAGCCTACGTGTTCTTCGACGCCAAGGGAATTTTCACGCATCACGTCGAATCCTTCGACATGGACTACTACAGCACAACCGAAGGGGAATGAACGGGAGGCCGGGGAACCGGTCACACCGAATCCTTCGACAGGGACTACTGCAGCACGGTGGCCGAATGACCCGTCGGGAGGATTCCAGGGTGCCGCGGCCCGCCATTGGCGCCGAGGCCGATCGCGCCGATCGATGCTTGCGGTTGTACGCCCAGCATCGGCGTTGGTAAAATGCATACCATGCAGCAACTTCTCCTGACGCGTTGGCTCTCGTTCTTCCGCTGGTGGCGATAACTCGCCACGTCCAGAGTCGGCTTATCGGCCCGCGGTACCTATCGGGCAGCAGTGCAACCGGTAATTCGGTGCCAATCGCCCGATACCCGGGTACGACAAGCTGAAAACCGTTTAGTACTCAACTGCTGAATCAGGAACTCACATGCTGCTGCTGATCGACAACTACGATTCTTTTACCTACAACTTGGCGCAGTACTTTGGCGAGCTGGGCGCTGAAGTGCGCGTGGTGAGGAACGATGCCATCGATATCGCCGGCATCGAGGCGCTCGCGCCCGGGCGGATTGTCGTTTCCCCCGGACCGTGCACACCCGACAAGGCGGGCGTGTCGCTCCCGCTGATCGGCGCTTTTGCCGGGCGCATTCCGATTCTCGGGGTGTGCTTGGGCCACCAGGCGATTGGCCAGGCGTTCGGTGGCCGGGTCGTGCATGCACTGCGGGTCATGCACGGCAAGGTCTCGGCGATTCGGCATCGGGGTGCCGGGGTATTCCTGGGCTTGCCGGACCCGCTTCGCGTCGGCCGCTATCATTCGCTTGCGATCGAGCGTGCGAGCCTGCCGGAGTGCCTGGAGGTTACCGCGGAGGCCGAGGATGGCGAAATCATGGGGGTGCGCCACCGCTCACTCCCCGTCGAGGGCGTGCAGTTTCATCCCGAATCGGTTCTCACCGAACAAGGGCATGCCTTGCTGAAGAATTTTCTCAATTAGGCACTTACAAGTCTACTGTTGACAGATTTGGCGAAGATTTGGTTTCTAAATTCGCCTCCCCTTTTCGTGCAGTTGCTTGCAACTGCACGAAAAGGGGAGATTGATAGACGGCAAACAGCTTCCTTGGTTCCGGCTCGTCCGGCTTAGGAGACAGGTTCCAAGGGACCGCGTCCGCCGCCGCAGGAGTGCGGCGGGCATCAGCGAGGGGAAAACATGACCATAACGAATACCGATGCGCTGCTGCGCACCATCGAACACCGAGAGATATTCCACGACGAAATGCTCGACCTGATGCGCCGGATCATGAACGGCGAGATGTCTCCGGTCATGATCGCGGCGATCACCATGGGCCTGCGGGTGAAGAAGGAGACCATCGGCGAGATCACCGCTGCCGCGCAGGTGATGCGCGAACTCGCCACCAAGGTAAGCGTCACAGATCCCGCCAATCTAGTCGACGTGGTCGGCACCGGCGGCGACGGTGCGCACAGCTTCAACATTTCGACCGCGGCCACTTTCGTCTGCGCCGCAGCCGGAGCGCGCGCCGCCAAGCACGGCAACCGCGCCGTGTCTTCCAAGTGCGGCAGCGCCGATGTCATGGAGGCGCTTGGCGTGAACATCAACCTCACTCCGGAACAGGTCGCGCGCTCGATCGACGAAGTGGGGGTGGGCTTCATGTTTGCGCCCCACCACCACACGGCGATGAAGCACGCGGCGCCGGTGCGCCGTGAACTGGGTGTGCGCACGATTTTCAACATCCTGGGGCCGCTCACCAATCCTGCGTCGGCGCCGACGCAGCTGCTGGGCGTGTTCCATCCCGACCTGGTAGGCATCCTGATTCGGGTGTTGCAGCGGCTGGGTGCGCGCCACGCAATGACGGTCTACGGCAACGAGGGCCTGGACGAAATCTCTATCTCCGGGCAGACGCTGGTCGGTGAGCTCAAGGACGGCAGGATCCAGGAATATACGCTTCACCCCGAGCGCTTTGGCCTGCCGGTTCACGACCCGCGCGCCCTGCGGGTCAATACGGTCGAGGAATCGCGCGCCATGCTGATCGGCGCGTTGGAGAACAAGCAGGGCGCGCAGCGCGATATCGTCGCCCTCAATGCCGGTGCAGCGATCTACGTTGCCGACAAGGCGCTCAGCCTGGAGGACGGCGTCGAACGCGCGTTTGAGGTAATCGAGAGCGGCGCCGCGCGCGCCAAACTCGACGAGTTTGTCACCTTCACCCAGAAAATCGCAGGGTGAAATCCGGAGCCGCACTGCGATACACGCGCGAGCACCCGAGCCCGCGCTACCGGCGGCTGCTGCGGCAGTACCGCAGGATGCATGAGGTGGGCGAAGTCCATCTCGGCATCGCACCCGAGAGAACTTTTCCCGGCGTGAGCCTGCCGCCGCAGGCGCCGCACATCAAGCGCTTGATCGAGATGACCGGCGCGAAGACCCTCCTCGATTACGGCGCCGGCAAGGGGCAACAGTACCTGGCGCAGCCCATTGCGGATGAGACCGGACAGATGCATAGGGGCATCGCCGCCTGGTGGGGCGTCACGGTACGCTGCTTCGATCCTGGCTATGCGCCGTTTTCCGCGCTGCCGGGGGAAGAATTCGACGGCGTCATTTCCACCGACGTCCTGGAACACTGCCCGGAAGAGGACCTTCCCTGGATTCTCGGAGAGATGTTCTCCCACGCCCGCAAATTTCTGTTCGCGAGCGTGGCGTGTTATCCCGCCGGCAAACATCTGCCCAATGGCCAGAACGCGCACTGCGCCATCAAGCCGCCCGAATGGTGGCGGCCCTTGATCGAGGCGGGGGCCGCAACGAGGCCGGGGTTGCTGTACGAGTTCCGCTTCGCGGTGAACGAACGCCGAGCGACAGGCGAAACGAGGGTCGAAAAGGTGCTCACCAATGCTTCGTTGAACTTCGCCTGAGAGCCCCACGGAAATGCCAGCGCTCCTCAGACGAACTCGAACCGAATCCAGAGGCCCAACCGCGGCGGGGGGGCAGGCGTGACTGGTGGCGCTGCCATTGCGGGCGTGCTCGGACGGATTCTGCGGGACAAGGCGGCCGAAGTGGCGCGCGCCAAGACAGCGGTTCCGCTGGCGCAGATCCGCGCTCAGGCGGAAGGCGCGCCGGGAGTGCGCGATTTTGCGGGTGCGCTGCGGGCGAAAATCGACGCCGGCGCCCCCGGCGTTATCGCCGAGATCAAGAAGGCGAGTCCCAGCAAAGGGCTCTTGCGCCAAGACTTCGACGTTGAGGCGATCGCACAGTCCTACGCACGGCACGGCGCGGCCTGCCTTTCGGTGCTGACGGACGAAAAATATTTTCAGGGCTCTGCAGCCGATCTCGTTTGCGCGCGCCGCGCCTCGGGTCTTCCGGTGCTGCGCAAAGACTTTATCGTCGATCCCTATCAGATCTTCGAGGCGCGGGCGATGGGCGCCGACTGCATCCTTCTTATCGTTGCCGCTCTGGCGGCGGCGCGGCTTCACGAATTCGAGGCGCTCGCGCGCGAGTTGAATCTGGCGGTGTTGGTCGAGGTGCACGAGCGTTGTGAGCTCGATCTGGCGCTTGAGCTTTCCACGCCGCTCATCGGCATCAACAATCGCAACCTGCGCAGCTTCGAAACCTCCCTCGAGGTCACGCTGGGGCTGCGCGGTTTGGTCCCGCAGGAGCGTGTCGTAGTCACCGAAAGCGGGATATCGACAGCAGAGGACGTCAAGCGCATGCGCGATAACGGCATCCACGCGTTTCTGGTCGGTGAAGCCTTCATGCGCGCCCCGGATCCTGGCATAGCGCTCGAACGCATATTCATATCCTATTGATTTTGATTATCTATGGGATTCAGGAATATTGTTGCCGAAATGCGACAAAATTCATGCTATCGTCATTGAAATTCCGGAATTTGCTTGCTAAGGCTAGGAGGGATTTGGCAAAATTACCACAGCTTTAGGATAAGCCAAGCTAAGCGGAGTGGAATCCGGTTGCTCCAGTACGGACCGATCCGCGCGAGGCAAAAATCAGAGGAGAGTCACAGATGAACAAGAAATTGATGGCAGTGGCAGTGGCCGGCGCTCTGGCTGTCCCGACGATGGCCTTCGCGCAGGCGAGCAGCGTCCAGATTTACGGGCGGGTCAATGCGGGGCTGGACAACTATGAATCGAAGGGCGCGACGGCCGGATCGGCACAGGATCTGAAGAGCCGCTTCCGGGTGTATGACTACACCTCGCGTATCGGTTTTCGCGGCACCGAAAGCCTGGGCGGAGGCGACTCAGCGGTATTCCTGATCGAGTCCGGACTCAACGTCGACACCGGCACCAATATTGGCCAGGGGGTGACTCCAAATACGAGCAGCGGTTTCCTCAGTTCCCGCATAGGCCATGTGGGCTTGCAGACCCGTTGGGGCCTGCTCACCTACGGCCGCAGCAACGTGTGGTGGGGCAACGGCAGGAACGACCAGACGAGCGCCAATTACATCAGCGGCAACACGGTGGGGCCCTTCGCCGGCACGTTCGGTCGTGGCATGAGCGTCGGCGTTACCCGCCAGAGCAGCACGGTGCAATACACCAGCCCGACCTTCCGGGGTTTCAATGCCGTCGCGAGTTTTTCGCCGCAGGCGCAGGAAGCCCAAGGTGTAAACCTCAATGTCGACGGCCTGCTCTTGGGCCTTACGCTGCAAGGGAGCTTTGGTCCGTTCTTTGGTGGCTATGATTATGTCCAGAGCGAGGGCAACACGCTGGCTGGTATTCAAGGTTCCAATACGGGTAACAAAGTACGCTTCGGCTGGGGGTACCAACCTGGAGCCCAGGTTTCCCTGCTTTGGATAAGGACCGAGCTTGAAAACGGAGGTGCCGCAGGTGGCGGCGGCGTCGACCCAACGTCACGCAACGTGCGCCAGACGGCCTGGGGCCTGAATTGGGAACACGTATTCGGCAACATCCAGGCCCTGGCACAGTACGCCAAGATACGTGACGCCACCGGCTGCACGCTCTCTGCCACCTGCGCCAACACCAGTGCTACCCAGTACTTGGTCGGAGGCCGCTACCTGATGTCCAAGCGCACCGCAGCGTATTTGACCTACGGCCAGACCAGGAACGAATCTGGCTACAACATAGACTACGTGGGTGGCAGCTACACCCCCGGAACTGCCGGAGTGGGCGCCGACCCGCGCATCTGGGCGCTTGGCGTAATCCACAACTTCTGATCCGGCCAACACCGGTCAGCAGTCGCAAGATTGAAACGGGCACCTTCGGGTGCCCGTTTTTTTTCGCTGTTCCCGCAGGGCGCAGCACAGCGGGATTTCGACTGCCGAGAGACGCCAGGCGCACGCGCGATTACGTGTCGATCCATTGCTGATCGGCGGCGCGTTTGTGGGATCGAATAACTTATGATAGAACTCGAACAGAACTCTACAAGGCATTGACTTGGCAAACTTAACCTGTTCCGATATTTGTTTGTTGTGGAAACGCAACAGAATAGGCGGTTAAGACCCAAAATTCCCAATTCTTCTTGCTCTGGCCACGAGGCCTTTGGCACTATTGCAACAACTCCGGAGCAGGGGTTAGGTGAGCGGGGCAGAGTCTGGCTCCTCGAGGATGGACTCCTACCGCTCAAGGCAAAAATCAGAGGAGATTCACTTGATGAACAAGAAACTGATGGCAGTGGCAGTAGCCGGCGCGCTGGCTGTACCGGCGCTGGCGTTTGCGCAAGCGAGCAATGTCCAGATTTACGGGCGGATCAATGCCGGCTTGGACAACTATGAAGCGAAGGGTGCGACGGCAGCGAATTCGGACCTGAAGAGCCGCTACCGGGTGTATGACTACACCTCGCGTATCGGCTTTCGCGGCACCGAAAATCTGGGCGGTGGCCTCCGAGCTTTATTCCTGATCGAGTCCGGACTTAACACCGACACCGGCACCAATATTGGCCAGGGCGGGGCTGCAAATACGAGCACCGGTTTTCTCAGTTCCCGTATCGGCCATGTCGGCTTGGCGGGCAACTGGGGCCAGGTGACATTCGGCCGCAGCAACGTGTGGTGGGGCAACGGCAGAAACGACCAGACGAGCGCCAATTACATCAGCGGCAACACCGTGGGATTCTTCAGCGGCACGTTCGGCCGTGGCATGAGCGTCGGCGTTACCCGCCAGAGCAGCACGCTGCAATACACCAGCCCGACCTTCAGCGGTTTCAATGCCGTGGTAAGCTATTCGCCGCAGGCGCAGGAAGCCCAAGGCGTGAACCTCAATACCGACGGCAGGCTCTGGGGCGTTACGCTGCAAGGGACCTTCGGCCAGTTCTACGGTGGTTATGACTATGTCAAGAGCGAGGGGAACCAACCGGCGGTCGGTAGTCAAGGTGCCAACATTGGCAACAAGTTCCGTATCGGCTGGGGGTACCAACCCGGCGCGCAGGTTTCCCTGATTTGGGTAAGGACCAATCTTGAGAACCGCGGGGTGGCTGGCGGCGGCGGTGTGGATGCTGCGGCAACCGATCTGAAACAGACGGCATGGGGCCTGAGCTGGGAACACGTGTTCGGCAACATCCAGGCGCTGGCGCAGTACGGCAAGGCAAGCAACGCCACCGGTTGTGTGACGGCCAATGCCTGCTCCAACACCAGTGCCACCCAGTTCATGGTCGGCGGACGCTACTTGTTCTCCAAGCGCACTGCGGCATACTTGACTTACGGCAAGACCAGCAACGATTCGGCCTACACGCAGGACTATCTGGGCGGCAGCTATACCCCAGGCGGGCTGTCGGCTGGCGCCGACCCGCGCATCTGGGCGCTTGGCGTGATGCACAACTTCTAATCCGGCCAAGACCGGTCAGTAGTCGCAAGTCTGAAACGGGCACCTTCGGGTGCCCGTTTTTTTCGCACCGTCGTTGCCGTGCACGCCTGTCTTGACCGTAGCCGGAGCGGCGTTGGAAATACGCAACAATGGCACTGATAGAAGCCGGAAGTTCATTAAGGTTTTGCATTTCTTGACGGGATTTTGGCAGAATTGATGTATCTCGCTTTGCGCTAAACCGAGGGGCTGCGCGTAGCAAGGGGAGGCATAGGCTCGACGTTCTGCGGCGGGCTGTTTTGCCCTGGGGAAACTAGAGGGGGGATCATCGAGTGAACAAGAAACTCATGGCGTTTGCCGTTGCCTTCGCGCTGGGTGTGCCGGCGCTGGCGCTGGCGCAGTCGAGTAACGTGCAGATTTACGGCCGGCTCAACCTGGGCCTGGACCGTTACTCGGCCACAGGCGCCACGGCTGGGTCGGCGGCCGACTTCAAATCCCGCACTCGTGTCTACGACGCGGCCTCGCGTCTGGGCTTCACGGGAAGCGAGGACCTCGGCAATGGGCTGAAGGCCGTCTTCCTCATGGAGTCCGGCGTTAACGTCGACAATGGCAGCAATACCGGCCAGCAGGGTGTGGCAAATCCCTTTACAGGGTTTCTGAGTTCGCGCGTCGGCCATGTCGGCCTGCAGGGTAATTGGGGGCTGCTCACCTTCGGAAAGAGCAACGTCTGGTGGGCCAACTACGCCCAGGAACAGGTGAGCGCGAATTTCATCGCTGCGGGGATGCCGAGCTTCAACGGCTTGTTCGGCCGCGGCATGGGTGTTGGGGTCACTCGCGTGACCAATACCCTCCAGTACACCAGCCCGACCATGAGCGGCGTCAGCGCAATCGTCAGCTACTCGCCCAATGGGGAGGCTTCGGCGGCCGGAGCTAATGCCGATGGCAGGTTATTGGCGCTCACCGTGCACGGGCAATGGGGCCCATTCGGCGCAGGCTATGATTGGGTCAAGAATCGCGGCAACGCCCCTGCGGCCGGCAGCACCCCGGTTTCGACCGGGAACAAGCTGCGCGCGGGCATGTATTACGCACCAGGCTCGCAAGTCTCACTCATCTGGGTCAAGACGGTTCAGGATAACGGTGGTGCGCTCGCAATCATTGCTGGCCCGGCTGCCTTTGCCCTGCTGCCCGATCCGACCCCAACGGCCAGCCTGTCGCAAACTAGCTGGGGGCTGAACTGGGAGCACACCTTCGGCAGCGTTCAGGGCTTCGCCCAGTGGGCCAAGGTGAACAACATAACCGGATGCGTGATCGCCGGCCGTTGCGACAATACCGGGGCCACCTCTTGGCTCCTCGCGGCTCGCTATAACTTCTCCAAACGCACCGGAGCCTACGTTCAGTACACAACTGTTTCCAACGCTTCGAACTACAACATGGATTACAGCGGCGGCTGGATGACTTCGGCTGGAACCCTTGGGCTCCTGCCGGGCCTACCCCCCGGCAGTGTCGGAGCCGATCCCAAGATGTATGGCATCGGCATCATGCACAATTTCTGATCCGGCATTGCGAGGCCAAGCGCTTCGTATCGCCTTCGACATTCCTGGGCCGCCCGTGTCTTGACGTCGTGGCAGTTCAGGCCCAGGCGGCCTGGATCCAAACCCCTCTCGGGATGCCGAAAAGGGGCTCTGTTTGGCCGGGTGGCTTTCCCAGCAATGGATTCTCCCCTGACCTCAATTGCGATCTTGCTGCCGGCCTCGAAAAGTCCTTGCTCGAACCGCGCTTCTTTTCTGCCGTACCTGCTGGTAGTATTCTTGCCAGTGGATTCACGACGTGCCTTACAGCAAGAGCATGAATTTCGACCCCCTCATTATTGCCCTCGACAATGGCATCCGTACGGTCTTCGGCGCGGTGCATGCGCTGCGGCCCGATCCTGCTGCATCGATTCCCGAGGCTGAATTAAGCGAGCGCGACCGGCGCCAAGCCGCCGCGCTGATGCGCGTCAATCACTGCGGCGAGGTGTGCGCACAAGCGCTCTATCAAGGCCAAGCGCTGGCATCGAAAAACGCCAAAATAAAATCGGTGCTCGCCAATGCGGCGAAGGAGGAGGCTGACCACCTTGCCTGGAGCGCGAAACGCATCACCGACCTAGGTGGACGCACCAGCGCACTGAATCCGCTGTGGTACGCAGGATCGCTCGCGGTCGGTTATTGCGCAGGGCGGCTGGGGGACCGCTGGAACCTCGGGTTCCTCGCCGAAACCGAAAAGCAGGTGGGGAGCCATCTCCAGGGGCATCTGGAGCGGCTGAATCCGAGCGACGCGCGCACGCGGGCCGTGATCGAGACGATGCAACGCGAGGAAGCCGGCCATGCGCGCACCGCGCAGGCGCTCGGGGCAAGGGAACTACCCGATCCGGTCAAGCGCGCCATGCGCTACGCTGCGCGTGTAATGACTACGACCTCCTACTGGGTCTGATTCTATACATGGCGACCTAGATCGCGCCGCCGGTTGTTTGGAGTTGCGATGTTGCGCGGACGAGAAGCCGTCCGCGCGGATCATCGATTATGCACGGATGAAAAAACCATCCGTGCATGATCGACGATCTCATATGAAAATGCCAAGCTGGCCGTGCCGTATACCGTAACCGGGTTTTCAGCACGGATGTCCTTTATCCGTGCTGAAAACCCGGTTGGCGCGCGTAGCGCGCAAGGCCGCTGGTGGCATGAGACCGGACTTAAGATGACCTGCCCCCCGCCAGCCGTACCAGTCTGAAGTAGAGAAGTCCGTCAAATCATGGAGAATGACGGACATGAAGAAGAGCAGATTCAGCGAAGAACAGATCATCGGTTTTCTCAAACAGGCCGATGCCGGGATGCCGGTC
>JACQTO010000187.1 GCA_016210745.1 Betaproteobacteria bacterium
CCCACCATGATCGCCGGCATCTACGGCATGAACTTCAGGCACATGCCCGAGCTCTCCTGGGAACTGGGCTACCCCCTTGCCATTGCGAGCATGGCAGGCATCGACCTGTACCTGTTCTCGCGTTTTCGCAGGGCGGGCTGGTTATAGTTTGGCGTTAGCCGGACGGCTTGCGCTCTCCCCCGGTTCCGGCGATGCCCAGGTTTTCTGCAGCACCTCCAGCAGCGCCCGAATGAGCGGATCGTGGGCTCGCTCGGCGAGATAGACAAACCAGAGCGTGGTATTCAAGCGCACCTTGTCCCAGACGCAGACTTCTCCTTCCTGCTCCCGCTCCAATGCAAGTTTCTCGCGCATGAGGGAAATACCTGCCCCGGAGACCACCAAGCTGGCGACCACGGACTCCTGATCGGCCTCGACCAGTTTGCTCGGCGGCACGACGCCGTGCGCGCGAAACATTGCCTGCACCAGCCGGTTGTGAGAACTGATCGGGGGCGTGAGTATCCACGGCAAGGCGGCGATAGTGTCCCAATCGGCGTCGCGGATCCGATCGGCCCACGCGGCCGGAGCGGCGACACGATAGGTCATTTCCCGAAGCGCCATCCCGGTCATGCTTTGGTGCGGAATCTCGCCGAAATAGAAACTCGCATCGAGCGACCCGTCGCGAACCGCCTCGAGCGCCTCCCCGGAAATTTCATGATGGAACTCCAATTCCAGCAGCGGAAATCGTTCCATCGCGCGACCGAAGAACTCGCCCAGCCGGATCAGTTCAGGCGAGAGCACGGTTCCAATCCGCAGCCTGCCGGCGATTTCGCCCTGGAGCGACTTGGCCACGTGTTTCAGTTCTTCGGCTGCGGCCAGCACCTTCTCGGCCTGCTCCAGCAACCGCTCGCCGGCCCGCGTGAGCATCATGCCGCCGGGGGTGCGCTCAAACAGCCTCACGTCCAATTCCTCCTCCAGCGCCTTGATTTGAGCGCTCAGGGCGGGTTGGCTCACGTGCACGCGTTCGGCCGCCCGGGTCAGGTGCCCCATTTCCGCGACCGCCACAAAGGATCGAAGCTGATAGAACTCCACGAAAATCCGGTATTTATGTTCTTCGGCGCCGGCGATACCGCAATGCCGCAAACGTCTTATGGTTTATAAGCAAACCTGATCTTAACATTCTGATATAACGATTTGAAATACGACCGCAAGGTCCGTATAAAGTTGGTTGCAGCGCAAAAAAATAAACCCAGGAACGTGCACACAGGAGCAGTAGATGAACAGCAGCATACTATATGAAGGCGACAGTCGCATTCACATCATGCCGTCCGAGAATCATCCGGATGGAAGCTATGTCACCGCGGAACTGCAGGCGTGGGCCGGTCGGATCGACGCGGTATGGAACGTATTTCACTCCATCGCCGAATGGTTCGATCGCCAAACCACGAATGCGGGCTATCGTCAGATTGAACGCCACCTTTCCCTGACAACGGGTCGCGCAGATCTTGAGCGCCGCCTGCGCGAGCTCGAACGCGGCAATCGGTTTCCAGCGTAGTCTGCTCCGGACTCAATGAACCCGACCGCGCCGGTCGTATTTCAGCCCTCCTCCTCCTCCTCCAAGCTGGAGTGTGACCGGCGCGGCATCGGGCCCGCGTTCCCTCGCGTCTAGGCGCCCGGGTTCGCACACTAGTTCGTAACGTAGTCGGCCCCCATACCGCCAGCGCGGCGAGCCGGTAGCAGCATACCGGTTCGCCGCGCGCATTTCTGGCGCCTAAACGCGCGCGCTCAATCATGGTCCGGATCTTCCGGGCAGGACATGCGCGCGAACCCCAGCCAGGCGCTACGAATTCAAGTACGCTGACCTAATCGGTCCCCTCACCTTGCCTGCCGTGGGGCGGGATTACAAGCGGCTGATGCCTGCGCTGCCGGCCCGGCGGACGCTTGGCCGCGCGCGTGCTATATTTTCCCTCACGGCAAAGCGGCCGAACGACGGCGCCGAGGCAACCGGACCCGCGCGCGTCGTACCGCCCGCGCTGCACGCGGAAGGGAACAATGAAGAAATCCAATTCGCAGGAAATTCTCGTCGTTGGCGGCGGCATCGGCGGGCTATCGGCCGCGCTAGCGCTTGCCCTGCGCGGGATGCGCGTGCGCGTGCTGGAAAAAGCGAGCGAATTCGGCGAAATCGGCTACGGGCTGCAAATGGGCCCCAACGCCTACCACGTCATGAGGCTGCTCGGCATCGCCGAACAGGTCGAAGCGCAATCGGTTCACCCGCGGGAGCTGATCCTGATGGATGCGCTCACGGACCGCGAGATCACACGCATCGCCACCGGCACCGCGTTCCAAGCGCGCTACAAGTTCCCCTACATCGTCGTCCACCGCCGCGATGTGCACGGAGCGCTGCTCGAGGCATGCCGCTCGCGCGAGGAAATCGTGCTCATGACCTCCAAGGCGCTTGAGCGATTCACCGACCACGGCGACCGCGTAACGCTCACCTGCGAGGACGGCTCCGAATACGAGGCTCGGGCGCTGATCTGTGCCGACGGACTGCACTCGCGCGCGCGCGAACTGGTGCTCGGCGACGGGCCGCCGCGCATCGCCGGCCACGTGGTGTATCGCGGCGTGGTGCCCATAGACGAAGTAAAGGACAGGCGGTTCTTCGACTCGATGGTGATCTGGTGCGGGCCCGGTTTACATTTTGTCCAGTACCGGCTGCGCGGCGGCACGGTGATGAACTACGTGGCCACGTTCGTAAGCGAGCGGTTCGGTCGCGGCCTACCCGATTTTGGCGGGCCCGAGGAACTAGTGGCGGCCTTCGACCAGACGAGCCCCGCGGTTCGCGGCATGCTCGGCCACGTCGGCAAGGACAAGAACTGGATCCTCTACGATCGCGATCCGGTTCCGAACTGGACCCGGGGCAACGTGACGCTGCTGGGGGATGCAGCGCACCCGACCCTGCAGTATCTGGCACAGGGCGCGTGCATGGCGATCGAGGACGCCGTGGTGCTCGCGGCGAAGCTCGAACAGGCCGGCGCAGACGTAAACGCGGCGCTCCTCGCCTACCAGAGCGAACGGTATCTGCGCACCGCGCGAGTGCAAATCACCTCGAGGATTTTCGGCGAGATCATGCACGCGCGCGGCGGCGCGCGCGATCTGCGCAATCACCTGATGGCGCAACGCACGCCCGACACCACCTGGGAAATCGATTGGCTCTACCGCAGCATCCAGGTCTAGTCCAATATATTTGAAATTTGGCTTCCAGCGCTGCGCTGTTGCGCGGACGAAAAGCCGTCCGCGCGGATCGCCGATGATGCACGGATGAAAAAACCATCCGCGCATCATCGGCGATCTCATATGAAAACGCCAAGCCGTCCGTGCCGTTATCCATAACCGGGGTTTCAGTACGGATGCTTTCTATCCGTACTGAAACCCCGGTTGGCGCGCGCAGCGCGCAAGGCCGCGGTCGGTCGGCTATGCCGGGTTAGCCGTTATCAGCCCGCCCACGGGGCCGCCCTATTCCAGTTCGTCCAGCAAGCCCTGCAAGCGTTTGATCAGGCGCTCCACCGCCCCTTCGGCATCCTCGGTCCAGAGATTTGCATAGGACCAGGAATCGTCTGAGCCCTCGTCAACGTCGCCCTCGGTGACGGTCACATCGCCGTCTTCCTCCAGCGTCGAGCACAGGGCCTCGATGAGATGCGGGAAATTGGTTGATACCGCATCGCCCATGCTCATTCCGCCTTCGACATCGGCCTCGACCAAGGTAGCAGCCTGCACCAGCGCGTGCCCGGCGCCCGCTGCTTTCAACGCTTCAGGTCCTTTGGCCACCAGGCGCTCGATCATGTCCACAATGGAACGCTCATGGGCAAAGATGGCGCCGCTCTTGATTTCCGCGTAAGTCCGATCGATCGCCGCCAGCAAATGGTCACACTCGCCCTCGGGCGAATCGCAGATCGGGCAGTGCTCTACTTCCGCAGGGTCTTCTTCGACTTCGTAGTCCTCATCTTCGTCTTCCGGGGTTTCGTCATCGGGGTCAATTACAGGCGGCATGCTTTGGTCTCCATAAGACATCACGGCTGAATCAACGGCTGATACGGAACTTTAACGGTGCGCTCACTTCGCGGCAAGATCCCATGTAAGCGCCCTGCCCATGCGTGTTTTCGTGACATATTCCCGCCGGCACCGAGTCATCTCCTTTCGTTGCACCAGAAAGAAGCAGCGGCTAATGTCTGCCGCGCTTGGCATAGAGGGCGCGGAACGTCCCGCCCGAAGCCGGCGCCGGCATAAAGCGCGACCTCGTCCAGCCCGAGGCGAACGGGATCGCTCCTATCATGCCGTCGGAATTGCGGATGGCGCGCAACGCGCGCACGCCGATTGCGGTTGCCATCGCGTAGAGGCTCGGGTGTTGCGCCAGCCAAGACCACGCGCGCAGACCGAGCCTCTCGGACCAGGGACGAAGGCCGCGCACCACCTGCCGTTCGCGCAGCTTGCGCAGGAGTTCCGGTAGCGCGATCTTCACCGGGCAGACCTCGGCGCAGGCGCCGCAGAAGGTGGAGGCCTGCGGCAGATCGAGCGCGTTTTCGAGCCCCATGAGCATCGGCGTCAGGATTGCGCCCATAGGCCCGGGATAGACCCAGCCGTAGGCGTGGCCACCGACACTCTGGTACACCGGGCAGTGGTTCATGCACGCGCCGCAACGGATGCAACGCAGCATCTCCTGCATGTCGCTGCCGACGAGATTGGTGCGCCCGTTGTCGACCATGATCACGTACATGTGCTCGGGGCCGTCCAGGTCAGCAGCGCCCTTGGGCCCTGTGAGCACGCTGAAGTAGTTCGAGATCGTCTGGCCGGTGGCCGAGCGCGGCAGCAGGCGCATCAGCGTCGACAAGTCCTCGAGCGTAGGCACGACCTTTTCGATGCCGGTAATGGCGACGTGTACGCGCGGCAGCGTGGTCACCATGCGGCCGTTGCCCTCGTTGGTGACAAGGGCCACCGAGCCGGTCTCGGCGATGAGGAAATTTCCGCCGGAGATGCCCAGATCGGCCGAGAGGAAGTGCTCGCGCAGCATTTCGCGCGCCTCGCGCGTCAACGCCTCGGCCTCGGTGAGGCGCGGACGACCGTGCTTGCGCTCGAACAGCAACGCCACGTCTTCCTTGGTCTTGTGGATGATGGGCGCAATGATGTGCGAGGGCGGCTCGCCGGCCAATTGGCAGACGTATTCCCCCAGGTCCGTTTCCACGGGCTGCACGCCGGCTGCGGCGAGCGCTTCGTTCAAGCGCGCCTCCTCCGACAGCATCGATTTCGACTTGATCGCCTTGCCCAAGCCGTGGCGCCGGCAAATATCGATGACGAGCTGCGCGATCTCCTCTCCGCTATCGGCATAGAGCACGGTGACGCCGCGGCGCGTAGCTTCCGCTTCGAAGCGCTCGATCCACGCAGCGAGATCGGCCAGCGACCGGTCGCGAATCTCTGCCCCTTCGTTGCGCAGGCTCTCGAAGTCGCCGAATTCACGCACGACCAGTGCTCGCCTGGCGGCGAAGCCGTCGACTTTGGCCAGGCCGCGCTGCAGGCCCGCGTCGGCAATCGCCGCCGCCGCGCGAGCTTTGAAGTGCATTGAGTGGACTTGCATGGAAGGGCAGGACTTAGGGATCTAGGATTTAGTCACACCAGTCTACTGTTGACACATTTTGCGAAGATTTGGTTTCTAAATTCGTCTCCCCCTTTTCGTGCAGTTGCAAGCAACTGCACGAAAAGGGGGAGATTCATAAACGGCAAAACCAGCTGCAACTGAACGAAAAAGCGGAGACGCAGTTAAAAACCAAATCTTCACCACCTTCGTCAACGATTACGAATCCTCGATCTTGCCGGTCAAAACTTCAGCGATGTGCAGCACGCGCGTCTTGTTATCGCCGCGCTTGCGCAGACGGCCTTCGATATTCAGCATGCAGCCCAGATCGCCGAGCACCACCGCGTCGGCGCCGCTCGCATCGATGTTGGCGCATTTGTCATCGGTCATGCGCGCGGAGATGTCTCCCATCTTGAGCGCAAAAGTGCCGCCGAAGCCGCAGCAGGTCTCGTTCGATCGCATTTCCTTCAAGGCGAGGCCGGGCACCTTTGCCAGCAGCTCTCGCGGCTGGGATTTCACGCCGAGCTCGCGCAGGCCCGAGCACGAGTCGTGGTACGTGACGGTCCCCGAAAAGCGGCCCGGGACCGAATCGATCTTGGCCACGCGCACCAAGAAGTCTGTAAGTTCATAGGTCTTCGCGCACAGCCGATTGATCCGCACGAGCAGGGCCGGTTCGCCGCGGAACAGCTCCGGGTAGTGGGTGCGGATCATTCCGGCACAGGAGCCCGAAGGCGCAACCACGTAATCGCAGCTCTCGAACTCCTCCAACACCTTCACCGCCAGCGCATGGGCCGAATCGCGGTCGCCCGAGTTGTAGCCCGGCTGACCGCAGCAGGTCTGGCTCGTGGGCACCACCACGTCAAAACCGGCGCTTTCCAGCAATTCAAGTGCCGCAAAACCTATCCTGGGTCTCATCATGTCGACAAGACAGGTGACAAAGAGGCCGACGCGCATGGAATTCCGGAGGCGATCTCCGACGGACTTGGCGCAAAATCATATCACGCTGAAACCATCATTCGTCCTCGGTTGGCTCCTTTGCGGGTTTGGCGCCCGCGCGGCGCGACTTCGCGTCCGGTCGGCGCTCACGCGCGAATTCCTCTAGCTGGCGCTTGGCCGCGTCGAACGCATCGCGCAGCGCGACATACGGGTCTTCGGCAAGCTTGCGATTGACTACTATCTCTTTCCCCGGGAGGGTCAGATCGATACGCACGGAGAATTGCGAGCCTTGCTGCTTGTGCCGATCTTGCCGCTCGACAACCACGCGGCACGCCATCAGTCTGGGGTAAATGTGTTCCAGTTTCGCGACCTTATCGCGAATGTGCTGGTCGAGCACATCGGAGTGTTCCATGTCGCGCACCGTGATCTGCAGCGCAATCTGCATACGTTCTCCTTGGATTAATCGAATACCGGCGTGGGGCCGGCGGCCGAAGGAGCTGCTCTTACACCGGCAGATCCTTTGCCGAGTTTGCCCTCGCGCACGGCGAAGGGCCCACGATGACAAGCGGTGCCAATTTTAGCCCTTGATGCAAATGCGCGGAACCAGAAACGCCACCCGCCGCGCCAGACCCGCCTTTTCAGTTGCCTCCGCGACCTCGTTCACGTCCTTGTATGCGCCCGGCGCTTCCTCGGCCACGCCGCGCATGGACTGGGTCCGAATAAGGATACCTCGGCCTGCCAGTTCGTCGACGACCTGGCGTCCGTGCCAGCGCTTCGCCGCCTGGTGGCGGCTCATGGCACGTCCCGCGCCATGGCTTGCGGAAGAAAACGCGCGGTTCTCGGACTCCCGCGTGCCCACAAGCACGTAGGAACCGGTGCCCATACTGCCGCCGATGATCACCGGCTGACCGACCTCGCGGTAGCGAGCAGGCAGTGACCCATGACCAGGGCCAAAGGCGCGTGTCGCACCCTTGCGGTGGACGTAGAGCAGCCGTTTTCGCCCCTCGACCAGGTGCCACTCCGCTTTGCAGGTGTTGTGCGAGACATCGAACAAGGTCTCCAGCGGCGCCCCCGGGTGAAACCGGGCAAATACGCCGCGCGCAAGGTGCGTGAGGATCTGCCGGTTGGCGAGCGCGATGTTGATCGCGGCGTACATTGCGCCCAGATATTGCTGCCCTTCCGGGGAATTGATCGGCGCACAGGCGAGTTCCCGCTCCGGCAGCACGAGCCCAAGGCGCTGTGCAGCCTTGGCCAGGCTGACCAGGTAATCGGTGCCGACCTGGTGCCCCAGCCCGCGCGAACCACAATGGATCGAGATCAGCACCTGCCCTTTTGCCAACCCGAAGGCGCGTGCTGCCCGCTCGTCGAAAATGCGCTCGACCGTCTGCACCTCCAGGTAGTGGTTGCCCGAACCCAGCGTTCCCATCTCACCGCGCTGGCGCTTCTTGGCTAGATCCGACACCCTCGCCGGAGCCGCACCCTCGACGCAGCCGTGCTCCTCAATGTAATCGAGATCTTCGGGGCTGCCGTAACCCGCCTTAACTGCCCATTGCGCCCCGCCGACGAGCACTCGGTCGAGTTCCTGCGGCGAGAGCCTGAGATCGCCTTCCTCTCCCACTCCAGCCGGAATTTGCGCAAACAGACCGTCGGCGAGCGCTCTCGCGATCGGTCCGATATCTTCGAGCGCCAGCCCGGTGCGCAGGCAGCGGATGCCGCAGGAAATGTCGAAGCCCACGCCCCCTGCGGAGATGATGCCGCCCTGCTCGGGATCGAATGCCGCAACCCCGCCGATGGGGAAACCGTAGCCCCAATGGGCATCGGGCATCGTCATGGCGCAGCCCACCAGACCCGGCAGCCGCGCGACGTTGCCGATCTGCTCGAGCACCTTGTCGTCCATCGCGGCTATCAGGTCCCGTCCGCCGTACAAGCGGATCTCGGCGCGCGCCTCACCCTCGGACTTGGGCGCGGTCCAGGTCCAATCGTCGATTCGTACCAGGCGGGAAAGATCCATTTCGACGCTTACGTCACACATCCACCACGCAGCGCGCTTCCCAACCGTCGGCGACCGACCTCACCGACAGCATGGTCAGCGTTGTGCCCTTCACTTCGGTGCCGCGCGAGTGCTCTGCGCGCCAGCGCTCGCCTGCCGCCCAGCCCGACCAGAGGTCGCCCTCGCGCCGGATGCCGAAATCCCCAAGTGTGAGTCCTCGTGCGCGCGCCTCTCCCAACAGCCGATTGAGCCAGGTTACCAGCGCCAGCTCCACATCGGGCTCGACGAACGCAAATTCGATGCGCTCAACAGGCCGCACCGCACCAGGTTCGGTTTGGATTGAAAACACGGCACGCGCGGCAGCCACGAAGGCCGCTTCGATGGTCCTGCCCCGGCCCACCACGCCGATGTCGGCATCATGCTCGAAGTAGCCATAGTCTTGGGCGCCCTTCACGCGGCTCGCTCGCCCGTCAGCGGATCAGTACCACCGGGCAGGCGATGTCGTCGACCAGCTCGGCAAGGCCTTGGGCCTCGGCGGTCCGTTCAGGCTCGGGAAGAAGCACCGCAGCGGCTCCATGCAACAACGCCAGATGACCCATTATGGCCGCCGCGTCGTGGGCGCCAAGCGATGCGTAACCCGAGGCTGCGGCGCCCCGATCGGCAAGCCAAGCCTTAGCCTGCTCGCGCAACGCGGCGACGCGATCCGGGCGTCCGGCGCGCACAAGAACCACGAGGGGGGCGTGCGCAGTGCGGGCCAACGCATACGCGGCCTCGAGCGTGCGCAACCCCGCAACCGATTCGTCAAACACCGCGACGATGCGCCGCGTGGCGATATGCGGCAGCGGCCTGGAGGGCGATCGCCGCTGCTCCGGTCCCGGGTATCCCGGACGGCGCGTGCGTCCCAGCACCAACAAATCGGCCTCCGCCTGTCCCAGCGCAATATCGAGCAGATCGCCGCGCACGATCTCGAGCGACCATGAGAACGGAAGCCGTTTAGCGGTCTCCTCGAAAGTTCGGCGAAGCTGTTTGGCCTGCGCCGCCAGCGCCCGTTCCATATCCGTGGCTTGCAAGGGCCGCCGCGTCGCCGAAGCCCCTCCCAGCTCCTGCGCGAACGGCAACCCCGCCATGCGCAGCAACTTCACGTCCTCGACGAACATCGCCAGCACATCCGCACTCAGTCCGGCGGCAAGGCCCGCGGCGGCCTCGACCGCTATGCGCGAGAGTGAGCCGGTGTCTAGCGCCACCACGATGCGACGCGTCGTCCCCGCAGACCGCACTCACTTCTCCGTGCGGCGGCGCCGCGGGGCCGGCTCCGCCGCAGGGCGGCGCAGCCGCGAAGAATAGTCCTTGAGCCGCGCCGCCACCAGGCCATTGACGTCCGCGGGCGTCACACCGGAGGCAGGTTGCGCATCGCCTGCAGGCATCCCGGTGAGAAGGCTGATCGCCTCGTCGACGCAGCGCACCGCGTAGATGTGGAAGCGTCCCGATTCCACAGCGGCGATCACGTCGTCGCGGAGCATCAAGTGCTCGACATTCGCATCCGGAATCAGCACGCCCTGGTCGCCGCTCAAACCGCGGGCGCTGCAGATGTCGAAAAAGCCCTCGATCTTCTCGTTCACCGCGCCGATCGGCTGCACCTCGCCGAGTTGATTGACCGAGCCCGTCACCGCCAGGGTCTGCCGGATCGGCACGTCTGCGAGCGCAGACATGAGCGCGCACAACTCGGCAAGCGAGGCGCTGTCGCCTTCGACCTGGCCGTAAGTCTGCTCGAACACGAGGCTCGCCGAGAGTGCGAACGCCTGCTTGCCCGAGAATCGCGACGCCAGAAACGAGGAGAGAATCAGCACGCCCTTGGAATGAATCGGCCCACCCATTTCCACTTCCCGCTGGATGTCGATAACGCGGCCTTCGCCCAAGCGCGTGGTCGCCGTGATGCGCGTGGGTTGCGCAAATGCGGCATTGCCGACCTGGTAGACGGAGAGCGCATTCACTTGACCGACTTTGGCGCCGGCGGTATCGATGAGAATCAGGCCGCGCACGATGGATTCCTGCAACCGCTCGCGCAGCCGATCGGCCCGATGTCTCTGCGAATCGATTGCCTTGCGCACGTCGGCGCCGGTTATGCGGTCGCGCCCCGCCTCGCGCGTCCAATGGTCGGCCTCGTGCAAGAGTTCGGCGGCGCTGTCCAGGTCGGAGGAGATCTTGCGCGTGTCGCCGGCCAGGCGCGATGCATGATCGATGGCCCGCGCCACCGCCTCGCGATCCAGAGGCATCAGCTTGTCGCGGCGCGCGATCGTGGCCAGGATGCGCGCAAACAGGCCGCTCGATCCGTCGTCGCGCTCGATGCTCTCCTCGAAATCGGCGGCAACCCGGAACAGCCTGCGGAAATCGGGGTCGTACAGCTGGAGCAGGTAGTAATGCATCCGCTCGCCGAACAGCACCACTTTCACGTTCAGCGGTATCGGCTCGGGTTCGAGCGAGACGGTCGACACCAGGCTCAAATGCTCAGCCCAGCTCTCGATGCGGATCTCGCCGCGCATGAGCGCACGCTTGATCCCGTCCCAGGCAAACGGTTGCATCAGCACCTTGAGCACATCGAGCATCAGATAGCCGCCATTGGCGCGATGCAGCGCGCCCGGCTTGATGAGGTTGAAGTCGGTCACCAGCGTGCCCATCTGCGCGATGTGGTCGACCCGCCCAACCAGGTTCTGGAACGTCGGATTATCCTCGAACACGATCGGCAGACCGTCGGGACCGGAGTGGTCGACGAGAACGTTGACCGTGTAGCGGCGCAGTCCCGCTTCCTGGCCGGATTCGAGCCGCATCGTCCCCGGGGCCCCCTCGGCAGGCTTGCGGAAATCGTCGGCGTTCTCGATGAGGTCGTGCTGGACCGCATCCAGGTATTTCACCACCCCGGCGACCTCGCTATAGCTCTGCTTGAGTTCGTCAACGAGGTGACCGACCGCAAGAAACACCATTTCCCGGTTTAGCGCCCTGATGCGCTCGTGGCGCTCTTTTCGCCAGCGCATCACCTCGCGAACAAGTTTTTCGAGCTTGGTCTGCAGCTGCGCGATGGTAGCCTCTATGCGATGCTGCTCCTCCTCGGGCAATTCGGCGAACTCCTGCGGCGTGTACACCTCGGAGTTCTTCAGCGGCGCAAACGAGAATCCAGTCGGGGTGCGCAATAGCGCGATCTTGTGCTGCGCGGCCTCGGCGCCGAGCTCGGAAAACGAGCGCTCGTGGCGCTCGTTGAACTCGGCATCGATCTGTTCGACCTTGGCGGCGTACTCCTCGCCCTCGAACACCGTCGGAATGGTCGAACGCAGCTCTTCGACCAGTTCTCGAAGGTCCTCGCGCAGCTTTACGCCTTGCCCCGGCGGCAGGGCGATAGCAATCGGCGTGTGCGGCTTCGCGAAGTTGTTGACGTAGACCCAATCGGAGGGCCGCGGGATGCCGGCTACCCGCTCCGCCAGCACCTTGCGCACCAGCGTATGGCGCCCTGTTCCTGCAGGCCCCATGACGAACAGATTGTAGCCATCGCGAGCCATGCTGACGCCGAAATCGACCGCGGCGGAGGCCCGCTCCTGGCCTATGGTGCTCTCGATATCTGGGAGTTCAGCGGTAGTCTGAAAGCTGAACTGCTCGGGATCGCAGCGGCGCGCAAGCTTTGCCGCTGGCAGTGCGGAAGGAAAGTTCATGTGCGGGGCCTGCTGGCGAACGCAGCGCGCGCTACTACGCGCAAGTATAGCCAACTTACGCCGCGCTCGCGCGGTGGGCGTTGACGTGGATCAACGACCGCAACGAGAGCCACGGGCAGTCTCTCGAATCGGCACCCCGCTTCTGGGCTTCGCGCGACTATGCGTGGCGACCTAAATCGCGCCGCCTTTGTTGGGGGTTGCGATGTTGCGCAGACGAGAAACCGTCCGCGCGGATCGCCGATTGCGCACGGATGATAAGGCCATCCGTACGCAATCGGCGATCTCGTATAAAAACCTAAGCCGTCCTGGTTTTAACCATAACCGCCTTCTCTGCACGGATGCCGTTTATCCGTGCAGAAAACACGGTTGGCGCGCGCAGCGCGCAAGTCCGCTGATGGCATGAGACCGGACTTAAGACGCCGTACATAAACGATTGCTTCGTCGCTACGCAGCTATCAGCGCGTGCACCGAGAACATTTGCCGCTCGTCGGTCCAGACCTTCTCCGTGACGAACCCCGCATCGCGCGCCATGGCACCGAACTCTGCGACGGTATACTTGCAGGAAATCTCGGTATGTATCGTCTCGCCGGGTGCAAACTTGAAGCGCCGGCCGGCGATGCGCACGAGCTGCGCGCACAGGCTCTCCAAGTGCATTTCGATTCGTCCACTCCCCTCGTCATAGAAAGCGCGATGGGCGAAGCGCTGCAATTGGAAATCCCCGCCCAGCTCGCGGTTGATGCGCGAGAGCAGATTGAGGTTGAACTGCGCGGTCACCCCCTGCGCGTCGTCATAGGCGGCGTCCAGCGCCGACTTGTCTTTTTTCAAGTCGACGCCGACAAGCATCACGCCTCCCGTTCCGAGGAGACCTCGCGTGCGCTGCAGGAACTCGAGGGCCTCCTCCGGTGTGAAATTGCCGATCGTCGAGCCGGGAAAGAACACCGCTTTCTTGCGGATCGGCACGCCGACGAATTGCGGCAAGGCAAGCCCTCGGGAGTAATCGGCGCACATGCCGGTGATGTTGAGCCACGGGAAGAGCTGCGCCAAATTCTCCGAGGCGGTCCTGAGCATGGCGCCGTCGATATCGACGGGGACGTATAGGGGCGGGCGCAGCGCCTCGATCAGGATGCGCGTCTTGACGCCGGCGCCGCTGCCGAATTCGATCAGCTCGGCGTCGGGCCCGACGAACTCGGCCATCTCGGCGATATGCGCGCGCATGATCGCCATCTCGGTGCGCGTGGGGTAATACTCGGGCAGCTCGCAGATGGCCTCGAACAGCTTGGAGCCGCGCTCATCGTAGAAGTACTTCGGGGGAATGCTCTTCTGCGCCCGCGCGAGCCCGGCGAGCACATCCTCCAGGAACGCATTTCCCTCGGGGACAAAATTGTAGAAGCGTACGACCCCCTGGACGGGCTCCGGCGGTCGATCAGGATTCATTGCCTGGGCTACAACACGCCAGGTTCGCTTCCGGATTTTACAGACGAGAGATGGCGGCGCGACTTGCCGGACACGGTGCTGCGGGGGGCTGGGCCGCCGCCGGCGGCGACTTCGAGCCACTTGCGGATGCGCTGCGCGTCGCCCAGGCGCGAGTACTTGCCCCAGGAATTCAGAAGCACGATCACCACCTCGCGCCCGGCAAGGGTCGCCTGCATCACCAGATTCCGCCCCGATTCGTTGATGAAACCGGTCTTGGATATGCCGATGTCCCAGCTTCGGCTGGAAACCAGCCGGTTGGTGTTGCGGAAAGCGAGGCGCCGGCCGCCCGCCTTCACTTCGTATCCGGCCGTCGTGGTGTATTCGCGGATCTTGCCGTATCGGTGGGCGGCGCGCACCAATACCGACAAATCCTCCGCGGTGGAAACATTGGTGGACGACAGGCCGGTGGAATCGACAAAACGCGAGCCGCTCATGCCGAGCATTTGCGCCTTGAGGTTCATCGCCTGCACGAAGGCCTCGCGCCCGCCCGGGTAAGCGCGCGAAAGTGCCGCGGCCGCGCGGTTCTCCGAGGCCATCAGCGCCAGGCGCATCAGATCGTCGCGTTCGAGCACCGTGCCCACTTTGAGCCGTGAATGCGATCCGCGCAGATAATCGACATCGTCGTCGGCGATCGCGACGGGCTCCTCCGGGTCGAGATCGGCGTCGAGCACCACCATCGCGGTCATCAGTTTCGTGATCGAGGCGATCGGGACGATCGAATGCGTGTTCTTTCCGTAGAGCACCCGGCCCGAGATCTGGTCGAGCACCAGTGCGGCGCTCGATTGAAGTTTGAGCTTGGCGCTGGGAATTTCTTCGGCATCGGCCGCCGGCCCGGCTGCGTATGCCGGCTGCAGGCAAAACGCAATCAAGAGCGCTAGAAGCAGATCAGCCAGTACCGTGCGCGACACAATCCCTCCCAGAAGCGAAATTTTGCAGAGTCTAGCGGCGGACTCCAATATTTGCAATAAGAATAACTAGGTAGCGGGAACTTCTCACAATAAGCTTAAAGTTTGGGTAGATTCTGGTAGACGGCCAGCGGCCCAGGGCGGCCCCCGTCTACGGCTCGACGGCCGCGGCCTCCTCCTGCAACTGCAGCGCCCACATCGCTGCATAGGCGCCGCCGGCATCGAGAAGTTCCCGATGTGTGCCGCGTTCCACGATGCGGCCCCGCTCGAGCACCAGAATCTGATCGGCGTTCATAATCGTCGAGAGCCGGTGCGCGATCATGAGCGTGGTGCGGCCGGTTGCGATGCGTTCGAGCTCGGCTTGAATCGCCTGCTCCGATTTCGAATCGAGCGCCGAGGTGGCCTCGTCGAAAATAAGGATGTGCGGGTTCTTCAGGATGGCGCGCGCGATCGCGACGCGCTGCTTCTCGCCGCCGGAGAGCTTCAGGCCGCGCTCGCCGACATTCGTGGCGTACTTATCCGGCAGGGACTCGATGAAATCGTGAATGTGCGCGGCGCGCGCGGCGGCGATCACCTCCTCGGCCGCGGCCTCCGGTCGCCCATACTGGATGTTGTAGAAAATCGTGTCGTTGAACAGCACCGTGTCCTGCGGGACGATGCCGATCGCCGCGCGCAGGGAAGCCTGGGCCACGTCGCGTATATCGGCCCCGTTCACGGTGATGCGGCCGCTGTTGACGTCGTAGAACCGGAACAGGAGCCGCGCCAGCGTCGATTTGCCCGAACCGCTGTGCCCGACCACCGCGACCGTGCGCCCCGAGGGAATCTCGAAACTCACCTCGGCGAGAATTTGCCGCCTGCGGTCGTAGCCGAAAGAGACGCGCTCGAAGCGGATCGCTGCGTTACGCGCATCGAGCGCCGGAGCCCCCGGCTTGTCCTCGATTTCGCGGTCCTCCGAAAGCAGTCTGAACATGCGCTCCATGTCGGCAAGCGCCTGCTTTATCTCGCGATAGACCACGCCGAGAAAACTCAAGGGGATGTAGAGCTGGATCATGAACGCGTTGACCAACACCAGGTCCCCCAGCGTCATGTTCCCGTTCACCACGCCGAGGGTTGCCCGCCACATCACCAGCGTCACGCCCACGGCGATGATGCTCGATTGGCCGATATTGAGCATCGACAGCGAGGTCATCGACTTGACCGCTGCCCCCTCATAGCGCTGCAGATTCTCGTCGTAGCGCCGCGCCTCGTGCGCTTCGTTGCCGAAATACTTTACGGTTTCGTAGTTGATGAGCGAATCCACCGCACGCGTGTTGGCGCGCGAGTCCTCCTCGTTCATGCGCCGCCTGAACTTGGTCCGCCACTCGGTAATGACCACCGTGTAGGAGACATACCCGACCAGCGTCAGGGCGGTCACCACAGTAAACCAGATCTCGTACTTGAACAGCAGGATTCCCGCCACCAGCGAGATCTCGATCACGGTCGGCAGGATGTTGTAGAGCGCGTAGCTGAGCAGGTTGGTGATCGCGCGCGTGCCGCGTTCCATGTCGCGTGAAACGCCCCCCGTCTGACGCGAGAGGTGAAAGCGCAGCGCGAGCGAATGCAGGTGCTGGAATACCTTCAGCGCGATGCGGCGCACCGCGCGCTGCTCTACCTTGGCGAACACGACCTCGCGCAGTTCGGTAAACAGCGTGGTCGACAGCCGCAACAGTCCGTAGGCCACGAGCAGCGCGATCGGCAGGACGACCAGCGAGCGCTCCACCGAGAGCGCATCGATGATTTCCTTCATCACCAGCGGCACGCCGACGTTGGCGAGCTTGGCCGCCGCCATGAACGTGAGCGCAAGGGCCACGCGCCACTTGAATTCCCACAAGTACGGAATCAGCGTCGCTAGTGCGCTCCATTCGCTGCGCTCCGGTCGCACGGACTGTTGCGGGTCAAGCGGAATGTAGGCTTCGTGGCGGTGCATGCGCGCATCTTATCGGAAAGAACGCCGCTGCCGAAGCGCGCGCGTGGAGTACCGCCATGCTCAAACGCTTGCCGGCCGATTGAATAACCCTGCGAACGTTCCGGCTTGGGTGGATCCGCCTGCATCCAGGATAATGGTGCGCGATTCGCCTTCGCCTCGTGCAACAGGGCATAATCAATGCTCCCGCGGGCTGCCAAGCGATTGGCAAACAAGCGGGCAGGAGAAATCACCATGGCCTGGGCCATTGCGGTCATCTTGGTCGCCGTTATCGCGGCGGTACTGATTGTCTCCGGGCTGCGGCGCACGCTCATCAGCGATCCGCTGCTCGCCTGGTACCGGCGCATCCTCCCGGCCATGTCCCAGACCGAGCAGGAAGCGATAGATGCCGGCACGGTCTGGTGGGACGGGGAACTGTTTTCGGGCAATCCCGACTGGGCCAAACTGATCGCGCTTCCGCAGCCGAAGCTCACGCCCGAAGAACTCGCGTTCCTCGATAACGAGACCGAACAACTGTGCGACATGGCGAGCGACTGGGAGACCTCGCACGTACACCTCGACCTGCCGCCGCCAGTCTGGCATTTCATCAAGGACAGGGGTTTCCTCGGGATGATCATTCCGAAGAAATACGGCGGCAAGGAGTTCTCGGCCTACGCGCACTCGCAGGTGGTGACCAAGCTCTCGACTCGCTGCGGCGCCGCAGCGGTGTCGGTGATGGTGCCCAACTCGCTCGGGCCCGCGGAACTGCTGGTTCACTACGGCACCGAGGAGCAGAAAAACCACTACCTGCCGCGCCTGGCGAAAGGGCTCGAGATACCCTGTTTCGCCCTCACCAATCCGCACGCGGGCTCCGACGCCGCCGCCATCCCCGACGTGGGCATTGTCTGCAAGGGGACCTGGCAAGGACGCGAGATCGTCGGCATGCGCCTCACCTGGGATAAACGCTACATCACCCTGGGTCCCGTCGCCACGCTGCTCGGCCTGGCGTTTCGACTTTACGACCCGGAGCATTTGCTCGGAGGCGCCGAGGATGCCAAGGAAGATCTCGGCATCACCTGTGCCCTCGTGCCCACCGGCACACCCGGTGTCGAAATCGGCCGGCGCCATCAGCCCTTGAATGCGGTATTCCAGAACGGGCCGACCTGGGGCACTGATGTGTTCGTGCCGATCGAGGCGATCATCGGCGGTCCGGCCATGGCGGGCCAGGGGTGGCGCATGCTCATGGAGAGTCTCGCCTCAGGCCGCTCGATTTCACTGCCCTCGACCTCCTGCGGCTGCTCCAAGCTCGCCGTGCGCGCCACTGGCGCTTACGCGCGCGTGCGCACCCAGTTCAAGACACCGATCGGGAAGTTCGAGGGCATCGAGGAGCCTCTCGCGCGCATGGGAGGAAACCTCTACATGATGGAGGCCGCACGCATACTCACCGTTTCCGCCGTGGATCTGGGCGAGAAGCCCTCGGTGGTGTCCGCGATCGCCAAATACCACCTCACCGAGCGCAGCCGCAAGGTGGTCAACGACGCCATGGACATCCTCGGGGGCAAAGGCATTTGCCTCGGGCCCAACAATTTCATGGGCCGCGCCTACCAGCAATTGCCGATCGCGATCACGGTCGAAGGCGCCAATATCCTCACCCGCAGCCTCATCATCTTCGGCCAGGGCGCGATCCGCTGTCACCCCTTCGTACTGGCAGAAATCAACGCTGCGCGCGAGTCCGACCGCGCCAAGGCCTCGCGCGATTTCGATCGCGCGCTGTTCGGCCATCTGCGCTTCGCAATTGCCAATGGCGTGCGCGCCTTTGTGATGGGCCTCACCGGCTCGCACTGGGTACCCTTGCCTCAGGTGGCGCCGGAAACACGCCGACATTTTCAGAAGCTCACCCGTTTCTCAGCCGCTTTTGCCTTTCTCGCCGATGTCTCGATGCTGGTGCTCGGGGCCGGCCTCAAGCGCCGCGAAAAAATCTCGGCGCGCCTGGGCGACGTGCTCTCCAATCTTTATCTGTGCTCGGCCGCGCTCAAACGCTACGAGGACCAGGGCCGGCAAGCGGCCGACCTGCCGCTCCTGGAATGGTCGTTGTGGGACGCGATGTTCAAGACGCAAAACGCGATCGAGGGCGTGATTTCCAACTACCCGAGCCGTGTCGCAGCCTGGTTGCTCGCACGCATCATTTTCCCGATCGGGCGCCCCTATGTCGTGCCTTCGGACCGGCTCGGCCACGAGGTGGCAAAGCTGCTGATCGCACCCTCGGCTGCGCGCGACCGGCTCACCGCCGGGATGCATCTTCCCGCGTCGGAATCGGAGCCGATCGGCTGCCTCGAAGCAGCGCTGGAGGCCGCCATCAAGGCCGAGGCCATCGAACAAAAGATTCGCGTCGCACAAAAAGCGGGCAGGCTGCAATCGGAGAAGGCCTATGACATGGCGCAGGCGGCACTCGAGGCGGGCGTCATCAGCGCGGGGGAACACTCCGCGCTCAAGCGCGCGGCACGCCTTCGCGATGAGGTGATCCGCGTGGACGATTTTCCACAGGATTTCGGACGCTCGCAGATGCGCCGCACCGACGCGGAATCGGAATACGCCGATCATTGCTGAGCGAGGGCGCCGAACCGAAAGGGAATTCATTATGCAAAGACCCATCTTTGTCGTAGACGGCACGCGCACGCCGTTCCTGAAATCGCGCAATCGTCCGGGACCGTTTGCTGCCAGCGATCTGGCCGCCGCCGCCGGTAAAGTGCTGCTTGCGCGCCAGCCGTTCGCGCCCTCGGACCTCGACGAGGTCATTCTCGGTTGCGCTGCGCCTTCGGTGGACGAAGTGAACATCGGTCGCGTCGCGGCGCTGCGCATGGGCTGCGGCCTGAAAGTGCCAGGCTGGACGGTGATGCGCAACTGCGCCTCGGGCATGCAGTCCATCGATTCGGGCATCGCCAACATCATCGCCGGCCGCTCCAGTCTGGTGCTCGCCGGCGGTGTCGATGCGCTCTCGCGCGCACCGCTGCTCCTGTCGGAGGCGATGGTGGTGTGGCTGTCGAACTTCTATGCCGCGAAATCGCTCGGCCAGAAGGCAGCGGCGCTCGCGAAATTGAGACTGTCCTGGCTCGCGCCGGTGATCGGCATCATGAAGGGGCTGACCGATCCGGTCGTCGGCCTTCTGATGGGGCAGACCGCCGAGAACCTCGCCTGGCGCTTCGGCATCACGCGCGAGCAGATGGACGAGTTCTCGGCGAATAGCCATGTGCGCGCGATTCGCGCGCAGGAGGGCGGATGGCTCAACGCCGCGCACAGCGGTCTTGCCGCCGAGATCGCCCCGCTTTACGACGCTCAAGGGACGCTGTACCGCGACGATGATGGGGTGCGCAAGGACTCGACCCCGCAGAACCTCGCCAAGCTCAAACCGTTTTTCGATCGCAAGTACGGGCGCGTCACCCCGGGCAACAGCTCGCAGATCACCGACGGCGGCGCCTGGGTGATACTCGCCACCGAGGAGATGGTGAAGCGCCACGACCTCAAACCCATGGGCATGATCATCGACTCGAACTGGGCCGGACTCGATCCGGCGCAAATGGGCCTTGGGCCGGTGCACGCCGCCACGCCTATACTCAAGCGGCACGGACTTCGCCTTGAAGATCTCGACGCTTGGGAAATCAACGAGGCGTTCGCCGCGCAGGTACTGGGCTGCATCGAGGCCTGGAAAAGCGCCGCCTACTGCCGCGACGAACTCGAAGTTGAAGGCGCGCTGGGGGAACTCGATCCCGAGACGCTGAACGTCGACGGTGGAGCCATCGCGCTCGGCCACCCGGTCGGCGCCTCGGGTACGCGCATCGTGCTGCACCTGCTGCATGTATTGCGCCGAATCAGGGGCAGGAAAGGCATCGCGGCGATCTGCATCGGCGGAGGACTCGGCGGCGCGATGCTGGTCGAGGCGCTTTGATACGTCATTCCCGCGCGGGAATGACGTAATTTTCACGGGAACAATACGGATGGCCCGCAGCGCTGCAGAAACGACAGACAGCACCATGACCTACAAGCACTGGAAGCTCGATGCCGGCAGCGAAGGCATCGGCTGGCTCACTTTCGACAAAGCCGACTCGTCGACCAACACGCTTTCGGCCGATGTCATCGCCGAATTGGCGGCCATCCTCGATGCGCTTCGCACGCAGCGAGCGCGGGGCCTCGTGATCCGCTCTGGGAAAGCCTCAGGCTTTATCGCCGGGGCGGACGTCGAGGAATTCACCCGAGTCGAATCGACCGAGCAGGCGCTTGCCATCGTGCGCCGCGGCTGGGACCTGATGAACAAACTGGCAGCCCTGCCCTTCCCGACGCTGGCGCTGGTTGACGGCTTTTGCATGGGAGGCGGATTGGAACTGGCGCTTGCCTGCCGCTATCGCATCGCCGTCGACCAGCCGGGGACGCGCTTTGCGCTACCTGAAGTGATGCTCGGCATATTGCCTGGTTGGGGCGGCGTGATGCGACTGCCGCGCGTGATCGGTCCGAGCGCAGCCCTCGACCTGCTCATGACCGGCAGGAGCGTGGATGCGCGCCGCGCGAAAAGAATCGGCCTTGTCGATGCGAGCGTGCCTCCGCGCGTGATGGACAACGCCGCGCGCATGCTGGTGCTGGAGGCGCCGCCGCAGCGCAAACTTGCGCTCTTGCAGCGTCTGCTGAACGGGCCGCTGAAGTTCGTGGTCGCCGCGATGGCGCGCAGACAACTCCGAGCGAAAGCACGGCCAGAGCACTATCCGGCCCCCTACGCAATTCTCGATCTGTGGGCCAAGTACGACGGCGATCCATTCGCCCCGCCGCCCGGCAATCCCGCCTCGATCGCGACGCTCGTCGAGGGCGATACCGCGCGCAATCTGATCAGGGTGTTCATGCTGCAGGAACGCATGAAGGCGCTCGGCAAGGCGTCCGATTTCACTGCGCGGCGCGTGCACGTGGCCGGCGCGGGGGTGATGGGCGGAGACATCGCCGCCTGGTGCGCGATGCGCGGAATCACCGTGACGCTGCAGGACCAGTCGGCCGAACGCCTGGCGCCGGCGATGAAGCGCGCCGCGGAGCTCTTCAAGCGCCGCCTGCGCGACAAGCTGCGGATTCGCGACGCCGCCGACCGGCTGATTCCGGACGTGTCGGGCGAGGGCGCACGCCACGCCGACGTGATCATCGAGGCCATATTCGAAAACCTGGAAGCCAAGCGCGCGCTGTTTGCGCGTCTTGAGGCTATCGCCAAGCCCACGGCGATTCTCGCTTCGAACACCTCGAGCCTGAAACTGGCCGACATCGGCGCCGAGCTTGCCGATCCATCGCGGCTGGTCGGAATTCATTTCTTCAATCCGGTGCCGCAAATGCAACTGGTCGAAGTAGTCTCAGGCAGCAACACCGACGCCGAGACGGCAGCGAAGGCCGCGGCGTTCGTGCGTCAGATCGACAAACTGCCGCTGCCGGTCAGGGACTCGCCCGGATTTCTCGTCAACCGCGTGCTTGGCCCCTATCTCAATCAGGCGCTCAAGCTGGTGGACCAGGGCGTCGCGCCGGAGACCCTTGACGCGGCGGCGTTGCGCTTTGGCATGCCCATGGGACCGATCGAACTCGCCGACACGGTCGGTCTCGATATCTGCATGGCGGTCGGGAAAGAACTCGCAGGCGAGGCGCAGCCGCCGCGGCGCTTGAAGGAGCTGGTCGACGGCGGCAACCTCGGGAGAAAAACCGGCCGCGGATTCTACGAATGGCGTTCAGGAAAAGCGCAAAAGGGCGCCACCGGCAGCGTCACCCCCGAACTCGTCGAGCAACTGATCGCGCCCTATCTCACGGAAGCCCAGGCGGCGGTCTCGGAGGCCATCGTCGCCGATGCCGACCTCGCCGATGCGGGTCTGATATTCGGCACCGGGTTCGCGCCGTTTCGGGGCGGGCCGTTACACTACTTGAAGTGTCGAAAATCTTGAACGATTCAACCAGGTTAGTCGCTGACAAGTTTACTGTTGACAAATTGGGTTTCTAAATTCGTCTCCCCTTTTCGAGCAGTTGCAAGCAACTGCTCGAAAAGGGGAGATCGACAAACGGCAAAACCAGCTTCCTTGGTTCCGGCTCGTCCGGCTGAGGTTGCAAAGGAGTGCGGGGGAAAATGAACGACAAAGTTTCTCTTCCCAAGGGCAAGGAAGTCGCGCTGCGTGTAGTACCGATGCCGGCCGACGCCAATCCCCACGGCGACATCTTCGGTGGCTGGATCATGTCGCAGGTCGACCTCGCCGGCGGCACGCTTGCCTCGCGCCGCGCGCGCGGGCGCACCGTGACGGTGGCGGTCAACTCCTTCGTGTTCAAACAGCCGGTATTCATCGGCGATCTGCTCTCCTTCTACGCCGACATCGTGCGCGTGGGCACGAGCTCGATCACAGTGAATATCGAGGTCTATGCGCAGCGCAATCCGGAAGACATCGAGGTCGTAAAGGTGACCGAGGCTACGTTCACCTACGTTGCCACCGACGAAAACCGCAGGCCGCGGCCGTTGCCGGAAGCGCCGAAGTAGTCGAGTTGCCGGGCCGGCGCCCCGGTCTTGCGCCTGATGACCGCCGCCGTTGCTGGCGATGCTGCCTCGCAGCAACAAGCCATCGATCGGGTGGTCGCCTTGATCTGAACCGGTTTCGATGCGCGCAGGCGATGAGGTCTCCGCCTGCGTGGAGGGGCTGCCGGGGTGATTTCCACCCCCGACTTCGGTTTCGATCCCCCAACATTGGGGAATCGGTTGGCGAGCCTGAAACGCGAAAGCCGACCCGATCACCCCTTACGCACCCGCCCCAAAGCCGCCCCGCTGCCGCCATCGGGTTCACCCGCGCAAGACACCTCGCCGGCGAAATACATTTTGTTTTGTTCACAAAAACAATGGCTTGCCTGAGCCTGGGACACTTCCGCGAAGTGCCGTGAAACGCCGCCGCGAATCGCGGCCGTATACATATGCCGGAGATCTGAAGGGCCGACAAACGGAGGTGGCCGACGGCGGAGGAAAGTTGCCTTGCTATGGAACGGTAATTGCGAGAGCAGGGACCGTGTCGTTGGACCTGGGCTGAAAACGGTGCACCGCAACCACCGACGGTGCATAACAGCGCCGGCACGGTTCGAGCAAGGGCGAACCGGTGCGCGGGCGCTGCTCAGTGATCGCGACGTATTGGAGCGGGCAGAATGAGGATCTTGATTGCCGAGGACGATCGAAAGACAGCGGTCTTCCTGCGTAACGGCTTCGTAGAAAGCGGCTTTGTCGTGGACGTTGCCGTGAACGGCGGCGACGCACTGTTTCTCGCGGCCACCGGCGATTACGATTTGATCATCCTGGACGTCATGCTGCCGCAGTGCGACGGCTGGAGCGTACTCGAGAAGCTGCGCAGCGCCGGCAAGCAAACACCGGTTCTGTTCCTCACCGCCCGCGATGCGATCTCCGATCGGGTCAAGGGTCTGGAACTCGGCGCCGATGATTATCTGGTCAAGCCGTTCACTTTTTCCGAGCTTCGCGCCCGCGTGCGTGCGCTCTTGCGCCGAGGGCCGAGCCGGCTGCCCGAGACGCTTTGCATCGCTGACCTGAAAATCGATCTCGCGCAGCAGAAGGTGGCGCGCAGCGGCGTGCGCATCAATCTGACGGGCAAGGAATTCCGCCTGCTTTCGCTGTTCGCGCGGCGTGCCGGCGAGGTCCTGCCGCGAACCCTGATCGCCGAACAGGTCTGGGACATGAACTTCGACAGCGACACCAACGTGGTCGATGTCGCAGTCCGGCGCCTGCGCAGCAAAGTCGACGATCCGTTCGACCCGAAATTGATTCATTCCGTGCGGGGAATGGGCTATGTTCTCGAGGCGCGCTGACGCACTTGCCGACGGAGCACGCTGGTACAGCCTGCTCGGTGGGCGTTCGATCACCGCGCATATCGCTCGTCTCTACACTTTTTCCGCGATCGTATTGCTGACTATCGTCATCGGCTCGCTGTACTGGGTCGAGTGGCAGAGCATGCAGTGGGACGATGTTCACTACCTCAGCGACAAAGTGCACCAATTGCGCCAGGCGATGCAGCAGGACAGGGACGATTCCGCTCTTCTGCATCATAAAGTCGTACGGGAAGGCGGCGTTTTTGCGTCCGGGCAAAGCTACATTTTCTATTCGCGGATCCTCGATGACCGAGGGCGCGTCCTCATGGAGACGCCAGGCATGGACCGCATCCTTCCCGTCGATGCGTTCCCGCCGCCCAGCGACGTCGTGGAGATTCCCACGGAAACAGAGCACAAGAAGTCACCCGACGGTCGAATCTACGTAGTGGCGTCCGCGTGGGCAGAAAGCGCCGGCAGCAATCCCGCCCGCCGCATAATTCAGGTAGCGCTCGACGACAGCGAAGAAGCCGAGGTCATCACTCGATACCAGCGTACTTCGCTGCTGCTCGTATTGATCGGCATCCTGTTCTCGGCGCGCATCGGCGCCCTCATCGCCCGCAGCGGTATGCGGCCTCTGAGGCAAATCGCGAATGTCGCCGAGCAGATCACAGCGAGCCGATTGGACAAGCGCATCGAGCCGGAAAGCTGGCCGCGCGAACTCACTGCGCTCGCGACGGCATTCGACGGGATGCTGGATCGTCTCGAGGACTCGCATTCCAGACTGTCGCAGTTTTCCGCCGATCTGGCCCATGAACTGCGCACGCCCATCAACGCCTTGATGGGTCAGACCGAGGTCGCGCTGACCAAGGAACGCCAGCCTGAAGAATACCGGCAGATCCTCCATTCCAACTTCGAGGAGTTCCAGAGGCTCACGCGCATGATAAACGGGTTATTGTTCCTCGCCCGCGCGGAGGATCCGAAGACCCAAATCGAACGCACCTGGCTCAACGCCCGCGAGGAGTTGGAGGCGATCAGCGAGTTCCATGAGGCACTGGCGGAAGACCACGGCGTGTCCCTGACCTGCGAGGGGCAGGCGAATCTCTACGCCGATCCGATCCTGTTTCGCCGCGCGGTGAGCAATCTTCTGTCCAACGCCCTGCGCCACACACCAAGCGGCGGGCGGATCGTCCTGTCTGCCGAACAAACGCCCAACCCCGGAGCGCTGATTCACGTCAGAGACACCGGATGCGGCATTTTGCCCGAGGACCTGCCCCGGGTCTGCGAACGCAAGTACTGTCCGGATCAGGGCTCCGCCCGCTGCGCCGAGGGACACGGACTGGGTCTTGCGATCGTCAAGTCCATCGCCGAACTCCACGGCGGCAAGCTTGTTCTAGAGAGCCGTGTAGGTCAAGGTACTAACGTCACTCTGCACTTTCCCAAACCGGCGCCCGCCGGCGCGTAACAAGCGCCTAAGCCGGCACAGCCGACGCCGGCTGGTCTTGCCTTTATCAATCTCGTGTTTTCGCCCGGTTGCGACTTCGCAACCGGGCGAAAACACGAGACCTATACAACGCCAAATCCTTCACCGGATTCGTCAACACCCAACTTAACTTCGTGAGTGACTAATCCGGCGCGCGCCCCTTCGCACCGGCGAAACCATTTCTTCGTTCCTCTCCACGTCCACCGCGTCGCCGCACGCAAGAGGATTACCGAAATGTAATCCCGCCGTCACGAGGCTGTTGGACCCCCTCTGCTAAAAAGCAAACCTTCATTCGAAAGGCGAACGGATTGCAGGAATGTAATGCGGGCGTCACGGTCCTGTTGGGGGCCGTTTGCTAAAACTAGCGCCGTAGCTTCATTAACTCACCGGGGGAAACAGTCATGGCTTCGTTTATCAAATCGGACCTCGAGTTCATTCTCGCGCAGATCATCATCGCGGAACGGCATGCAGCGGGCGAGGATCTCGTCTCGCTGGTGCCGAACACCGAATTGCCGTTCGGTCTGCGCACGATCACAGGAGAATTCAACAACCTCTTCGGGGGCCGGAACCTGTTCGGTGCCACCGATCTCGTTTTCCCTCGCATGCTGCCGGCGGTGTTCCGCCCCGCGGAAAATGTATCGATAGATCTGGATGGGCCGGGCCCGCTGCAGGTGGGCGATTCGACTTCCTATGCGCAGACCAGCGGCTTCGTCTTCGACTCCCAGCCGCGCACCATCTCGAACCTGATCGTCGACGCTACTGCCAACAACCCGGCGGCGGTGGCGGCTGCGGCGGCAACCCCGGGCTCCGAGCTGATTACCGGAACGCGAGCCGACGGAACTCCGTTCCAAACGTTTTTCATTCCGAACACGGCGCCCGATGAGGGCCTGTCCGCGCCGTTCAACGCCTGGATGACCTTCTTCGGCCAGTTCTTCGATCACGGCCTCGATCTGGTCAACAAAGGCGGCAACGGCACGGTGTTCATCCCCCTGCAGCCTGACGATCCGCTCTTTGTTCCCGGCAGCCCGACCAACTTCATGGTGCTCACGCGCGCGACGATGCTGCCGGGACCGGACGGCGTCCTCGGCACTGCCGACGACATCCATGAAAATGTCAACCAGACTTCGCCCTTCGTCGATCAGACCCAGACCTATTCCTCGCATCCCTCCCAACAGGTATTTCTGCGCGCCTACGAATTCGACGCTGCCGGCCGTCCGGTCTCGACCGGCCAGCTGATCGTCAACCGCGATCTCGGCGCCGATGGCGAATTCGGCACCGCCGACGACGTGGTCCTCGGCGGCATGGCCACCTGGAAAGTGGTCAAGGCGCAGGCGCGCGACCTGCTCGGCATCGAGCTCACCGATGCGGACGCGCTCGACGTTCCGCTGCTTGCCACCGACCAATACGGCAAGTTCATTCCTGGCCCGAACGGTTTCGCGCAGGTGGTCATGAAGGGTCCCGACGGCATCGCCGGCACCGCCGATGACGTGCTGGTCGAAGGCAATCCCGCCGCGCCCATCAGCCTGGCCGATGCGGTGCGCACCGGCCACCCCTTCCTCGTCGACATCGCGCACTCGGCCTCGCCGAACCCAGGTCTGGCCCCTGACCCCGACACCGTCGCGGGCGGTTCGCTCGATCCGGTGGCCCCCGGCACCTATGACAACGAGCTGCTCGACGCGCACTTCATCGCAGGCGACGGCCGCGTCAACGAGAACATCGGCCTGACCGCCGTCCACCACA
>JACQTO010000181.1 GCA_016210745.1 Betaproteobacteria bacterium
GACCGGCATCCCGGCATCGGCCTGTTTGAGAAAACCGATGATCTGTTCTTCGCTGAATCTGCTCTTCTTCATGTCCGTCATTCTCCATGATTTGACGGACTTCTCTACTTCAGACTGGTACGGCTGGCGGGGGGCAGGTCAAGGGCCCGCACCATGCCCTTGCATATCCTGCGTGTCCGACCGGACGAAAACCTGGTCTTCTCAAGAACTCAGTGGCTTGTGAATTCAATCTCGTTCAACGGGCGCGGCCGCGAAATACCGAAGCCCTGCGCGTAGTCCACGCCGATCTCACGCAGCTTGGCGAGAATTTCGTCGCTTTCGACAAATTCGGCGATAGTCTTAATTCCCAGCGCATGTGCGACCCGATTGATCGCCGCCGCTTTGGCCAAATCGACTTCATCACGCAGGATGCTCAGGATGACGTTCCCGTCTATCTTGATGAAGTCGACGGAGACCTTCTTGAGAATATCCAGTGACACCGCGTTGCGGCCAAACCCGCTGAGGGTGACGCGGCAGCCCATTTTCTTTAGTAGAGCGATTTGACGGGACCTATCGGAAGTGTGTGCGGCCACATCGTTCTCGTCCACCTCGAAGCAAAGACCCCCTACGGGAATATTGACGATCTGCTGCTGCTCGAGCACATACGCGGCGAACTCCGGATCGGCTATGGTGGCTGAGGCCAGGTTGACGCAGCAAATTATCATCGCGTGATCCGGGTCGGTCCTGCGCCGGTTCGCCTGCCATTCGAGCACGTTGCGCACCACCCAGCGGTCCAGGCTCGGCATGAGCCCATGCTCTTCCGCAAGCGGGAGAAACGCGCCGGGCGGCATGAGATTTTGTTCTTCCTCGATCAGCCGTATCAGAATCTCATACAGGGGTTTCCCCCCGGGCGCTACGGGCGCGATGATCTGACCGTACAGACAGAACTCGTTGTTTTGCAGCGCGGCGGTCAGCCGCTCGGCTGCACTGGTCCAGCCGGTGAGCTGTTCGGTGATCGACTCGACATACAGCGACTGTCCCTCCGCCGCCTTTGCAGTGGACCCGGTCGCTGCGACCGGGTCCGGCGGCGCGCGCAGCAGCGCAAGTTCGGATTGCGCAGCTGCGAGCGCATTTTCAGCGTGTTTTCTTCGTGATAACTCCTGGGCGAGCAGTTCTCGTACACGGACGAGCTGGGCGGAACGCCGGGCGATCAACCACTGTGCGCGCGACGCCTGGCTTACCATCGCCACTATGGCGGCAAATAGTGTGCCGGCGAGGAAGGCGATCCATTCAAGATCCAGCAGTGTGAAATAGATCGCGGCGATCAGGGCCGCGACCATCCCCAGGACAGCGACTGCGGTCAGGTAAGGAAGCGCGGCGCTCAGGATTCTCCGGGCGTGGGTGGGCCCTGATCTACCGTCTGCCATCGGCTCCCCTGGTTAGTCTCGCCGGCCGGGCGAGAAGTCACCCGCGGCAAGCAAGCGCTCGATGCGGCCAACACATGCTGGGTCGTGATCCCGGACTGGCCCGGCAATCCGAGCGGTCACGTGAATGCGGGTCACTCCACGTCCGTTTGCCCTCAGGAGCGGAGCGCACTCTTTTTCCACAATTCCCACGGCCGTTCGACCGTTCCGGCATTGGTCACTTCCGACTTGCGGCCCTCTTCCGGGGCGAGGTAGGTTACGCTGCCGCCGAGTCCTATCGCATGCATCTGCAGGCGCGCGTTGGTTTCCGTGTAGATTGCCCGGAATACGACAAGCGGCACGCTTGTTGCGACCACGACGTTGCCGTGACCGCGCATTAGAGCTACCGGCCGCTCGCCCAGGGAGCGCGCAAGGGCGGCGCCCAGCTCGGGATTGCGCACCAGCATGTCGGTCATGCCGCCTGCCGCACGAATTTCGAATACCGGGACGCCGGAATGAAGGAAAGAACTCATGTGATAAATCGGCTGTAACGCCACGCTGGACACGCCGAAGGGGATTACCGAGGGCGAGTGGCTGTGAACGACGGCATTGACCTCCGGACGAGCCTTGTAAATTTCCCCGTGAATGAAGCGCTCGAGGAACCCCCGGGGGGCGCGCGGGTCAACCGGTTGGCTGTCGAGATCGTACTCCAAGATGTCGGCAGCACAGACGAGTTCTGGCGCCAGCGAGCGCGACATCAGATAGCGACCGGCGTGCGCCGGATGACGCATGCTGACATGGCCGTAGGCATCCAAGACCCCATGTCCGGCGAGAATCCTGTTGGCCGCGACGAGATCTTCGATCAATGCGGGATCGACAGGTCCGCCTGAGTCAGTTGCCCCGCTGGTGTTCCCGATTGCGTTCATAGCATGCACTCCCCTTGCTAAAGCCCCGGTGATCGATCCGTGCTAGACCTTCGCACTGCCGCGCTATTATAGGCCCCGGGGCCGGCCTTCGAGCTAGGGTCAAATAATTAGTATGGCGCGGTAATCGTTGACGTTGGTGCGCGTGGGCCCGGTGATCACGAGATCCGAGAGCGCTGCGAAAAACGTGTAGGCGTCGTTGTTTGCGAGCATCTTCTCGGCGTTCAGTCCAAAGGCCGCGGCGCGCGCGAGCGAATTGGGTGCGAACAGCGCGCCGGCATTGTCCTCGGTGCCGTCGATGCCGTCGGTATCGCAGGCAAGCGCATGCACATTCGGCTCTCCGGCCAGATCGATGGCGAGGGAGAGCAAGAATTCGACCGCCCGCCCGCCGCGGCCATTGCCTCTGACCGTTACCGTGCATTCGCCGCCTGAGACGAGCGCGAGTGGTGGAGCAAAAGGCTCGTGATGGCGCACCACTTGGCGAACGAGTGCAGCGTAGACTTTGGCCACCTCCGCGGCTTCCCCGGTCACGCTGTCCCCGAGAATGACCGCCGGCACCCGATGGTGCTGAAAAAATCCGCACGCAGCCTGCAGGGACGCCTGAGCTGCGGCGATGACGCGATTTTCCACTCGCGCGAATACATTGTCACCGGGCTTTGGCGTCTCGGAAATCTCACCGCGCGCGCCGCGCTCCAGATGCGCTCGCACCGGAGCCGGCACGGCGACTCGATAACGGTCGATAACGTCGATCGCATCCGCGTAGCGGCTCGAATCGGGCGCGCACGGCCCCGAGGCGATGTGAGTCGGATCATCTCCGGTCACGTCGGAGACGATAAGTGCAAGCACGCGCGAACGACAGGCTGCAGCAAGCCTTCCCCCCAGGATCGCCGACAAATGCTTGCGCACCGCGTTCACATCCTGAATCGGCGCGCCGCAGCGAAGCAGCGCGGCGGTTGCAGCGCGCAGATCATCCATTGAAACCCCGTCGGCCGGCAATGACAGCAGAGCCGATCCACCGCCGGAAATCAGCGCAAGGAGCAGGTCGTTCGGCCCCAGGCTCGTTGCCAGCCGAAGTACTTCCCGTGCCGCGTGTTGTCCCGCCTGGTCGGGCACGGGATGCCCGGCTTCGACCACCTTGATCCTGTTGGTGAGGAGCCCATGCTGGTAGCGGGTGATGACCAAGCCTTCGAGCGGCTTGTTTGCGGGCCAGTGCTCCTCGACCGCGCGCGCCATGGACGCAGCGGCCTTTCCCGCACCGATCACCACGGTCTTCCCCCGCGGCGGTCCGGGAAGGTGCGGCACCAGCACCTGGAGCGGATCGGCAGCAGCGACCGCGGCGCGGAAGGATTCGACGAGTAGTTGTCGAGGGTTCACGCTAGTCAGGGTCCGCGTTTCAACCTATCCCTTTTACGCAACCTGTTCCAAGCGCCTTGGCGGGTCAGCGCCTTCCGTGGGAGAAAGCTCAGAGTTTCATCATCTCGATCACCGCCCGGAACAGGAGGCTGTTCGGGTCGGAAAACTGGTTGAGTTCGGTGAAGTGGTTCTCACCAGCACAGACAAGATCGCTCTTGTGAATCTTCTTCCAGTTTGCCGCTATGAGCCGGTTCTGGATGTGAAAGCCCTCGTTTTCGTTTTCCGCCACTGCAGTATAGAGGGGCGCATCGGTTGCCGGGGGCAGAAATGCCGGGCTTACCTCGAGCGCCGATTTTTCCGTCAGCCGCACATCGGCGTTTACCGTGGCCACCTTAACGATGTCGCGCAGATCGTATACGCCGCTGATCGACATGGCGGCCCGGGCGAGTTTGCGCGGCAGATCGCGCGAATACGTCGGCCACAGACAAGCCAGCATCATCGCGGCGAGGTGACCACCGGCGGAATGCCCGCACAAGTGCAAGCGAAATGCGGGGGCCCCAAAATTCGCGCCGTTGCGATAGAGCCAGGCGCAGGCCTGCACCAACTGCATGACGATATCCCGCACCTGAACCTTGGGGCAGAGCGCATAGTTCGGAATCGCCACCGTGATGCCCGCGCCGGCGAGCGCCGGGGCGACGAAGCCTAGATCCTTCTTATCGAACGCGCGCCAGTAGCCGCCGTGAATGAACATCAGCAGGCCCTTGCTTGGGCCCTTGGAGCGAAAGATGTCCATGGTCTCGGATTCATCCGGCCCATAGGGGACGTCAAGGTACCCGTCGAGCGCGGCGCGCGCCTTTTCCGATTCTCTCTGCCAGCGTTCGATGATCTGAGGAAACTCCGCCACGGTCAGACGCGGGTTGTAAAGCAGATCGTAATTGGTCCGGTCGCTGTTCATCGTGATCCCCCAGGCCGCTGCCGGCGGCGCACTGTGCTCATTCGGGCACGACAGCCGTAGCCTCGATCTCCATTTTGGCATCATCCTCGACCAGCGCCACCACCTGCACGGCCGTCATCACCGGAAAGTGCTTGCCGATCACTTCGCGGTAGGCCAGTCCCAAATCGTGCCACGCAGCGAGGTATTCCTTCTTGTCGATCACGTACCAGGTCATGCGCACGATATGTTCGGGTTTTGCGCCGCCCTCGGCGAGCACGGCAACGATGTTCTTCAGCGCCTGCTTTGCTTGGCCGACGAAATCGCTGGTTTCAAACTTCTCTTTGGCATTCCAGCCGACCTGCCCGGCGACGAATATCAGGCGCCCCTTGGCCGCGATGCCGTTGGAGTAGCCCCTGGGCCGAGGCCAGGACGGGGGTTGAAGGATTTGCATGGTGCGCCCTTCTTCGAATCGGGAGCGCAGATTATCGCCCAGCCTCGATCCCCGCGCCAGCGCCGCACTCTAGCGCATGTACAGATCGGCTTGAACGATGACAAGCGCCGCGGCAAAATAGCGCCTGCCGACCATGTCTTCAGTGGTCGAATTCAATTTGGGCCCGAAGGAGACCACGATGGAAATCAGTAAGGATCCCCGCTATGTTCGTTGCCGCATTTGCGGTGGCGACACCTTTCAGGCAAGCGGAAACGCCAATTGGAAGATGTGCGGCCAATGCGAGACCTTCGTCTGCCCGCGATGCTACAGAAATGAATTGAAAAAAGCGTCGAATTGCACCGAGCACGAGCCCTCGGGGCAATGGCTTACATCCGTCGCGGATTCCAGCAGGACGGTATTGTTCAAGTAGGCCGGGTGTTTCGGGCACGTGCGAGAAGTCGTGCTCCCTAAGCCGGGATAGCTGAAACAGAAGAGGCCGGTTTTGCCGTTTATCAATCTCCCCCTTTCGTGCGGTTGCAAGCAACCGCACGAAAGGGGGAGACGAATTTGGAAACCAAATCTTCGCCAAATGTTTCAGCAGTTGACTTGCAAGTGCCAAACAGGAAAGGGTGACGGTTCAGCCCTCGGCTTCGCGCCACAGGTCCAGGGCCTGCTGCACCGGGCGGTCCGATGCGGAGAACAGCACCGTGTCCGTGTCGGCCTCGATCTGGTGGGCCATCCATGAGGGGATCACGAAAACGTCTTTCGCGTCGAACGCGATGGTTTGCTCGCCGAGCTTGAACCGGCCTTTGCCCTCCACCGCGCAGTAGATGGTCGAGTCGGTGGCGCGGTAGGTTCGCCCGCGAAAGCCCGCGGGCAGCAGCTGCAGAAACGTGCCGATGGTGGGCATGGCCGGTCCGCCGCTCGCAGGGTTGATGAATTGAAGCTTGTGGCCGTGGCAGGGATGCGGATCCTCGCAGCGGGCGAGTTCGGCCAGCGACTCGCGCGAGCGCTCGTACGGATAGCAGAACAGGGGCGAAGTTTTCGAGCGCGGTTTGAAATCCAGCGGCAGCATGGTGCGGCCATAGCGCGCATAAGACTCGCCCTCGGTGCGGACGGTCTCTTGGCTCTCCGCGTCGGGTCGCTCCATGAATTGCGCATCGAGCAGCTCGACGATCGGCAGGTCGAGCACGTCCATCCAGATCACCGGCGCTTCGCTCGGGTTGCCGTGGTCGTGCCAAGTCCAGGAAGGGGTGATGATCAAATCGCCGACATGCATGGTCACGCGCTCACCGTCCACTGCGGTGTAAGCCCCGTCGCCAAAAATGACGAAGCGCAGCGCCGACTGGCTGTGGCGGTGCGCCGGGGCGATCTCGCCCGGCAAGATGAGCTGCAGCCCGGCGTAGAGCGAGTGGGTGGCGCGCGAACGCCCGCGCAGGCCCGGATTCTCGAGCACCAGCACGCGCCGCTCGGCTTCTTTCGCGCTGATCAGCTTGCCCGACTCGAGTACCCAGGGGAGCATTGCCTGCCATTGCCAAAGTACGGGCAGACAGGGGGTCTTGGGCTCCGGCGTCACCAACCCATGCAACACTTCCCATAGCGGCGCGACGTGCGCCTTGTCGATACGCCGGTAAAAATCCTGGCGGTCCTTGGACGCCCGATGCACAGCGGACATGGTGGTGGTCTCCTGGAACGCGTTTCAGTCGCTGCAGTTCTCCGCGATTCTATACCCGGGAGGGCGCCGAGCGCCTCAAGCGCCGAGGCGGGCCTGCGCGAGGATTTCAGCACCCTGGCGGGCCGGTGCGCCGGCGCTTGCCTGTGCGCGCAGCCTGAAGCGCTGCAGTTTCCCGGCTTCATTGCGCGGCAGGGCCGCCACGAACTCGATGCGGCGGGGATACTTGTACGGGGCGATGGCGGACTTGACATAATCCTGCAGCGCTTTTGCCAACTGCCAGTTGCCGGCGTAACCCGGGTTGAGAACGACAAACGCGTTCACGATCTGTCCGCGTTCTTCATCAGGGATCCCCACCACGCCGCACTCGGCAATCGCCTCGTGTTCGAGCAGCGCCGCTTCGACTTCGAGCGCGGCGATGTTGTAGCCGGCCGAAACAATGAGATCGTCGGTGCGTCCCTCGAAATAGAAATAGCCGTCTTTGTCCATGGTGAACGCGTCGCCGGTGAGGTTCCAGCCCCGATGCACGTAGTCTTGCTGCCGTTCGTCGGCCAGATACAAGCATCCGCTGGGGCCTTTGACGGCAAGCCTGCCCACGACCCCGGGGGCACACGGGATTCCGTCGGCGTCGAGCACGGTTGCGCGGTAACCGGGAATCACGCAGCCGGTGGCGCCGGGGCGCGCCCGTTCGGGCGTATGCGAAATGAAGGTCTGCATCATTTCCGTGGAACCGATTCCGTCGATCAGCTCGATGCCCGTTGCCTGGCGGAACTGCCGGCGCGTCGCCTCCGGAAGCGCTTCCCCCGAGGAAACCGCGCGTCTCAGGGACGATATATCGTAGCCTCCGGCAAGCGGGGCCATTTGGCGGAAAAAGGTGGGCACCGTTGCGACGAAGGTGCAGCGGAAATCCTGAATGGTGGCGAGCAAGCTCTCCGGCGTGTGCTTTTCCGCGAGCACGCTCGCGGCACCGAATCGCATCGGGATGCAGAGCATCGTTCCGAGCCCATAGGTGAAGGCAAGCGGTGCCGTACCGCAGAAGGTGTCGTCCTCGCGCGGCGTGAGGATCGAGCGTGGCCAGCCGTCGCACATCGCCATGACGCCGCGGTGCGGGTGCATCGCCGCCTTCGGCGCGCCGGTGGTGCCGGAAGTGAACGCAATGAGCGCGATATCCTCGGCTGCGGTGTCCACGTTGGTGAACTGTGCCGGCTTTGCCTCGAGCTTTGCCTCAAGCGACCCAGGGCCGGTGCCGTTGAAGCAGACCACAGCCCTCATGGGTGCCGAATGCTCCGCGGCAGTCTCCAATTCCGCGCGCAGCCGCGCGTCGCAAAGCGCCAGATTGATATTCGCCTTGTCGATTACCTGCCTGAGTTCGTTCGCACGCAGAAGCCTCATGGTCGGCACGACGATTCCGCCCGCCTTCCACACGGCGAAAATGCACGCGGCGAGCATCGGATTATTGGCCGAGCGGAGCAGGACTCGATTGCCCGGCACAAGACCCAGATCCTCCACCAGCACGCGCGCGATCCGGTTGGAGCGTGCCAGGAGCTCGCGGTAGGTGCAGGAAACCGGTCCGGTCTCTGTCACAGCGTGAATGACAGTGCGCTCGGCAAACGGCCCGGCGGCCGCCTTGTCTAGCAGCTCGGTGGCGCAATTCAGTCGATCGGGATATTGCAGCTCCGGCAGTTCGAACAGGAAATCGGGCCATTGGCTGCGCGGGGGCAGGTGGTCACGCGCAAAGGTGTCGATGTGAGCGGTCGTGGTCATGGGTAGGAGGGCTCTGAAATACTATCTACCGCGTCTTAAGTCCTGTCTCATGCTGGCGGCGGAGTTGCGCGCTGCGCGCGCCAACCGCGTTTTCTGCACGGATAAACGGCATCCGTGCAGAAAACGCGGTTATGGGCAAAACCAAGACGGCTTGGGTTCTTATACAAGATCGTCGATTGCGTACGGATAGGTTCATCATCCGTACGCAATCGACGATCCGCGCGGACGGCTTCTCGTCCGCGCAACCTTGCCGCCCCCGACAACGGGCGGCGCGATTCAATCCTTCGGCCACTCCGAGACCGCGCCGATTTTTTCGGGGGTCGCATAGATCGCCGCTTTCACCACGCATTTGCCTTCGCTCTCCTCGATCGCCAGATCGGCGACATAGGTGGTTGCGTAGCCAAGCTTTTCGATGAGCTGATCGAGAATCATATTGGCGGCGAGGCAGTTGTACGGCTTGATGCCGCTTTGCCTGAGCAGGGTTTCCTTGAGCATGTGCCGGCATCCTTTGATTTCGAGCCTGAGGAGGATGTCGTTGCAGCCGACGGAGTACGTGATGTCCTCGACCAGTCCGGCCGCCTTGATGCGCTCGATGCAGGCCGAAACGATTTCTTTCTCGTTGGTTCCCGCGATGTCCTGCGACTGGATGAAATCGACTCCCGTCAGTTCTGTTTTCCAAGGAGCGCATCCGGAAAGTTCGTGGTACAGGAGCTGTTCCATGCGAAACAGGAGTTCGTTGGCGTACCTGTTCTCATCCATGGCGAGGGCGTTCCTTCTGGCCGAATTTCTCCCAGTACACCATCTCGTCGAGGTCTTTCTTCGGCCGCGGATATTTGCGCGCCTCGGCCGCCCAGCCGATCGAAACGTAGGCGATGACCTTGTACTCGCCCATACCGGTGGGGATGCCGAGGATCTCCTTGAACTTCTTGGCATCGCGCGTGGAGGCTACCGGTCCGTGCACCCAGCAGCCGCCAAGGCCAAGCGCGTGCGCCTCGAGAAGCATGTTCTCGATCGCAGCCGAAAGATCGTAGGGCACGTCGACCGACCCCTCCATCAGGCTGCCGATCACGGCAATGACAACGGGTGACTGCTTGGCAAATTCCGACACCTCGCCCGTATACATGAAACGCAGGACCCGCTCCCTCTTGACCGGATCCGCTATTCCCGCAAAGCGTTCCTGCGTGTGCCCCATGCAGTGCCAGGCAGTCATGCGCGCGCCGCTGCCCATTTTCGCCAAGTCGCCGATCTTGTTGCGCGTTTCCTGGTCGCGCACCACGATAAAGCGCCAGGGCTGGTAGTTCTCGCCGGTGGGCGCCCAGCGCGCCGCCTCGAGGATTTTGTCCAGCATTTCGTCGGGAACGGGATCCGGTTTATAACGCCGGATGCTCTTGCGGCTGGTGATGACGTCGATTATGTCTTGCATGAATTTTCCTGGTGCTGGTGGTTGCTTAATTAATAGCTATCGGACAAATGTTGACGGCAGTGGCTGAACTTGGCTTTTGCTAGGTCTCCCGATTTCGTGCAGTTGCATGCAACTGCACGAAATCGGGAGATTGATGAAGGACAAGAACAACATCGCTGATTCCGGTTTGCTCGGAATAGGCAATAACTAGCGCGTTCGCACTGGCCGAGTTCTAATCGGCTTTGTTCCCGAGTTTCAGGACCTTCTGCGCGGTGCCGCCGAGGATCAGCGATTTTTCTTCCTCGGAAAACTCGCTGCCCAGACCGGTGAATACCTTGGCCCATTCCGGCAGCCGGCAATGGAAATTGGGATGCGGCGCGTCGGAAGCAAACATGATCTTGTCGGCGCCCACCATGTCGGTCAGGTGCCGCAGCCATTTATAAAACTGGTCATGCGGCATCTTGCGGTAGGGTTTTTGCCACAGCGAGAGGTCGAGGTAGACGTTGGGCAGCCACGCGGCCGCCTGCATCGCCTCCTGCCACCAGCCGATGTCGCCGGCGTGCGCAAAAATGAAATCCACCTCGGGGTAGCGTGCAGCGGCGGAGGCAAAATAGGATGGCCTCGAGTTTTCCCAGCGCAGGGCGACCGAGGGCGCACCTCCCGTATGGCACATGATCGGGATCTGCCACGCCGTCGCTTTCTCATAGACCCAATTGCACACCGGATCGTCTGGCATGTAGCCGACCCCCGCGTGCAGCTTGAAGCCCTTCATGCCCCACTCGTGATACGCCTGCTCGCAGTGCTTGAGTGCGCCTTTGCGCCGCGGATCGATGGCGATGAATGGGATCATTCTGCCCTTGTGCCGGCGCGCCACCTCGGCATAAAGTCTGTTCTGGTCGAATATATGGATCGGGGCCTCGCCGAAGAGCAGGCCGTAATCGACCGCGAAGGTCACCGATATATCGACGCCGGCAGCATCCATTTCCGCAACGACGTTGTCCGCATGTTCGTCGGTGTCCTTGCGCACGATCTGATCGATGTACTCGCGCGGCGTGAGGTTGGTCTTGTTGGCTTTGTTGTACATCATGCTGAAGCTCTTCGAAGCGCCCTGGATATAGGCGCCTTGGACGGTGCCTTTAATCACCAGGTGCCGATGAACATCGATGATCATTTGAGACTCTCCTCTTAGTGCGTCTGCTCGACGTTGTTCAGGATGTATTGCGCGATTTGCTGCGGCGGTGTCCCCGGCAGGAAAACGCGGCCGACGCCGACCTGCTCCAAAGCGGGGATGTCCCGCTTGGGAATGATGCCCCCCAGCAGAACCATAACGCCACCCAGGCCCTGCTGCTTGAGGCCGTCGATCACCCGCGGAGCGAGGATCATGTGATCGCCGGCGAGAAAACTCAATCCCACCACGTCGACATCCTCCTCGACCGCCGCGCGCACCACCTGTTCCGGGGTCGAGCGCAGACCGGTGAAGATGATCTCCATCCCCGCTTCCATGAGGTAGCGCGCGACGATCCTGATGCCGCGGTCGTGTCCGTCCAGTCCCACTTTCGCCAGCAGTACGCGGATCTTTCGGCTGCCCGTCGCGTTCATGTGCGTTTTAGGCCGAACGAGCCGGGATCGGCGATGCCGTTCTTTGCCGTCATATCGATCTCCCCGTTTTGTTCAGTTGCATGCAACTGAACAAAACGGGGAGACATATTTAGAAAACAAATTCCCGCCAAGCTGCTCATCACTTGCCTGATTAGCTAAATATGCACCGGACTGCGGTACTCGCCCCAACGGCTGCGCATCACCTGCGTAATTTCCCCGACGCTTGCGTAGGCCTTGACCGCGCGAATCATGATGGGCATTACGTTTTCGCCGCGGTCGATGACGGCGGCAAGCTCAGTGAGCGCCGCGGCGACATTCGCCGCATTGCGGCCTGCTTTCACGGCTTCGAAATTTTCGTTCTGGCGCGTCCCGACCTCGGGATCGATCCGGAACAGGTCCGGCTCTAGCGCACCGTCTTCCTCCTCGGCATACCTGTTTACGCCGACCACGACTTTCTCGCCGCTGTCGAGCGCCTTCTGATAGCGCACGCTCGACTCCTGGATCTCGCGGCTGATGAATCCGCTTTCGATGGCTTTGAGCATCCCGCCCATAGCGTCGATTTTCTCCAGATAGGCGCTCGCTCGGCGCTCAATTTCGTTGGTGAGCGACTCCACGTAATAGGACCCGGCGAGCGGGTCGATGGTGTTGGCGAGGCCCGACTCGTGCGCCAGGATCTGCTGGGTCCTCAGGGCGATTTGCGCCGCCTGCTCCGAGGGCAGCGCGAAACCTTCGTCCCAACTGGCGGTATGGATTGCCTGGTGGCCGCCGAGTATCCCCATGAGGGCGTGCACGGTGATGCGCACGATGTTGTTGAGCGGTTGCTGGCCGACCAAGGTCGAGCCGCACGATCCGCTGAAGGTTCGAAACAGCAGGCTGCGCGGATCTTTCGCGCCGAAGCGCTCCTTCATGATTTTCGCGAACAGCCGGCGCGCCGCGCGGTACTTGGCGACTTCTTCGAACAGGTCGCGAAAACACCCCAGACTGTAGGACAGGCGCGGAGCGAACTCGTCCACCGCGAGCCCGCGCTCTGCCGCCTTTTCGATGTAGGTGATGGCATCGGCAAGCGTGAAAGCGAGTTCCTGGACCGCATCCGCACCCGCTTCGCGAATGTGATAGCCGGCGATATTCATCGTGTTCCAGCGCGGAATGTTCGCCATGCAGTATTCGACGATGTCCAGAGCGAGCTTGAGACTGGGGCCCGGCGGGAAAATGTAGGTCCCACGGGCGATGAATTCCTTCAGGATGTCGTTCTGTGTCGTGCCGGTAAGCTGCGCCTGCGCCACGCCCTGGCCTTCGCCCACCGCGATCACCATCGCGAGCAGGATCGGCGCGGTCGCATTGATGGTCATCGAAACGGAGACGCGCTCGAGCGGTATTCCGCGGAAGACTGTTTCCATGTCGGCGAGCGTATCCACTGCGACGCCGACGCGCCCCACCGCGCCGTCGGACCTCGGGTCGTCGGAATCGAGCCCCAGTTGTGTCGGCAGATCGAAGGCGATCGACAGTCCCGTGGAGCCGCGCTCGAGCAGGTAGCGGAAGCGCCGATTGGTCTCAAAGGCCGTGCCGAAGCCGGCGTACTGGCGCATGGTCCAGAGCTGGCCACGGTACATGGACGGATAGACGCCGCGCGTATACGGGTACTCCCCCGGGAACCCGATTTCCTCCCGATAGTGGCTCTCGGCAGAATCGAGGGGCGTATACAGCGCCTTGACCGGAATCCCGCTGTCGGTGGCGAATTCCGTTTTTCGCTCCGGCGAACGATCGAGAGTGCGCTTGAGGGTGGTGCCCTCCCAGCGTGCGAATTCGGACTTGAGGTCAGACATGGCTCTAAAGAGGGATATTCGAGTGCTTGCGCCAGAGCCGCTCGGGCGGCTGTTTCCCTTCCAGGAGGCGCAACGCCGAGATGATCCTGCGGCGCGTGTCCTTGGGGTGGATGACCGCGTCCACCACCGCGAGCGAAGCCGAGTGGTAGGGCGTGAGGTAGGTGTCGCGGTATTCCTCGATCCTTTGCTCCAGCAGCGCCTGCGGATCCTTGGCGCTCGCCAGTTCGCGCCGGCACAGGATCTTGACCGCCGGCTCGGCCCTCACCATCTGCATTTCGGCCGAGGGCCAGGCGAGCACCTGGTCGAACCCGATCTCGTGCACGCCCATGGCGGGAATCACGCCGCCGTACATCTTTCTCAAGACACAGGAGATCTTCGGCACCGTGGCCTCGATCCAGGCGTGCAGGAGCTTCGCCCCGTGGCGAAGAAGGCCGCCGGCCTCCTGCGCGATCCCGGGCATGAAGCCGGGCGCATCGACCAGGGTGACGATGGGAATATTGAAGGCGTCGCAGGTGCGAACGAACCGCGCCGCCTTTACCGCGGCGTCGGCATCCAGATACCCCGATGATTCGGCGGGGTTGTTGGCGACGATGCCGACTGCGCGGCCGCCCAGACGCGCGAATCCGATCACGAGGTGCTTGGCGAAAGCCTCCTGCAATTCGAAGAATGCGCCGGCGTCGACGATGGCGCCGATGACGCGCTTCATGTCGTAATTCTTGTCCTCGTCGATCGGAACGATCTCGAGCAGCTCGGCGACTTCGCGGTCTTCGGGGTCGCCGGTCGCCTTCGCCTCGGGGGTACAGCGATTGTTCTGCGGCAGAAAATCGAGCAGCCCCCGGATGAGCTCGAGGCAGGCACGGTCATTGGGCGCCGTGCGATGCGTGACACCCGACCGGGTGGTGTGCATCAGCGTTCCGCCAAGCTCTTCGTGGCTCACTTTCTCGCCCAGCACTTCCTCGACCAGCGCCGGCCCGGTGACGAAAAGCTGGCCGGTTCCTTCCACCTGCAAGATGAAATCGGCGAGCGCCGCGGAGTAAGCCGGCCCGCCGGCGCAGGTGCCCATGATGGCGACGATCTGCGGCACGATGCCGGAATTGAGCGCGTATTCGGCGAATATGCCGGTGGTGCCGTAGACGTTGTCCATTCCCTCCTGGATGCGCGCCCCGCCCGAATCGTGCAGGCCGATCACCGGCACGCCGTGTTCGCGCGCCCGCTTGAGCAGGGTGTGGATCTTGGTGCCGTGGACCTTGCCCATGGAGCCGCCAAGGACGGTGACGTCCTCGGCGTAGAGGTAGACCTTGCGGCCGCCGATGGTGGCGTAGCCGGTGACGACGCCGTCGCCGGGAAATTTCTTCTGGTCCATCCCGAAATCGCGGCACTGATGCTCGGCGAGCATGTTCAGCTCGACCAGGCTGCCGGGATCGACGAGGTATTCGATGCGCTGGCGGGCGCTCATGCGCTCGGGAGCGTCGCCGCGGCGGGGCGCGCCGCCGCCGATCGCGGCCGCCTCTTTCTGCGCCAGCTTGGCCAGTTCGTCATCCCAGGTTCGTTTCACGCTCTTGCGCTCCGGCGATTGGCAGCGATCGAAATGCTACAGGATTTGCATATAATGAGATAATTGCATAATCGCAGAATACTGGATAAACTGCAAGCGTGCCGGCAGGTCCGGGGGAAGGCGGCATCCGGCGTCGAATTGTCGCAGTGCATCAATGCCGGCTGTCCGGCGTTTTCCCCGCGGAGGCGGGGAGCGGGAATCCGAAATTTCGTTCCACATGGAAATCTATGGGATCGAGCCTTGCGCGCATGCTGAGCACCGTCGACATCTTCTCCGAAGATGCCTCGGTGTGGACGGTGGGAGCGATAGCGGCGACGCTCGGCTACACGCGCGCCACCGCTTACCGCTACGTGGGCGAATTGTGCGACGCAGGGTTGCTGACGCGCGTCGCCCAAGGCGCCTATGCACTGGGCCCCCGGATCATCGAGCTGGATCGCCAGATCCGGCACTGCGACCCGTTCTTGAGAGCAGGCGAGCGCGTCATGGAGGGGCTGCTGCGCCCGAACCGCGGCCAGGTCGTGCTGCTCTGCAGTTTGTTCCGCGACCAGGTCCTGTGCATCCATCAGGCGAGCCGCGACACGGAGCTGGCGTTGTCCTATACGCGCGGGCGGCCGATGCCGCTTTTTCGCGGCGCCACCTCGAAAGTGATATTGGCGTGCCTGCCGGAGCGCCGCCTGACCCGGCTTTTTGTCGAGAATCAGGCCGAGATCCGCAAGGCCGGCCTCGGCCGTACCCGGGAAGAGTTTCTCGCTGCGCTCAAGACGATTCGGCGCCAGGGATGGTCCATGACCCACGCCGAGATCGACCCGGGCGTGATCGGCATCGCGGTGCCGGTATTCGGCGGCGAGCGATCGGTCATCGGCAGCCTATCGATCGTTCTTCCCGACGACCGATTTCCGGATCGTCAGGCGGATAGGCTCGCGTCCGAACTCAAGCGCGCCGCTGAGAGCATCCGCATCGATCTCAGCAAATTGGCAGAAACCCCACGGCAGGCGAAGACCCGCCCTCGGAAACAGCGCCCAGCGAGTTCCCGCCCGGGAATTCGCGCCTTGTAACGGCGCTGTTCGCCTGCCTGCGTCAAGCGCCTTGTCCTAAAGCTCGGCAAACTCGACGCTATCCAAGACGCGTCTCGCCTTTCGAAGAAGCCGTGGGTCCCGCTCCCCGGGATAGTATCGCTGTGAATACGAAACAGCGACACCCACGGCTGCATCTTTGGGATGCGCGCAGGTAAGCGTCACGGTCTCCTGCACCATGACGCCTTCCTTTCCCACCATCTTCGCCGCACCATGGTCTTCGAGCACGGAGTGCGATCGGGCACAGTCGGCTCCATTCTTGGGATGGGAAGCAACCTCGTGCTTGACTACCTTCAAGCGTTCCGGGTTGATCCCGCTGGCTCCACCGTCTCGAACCAGGCGAACGAGTTCGTCGTTCGATTTGAACGCTGGCATTTGAAACAGGACTGCCCGGATAACAACGTTTTCTTCCGGGCTCTTGCCCAGTTTTCCCAGGGACAACAGACGGGGGTTGCGCGCAGCGATCAGCCAGCCTTGCTCATTCAATGGCAGGAGCGAAAATCCCTTTTGCGAGATTCTTTCCGGCGGGATTGGGATTTGCTGAAGCTTTGGCTGCACAGGAGCGCAAGAAGCAACGGCCAAAGCAGCGCACGATATTGCCAGCCTACGCAGGATCTTCATTCGCGCTCCTCGCGGGTTAGGTCGAAGTGTCCACTTTATCGGATGAGGTGCTCCCGTCCGTTCGACATAGAGTTAGCCGGCCTTTTCAACATTGAAGGGCTGATCGCGCCTGTGCCTTTCATCGTTCGAGGTGGAACCGCATTTTGTCAATCAACGATTCGTAGCTCATGGTACTTGCCTCCGAATTTCAGCTCGCTGAACACGTAGGTGCCATGACCATGCCTATACAAGCCGCCAAATAGATACGGCCGCGATTTCAAGAAGGTCTGTACGTCTGACTCGATCCAGCCATTGTTCAAGCCAGCGGCAAATTCCGAAAGCTCGACCTCCGCCACTGAGTAGTCGAACGGCGGATTCCAGATATTGGCCTTTTCGTTCTCTTGCCTAAACCACTCTGGTATTCCGTAGTTCATCATGAACTCGCGCAAGAAGCGCTGGACGGCAACGTCAGCGGCCACCGGCGCGCGCAGCTTTTGCGCGCGTCCGTGTGGGCCGCTTTGTTAGACCTCGCTTCTTTCCCGCCGCACGAATCAGCGCGCGGAGGGCATCGTTCACCGCTTCCGAGTTCTTAAACCGTTCGTGAACGTCTGGATCAATCACGACAACGTTGCTGCTTTCCAGGTAGCGCCGGTAATACTTGCCACGGACTGCGCCGGAGAAGTCATACTCGGGTCGCATTTCAGGTTCGGATACTTTGAGGGGTTTACGACTCATAGGTCTTGCGCTCGTGTGTGGTCGCCTCTCGGGCGCTGATGATTCGGAAATTGTCGCCTTCTTCGGCGTGGAACACAACGATCAGGCGATGATTGGACGAATGGCCGATCGTGAGAAACCGTGGCTCACCCACGGAATGCTCTGGGTCCGGAATCGTACCTGCCAATGGATCGCCGAAAACCGTAGTCGCCTCTTGGAAAGAGACACCGTGCTTTCTTACGTTCTCTTCATCCTTCTTGGCGTCCCATGTAAACTTCATCGGGCATTCGATCGCTGAGACTTGCGAAGTCTACGTGTAGTTAACTTCCAAAATGCCACCTATTCAACACTGTTCTTCGAGATTTGCAAAGTCTAAAGCCAAATCAGTCCGTTAAATGCGGGACCGATTATCAGGCCGCGCGATAGGTGCGAGGGCTGCGGCCATATCAGGAAATAGGCCGCGATGGATTTTCTGCAGCATCCCGTCCGCTAGCCCCAATGCGGTAACTCGGGACTACGGATACAACGCTACTCGCTCGTCAAAGGAACAGCAAATGATGCGGTGCGTCAGGCCTGTCAGCGTAATGCTGCCTTGGCGCCAGAATTAGCACTGGAACGGCTCGCCGGGCAACACTCCCCGGGATTGCCCGGGCAATCTATGCCCCGGGAATCTATTGCCTGAATTTGGACGGCGGGGTAGATTGGCCGGCAGTCAAAAAATTTCCAAGCAGCCGTTAGCTTTTCTTATCCTTCAATTCCGCGCTAAACACACCGGGCCGCCGGTATAACCGCCTTCGTTCGCCATTGCGCAAGCTAACTCTTCCCACGAGCGCCTACGTCGTGCTCGCCGCCGGCTTCCTCGTCCTATTCGTCGGGGCCGGGGCGCGCTTTGCCATCGGCCTGACGCTGAAACCCATGGTCGATGAGTTCACATGGGACCGCAGCCAACTCGGGGTGGCTGTCGCGGTGTTCCAGGTCGTTTCGGCCGCCACCATGTTTGTGGCGGGCACGCTCGCCGATCGCATGAGCCTGCGGCTGGTTCTCGGCGGGGGCCTGGTGGCGAGCGGGGTCGCGATCGGACTGATGAGCCTAGTTTCCGCGCCCTGGCATGCGGTTGCGCTCTACGGATGCCTCTTCGGCATCGGCAATGGCTCGGCATCGCTCATTCCGATCGGAGTCATGGTGACGCGCGCGTTCCCCGGACGCGCCGGGCTCGCGAACGGCATCGTCACCTCCGGCTTGTGCGTCGGGCAATTGGTGATGATCGCCGTGCTTGCCGGCGTACTGGTCACGATCGGCTGGCGCTCGGTATTCGTATGGCTCGGCGTCGCCTATCTCATCGTGCTGCCCCTGGCGTTCGCGGCGATCCCCGGTCGGAGCGATGCTAAAACCCATGGGAGCTTGCCCCCCTTGAGCGGCCTCTCGGTGGCGGAGGCAGCGCGTACGCGCCAGTTCTGGCTGCTTGTCCTTGTCTACGGGATCTGCGGATTCGACGATTACTTTGTGGCGACGCACGTCGTCGCTTTCGCGCAGGACAAGGGCATCAATCCGTTCTTCGCCGGGAATCTATTAGCATTGATGGGTCTGACCGGGCTTATCGGCGTGATCCTGGCGGGGCATTGGAGCGACCGGGCCGATCCCGTGTGGCCGGGCGCGACGAGTTTCCTGGCGCGGGTCGCGGTGTTTGCCTTGATCTTGATAGACCAGTCACCGGTGTCGGTCGCCGTGTTCGCGCTGGTGTTCGGAATGACGTTTCTGGTCACCGCACCGCTCGCGGTCGTATTCGTGCGCGATGCCTTCGGCATCAAGAATCTGGGCGCGCTTACCGGCTTGATTACCATGGTGCATCATGTCTGCGGCGGCATCGGCGCCTATATCGGCGCCAGCATTTTCGATGCCACTAGCCGCTACGATGTCGCCTTCGTCATCATGTTCGCGGTGTCGGCTATCGCTCTGGTGCTGATGATCGCCATGCGCCGGCCCCGCACAAGGTGATCCAGCGGATTGCCGCTCGACGAACGGAGCCCTGGCCACGGCACGCTGTGACCATTTGCCGTCGTTGCCCGAGCAGCGATTGACCTACTTCGTGATTCCAAGGACGCAGATGGGCGGGAACGGAAAGAATAGATCGACAGTTAAGCGCGCAATTGGCTCGGCTCTCCTGATTGCCGTTGGCCTGGCGGTGGTAAATCGAGAGACGCTTATTCCACACTTGAATGTGGTGCTGTCAGTCCTCGTCGTCGTTGCTGTCCTCGTCATTATCCTTGTACTCGGTTGGCGCAACCGACAATACCGGATGGCGCAAAAGGCCGCCCGGGATTCATATCGAGCTGCAGAGCCTGGGACACAAGAGCCGGAGCGTGACCCTTGACTTCGCGAGATCCAGCCCGCGCCGAAAGGGCATTGGCGGGGCTTCGGCTGGACTTGACTGCCGCTACTGAATGAGCAATCATTCAGTAGGGGAAAACTTCCAATCTCAGGACGAAAAACAATGCGACTCGACGGCAAGACGGCGGTGGTGACCGGCGCGGCCTCCGGAATCGGACGCGCCACGGCGGAGGTATTGGCGCAGGCGGGGGCGCATGTGTTCCTTGGCGACATCGCCGAGCAGGCAGGCGAGGAGGCCGCCGGAGCGATCCGCGCCAAAGGTCAGGGAGCGGACTTCATTCGCCTTGACGTCACCGATCTCGCCTCGGTCGATTCGTTCAAGCGCGAGGCCTATGCGCGCAAGGGCCACGTCGACATCGTCGCCAACGTCGCCGGCTGGGGAAAGATCCAGCCTTTCGTGCAGAACACGCCCGAATTCTGGCGCCAGGTGGTCGATCTCAACCTGATGGGACCGATCTACGTGGCGCGCGCTTTTCTCGACCAGATGATGGAGCGCAACGCCGGCAAGATCGTCACCGTCTCGAGCGACGCGGGCCGAGTCGGCAGCCTGGGCGAATCGGTGTACGCCGGCGCCAAGGGCGGGGCGATCGCTTTCACCAAATCGCTGGCGCGCGAGGTGGCGCGCTACAACATCAACGTCAACTGCGTGTGTCCCGGACCCACCGACACGCCGCTGCTTGCCGCGGTCCCGGAAAAGCACCGCGAAGCGTTCGTGCGCGTGACGCCGCTGCGCAGGCTCGGCAAGCCCTCCGAGGTTGCCGACGCCGTGCTCTTTTTCGCCAGTGCCCGCTCCGATTTCATCACCGGGCAGGTGCTGAGCGTGAGCGGCGGATTGACGATGGCCGGTTGAGGGTCGGATAACGGTCGCTGGGGCTGAGCCCCGGTCTATTTTTGCTTACCAGTCAGGAGAATCGAATGTACAAGCTGAAAGCCGCCGAGTGGCGCCCGCAGCATTTCAAATGGGAAGTGGCCGATCGCGTGGCCACCGTCACGCTGAACCGTCCCGAGCGCAAGAACCCGCTCACATTCGAGAGCTACGCGGAGCTGCGCGATACCTTTCACAAACTCCAATACGCCGAGGATGTGCGCGTGGTCGTGATCACCGGCGAAGGCGGCAACTTCTGCTCCGGCGGCGACGTGCACGACATCATCGGGCCGCTGGTGGGAATGGAAATGGACGGGCTGCTCAACTTCACCCGCATGACCGGAAACCTAGTGAAGGAAATGCGCACTTGCCCGCAGCCGATCATCGCCGCGGTGGACGGAATCAGCGCCGGGGCCGGCGCGATCATGCCGATGGCTTCCGACCTGCGCTACGGAACACCCGACGCGAAGACCGCATTCCTGTTCGTGCGCGTGGGCCTTGCCGGCTGCGACATGGGCGCCTGCGCCATCCTGCCGCGCATCATCGGCCACGGGCGCGCCTCCGAGCTGCTCTACACCGGTCGCGTCATGAGCGCCGAAGAGGGCCTCGCGTGGGGCTACTTCAGCGAAATCGTTCCCAAGGAGAAGCTCCTCGAGAAGGCGCAGACGATGGCGCATACGATTGCCAGCGGACCGGCATTCGGGCATTCCATGACCAAGAAATGCCTGCACCAGGA
>JACQTO010000186.1 GCA_016210745.1 Betaproteobacteria bacterium
GATCGAAGCGCGGCGCGTGCGCAGCACGATCTCCACTGCCTGATCGTAGAGCGGATCGGCCTCGCCGCTTCCTTCCCCGCCTCCGAGCTCCCCAGCGCCGTTCGATTCCTGCTCTTCGAGCAGGCGCTCGACATAGTCCGGCTTGCCCAGGGCCTTGAGGTAATCGACCACCGAGTGCACCTCCTGGTCGGCGACGTAGGCGCCGTGGACCCTTAGCGGTACCCCGGTTCCCGGCGGCAGATAAAGCATGTCGCCCTGTCCGAGCAGCGCCTCGGCGCCTTGCTGATCGAGGATCGTGCGCGAATCGACCTTGCTCGAGACTTGGAACGCGATGCGGGTCGGTATATTGGCCTTGATGAGCCCGGTGATCACGTCCACCGAAGGCCGCTGCGTGGCAAGTATCAGGTGGATCCCGGCAGCGCGCGCCTTTTGCGCAAGCCGCGCGATCAGCTCCTCCACCTTCTTGCCCGTCACCATCATCAAATCGGCGAGTTCGTCGATGACAACCACGATATGCGGCAGCTTCGCCAACGGCTGCGGCTCCTCCGATTCGAGCGTGTTCGGATCCTGCAAAGGGTTGCCCGATTTCTCGGCATCGGCGATCTTATGGTTGTAGCCCGAAAGATTGCGTACGCCGACCCAGGACATGATCTTGTAGCGGCGATCCATCTCGGCGACGCACCAGACGAGGGCGTTGGCCGCCTGCTTCATGTCAGTGACCACCGGCGCGAGCAAGTGCGGTATGTCCTGATAGATGGAGAGCTCGAGCATCTTCGGGTCGACCATGATCAGTCGCACCTCGCGCGGCTCGGACTTGTACAGCAGCGACAGGATCATGGCATTGATCGCCACCGACTTGCCCGAGCCGGTCGTTCCCGCCACAAGCAGGTGCGGCATCTTGGACAGATCGGCCACGATCGGATTGCCGGCGATGTCCTTGCCCAGCGCGAGCGTCAGCGGCGAGCCCATGCTGTGGTAGACCTCGGAACTGAGAATTTCGGACAGCCGCACAATCTGCCGGTGGGGGTTGGGGATCTCGAGCCCCATGCAGGACTTTCCGGGGATGGTCTCGACCACGCGAATGCTGATCACCGACAGCGCGCGCGCCAAGTCCTTGGCCAGACTGATGATCTGATTGCCTTTCACGCCGACCGCCGGCTCGATTTCGAAGCGCGTGATGACCGGCCCGGGGTATGCGGCGAGCACCTTGGCCTGCACGCCAAAATCGCCCAGTTTCTTTTCGATGAGGCGAGACGTGTATTCGAGCGTCTCCGATGACAGCACCTCGACGTCCCGTGTGGGCTCGTCCAGGAGCTTGAGCGGCGGCAGCGGCGTGTCCGGAAGGTCCTGAAACAGCGGCGCCTGCTTTTCCTTCTGCACCCGCACCGACTTCGGAATCTCGATCACCGGCGCTGTAATTCGGATCGGTTCGTGATCCTCGATGAGATCGACCCGCTTCACTTCGACGATTGCCTCGCGCTCGACCGTCGCAACCTCGCCGGCCTTGCGGTCCTGACGCTGCTGCCAGCGCTCGACGGCGAATACGTACAAACGCTCGAGCCCCGCACCGATCACCTCCGCAACGGTCAGCCACGAGATGCCGGTAAGCAGAGAAAGCCCGATGGCGCAAAGGGTCAGCAGGACCAACGTCGACCCGGTAAATCCGAGCTGCGCGCGAGTCGCCTCGGCGACCACAGCGCCGAGCATACCGCCGGGCATGAGCGGCAACGTCGCCTTGATCGAATACAGCCGGAGCGCCTCGAGTCCGCTGCTCGCGATCAACAAAATCGCGAACCCGATCAGCGCGATGATGAACGGCCGGCGATCGCTGATTGAGCTGCCATCGAGCCGCCGGTAGCCCCATACGACCGCATAGAAGAACAGCAGGACCGACCACCAGGCTGAAACGCCAAACAGGTAAAGCAGGATGTCAGAAAGCCACGCGCCGACGCGACCGCCCGCGTTGCGGATCTCCGATGTTGCCGCGGCGTGCGACCACCCGGGATCAGCCTTGTCGAACGAAAAGAGGATTAGCGCGACGTAGAGCGCCGCCGCGATCACGATGAACCATTTCGATTCACGCAACAGCGCAGCGATTTTTCCCGGCAGAGGTGCCTGATTGTCTCTCAATGCAGTTGCATTCTCCTTGCGGCCGCTCCCGGGCGTGAATTCCGCCCTAGCGTCCGCCCGCATGATTTTAGCACCCCGTAAACTAAAATCCCCGCCCTCAGGCGGGGATCCGGGCCTGCGGAGACGGTGCGCGCTTAACGGCGGACCACGCACTCCAGCGACTTGCCTGCGCTCACCGCCGTACCGCCCAGGATGCTCTGAATAAAGGTGGCAGGGGGAGTGAATTGGAGCCCAGGGTCGGCGGCCAGGAATCTAGGCCGGCGGTCGCGGCTGTCGATCATGCCGAACTGCCCGGCAACGAAAGAAACCGACCCGGTGTTATTGGTCACCACGATCTCGCCGTCCGACACCGAAATGTAAACGGCAGACTCGAGCTTGGCGCACTGCCCGTCCTTGGCCGCTTCGCCTGTGCAGTCGTCAGCGCCGTAGGTCGTACCCCGGATACCGATCGTCGCTGTTTCCGTTCCCAGCTTGTAGGCTTCAGGATCGCCGCGCTTGCCGACCAGCCCGGTGACAGCGCGCAGCCCGCCCTTGACGAGCCGGAACAGGAAGCTGTCCTTCTGAGGCTCAGCCTCAGCGAAACTGAAGTTCTCGATCTTTACGCTCGTATTCGGCTTCAGGGTGATCTGTGCGCCATCGGCGAACTTGATCTGGGCGTAGCTGTCCTTTTGCGTGTTGAGCGTGTCGCCGCTCTGAATTTCGGATTTGCTGGAGAGAATCCTGACGGATCCGTCTGGCTTCTTGACCGAAAGCGTCCCGGCCAACTGCGTGACCGCACCAGGGGCGGCCGCAAATGCAGCTTCACCCCAGCCGGCAAAGCACACCACAAGCACGACAGCACTCGCGAAGAGACGACACATTTGGCTGCTCCCTGATGCCACCCTAATAACCTGTAAGCGGGTAACGACTATTACTTACATATTAGTTTAGTCGTCTCTGGGGTCATTGCCTAAGGGCATACTTCACGGGAAAGTCACGCAAAATCCGTGACATAGATCACCAACCCCAGGTGCAGCGCAATTCTGGCGACGGGGGTCAGTCGATTGCGGCGATCTTGTCGCGCAGAACCAGCTTGCCTTCCTTTACCTCCATGAATCCGCCGGTGCGCAGATCCTTCATCACTCGGCTGACCATTTCACGCGAGGCGCCGATCATCTTGGCGATATCCTGCTTGGACACCTTCTTCGTGATCACCCTTTCTCCGTCTACGCTTTCGGACATCTCGAGCAGCAGCCGCGCCACACGCCCATAGACATCCATCAGGGCCAGACTGCCGATCTTCCTGTCGGCCTCGCGCAGGCGTTTGACCAATCCGCGCATGACCATCGATGCCATCTCGCTGTTTTCCAGCAGGCATTTCTTGAAGTCCCGCTTGGACAGGCTGAGCAGCTCGCAGGCCTCCAGGGTGACAACGCTTGCCGAGCGCGTGCTGTCGTCGATCAACCCCATCTCGCCGAAGTATTCGCCCGGATTAAGGATAGCGAGGATAACCTCGCGTCCCTCGTCGTCGCTTATCATGACTTTCAGGCGTCCGGAGATGACGATGTAGAGCGAGTCGGTGACTCCGCCGGCCAAAATGATCGTTGCCCCTCGAGGAAAATTCTTGCGGCTCACTAAGCTGGTCAGCAGGTCGAGCTGCTGCTCCGCCAGCGTTGCGAAGAGCGGCACATTTCGCAACAGCAACGTCGATACGTTCGCTTGATTCGCCATTAGTCCCCCGATTCGTCGCGCCAAAGCGCTCTGGTTCCAAATGTTACCAGACACTTGCGCCGGTACGCAGCTTCCTTGTCCGGAACAGCACACTGCCGAGTCTCGCGTAAATGGGTGACAGCCCAGTTACGCCTCGAATCTTCCTTCTCCCTCTGGGAAAAGGAGCAGAGCATGAGGGTTTGTGCGCCAGGCATATATTCAACACCTATTAGTTGCAGCTCGGCAAATTGGCATCATCCCCGGCGCCCAATCCTCGCAGCACCCGGGAACGCTTGGTCTCCTCGTTCGCAGCGAAAATCAGATATCTCTGCAGCGACTCGAAGTTCCTGAGCGTTCCGGACTGGACGTAGGCCTCGGCCCTGCCCGCGTCCAGATACAGGCGATAGGCGCCGCCGCCGGTAAAATATGCCTGCACCGGTGAACCTTCAACGCCGATAAATCTGTTGGTGCTGTCGAAGACTCCCGAGACCAGGGGCGCACCCACGATCACCAGCCCTCCGACAGGCGTCGTCTGCAACCCGAGTTCGGTATTGGTATAGGTGACCGGCAGGTTGCCGCCGACGGTCATCACGATGTCGCCCACGTTGGTGATGCTCGCAGAGGCGTTCGTTCCGAATCCTCCTATCAGAACAACGTTGCCGCCCGTCTTGATGTCGAGCACCGAGGGATCGACAGCTGCACGCGCAGCGACCACGGCCGAACCGAGCCGAGCGGTCGTGCCCCCGAGCAACGTTAAGTCGCCACCGATGTCGATGGACTTGCTCTCCTTGGCGAAGATTACCGCGTCCGCAGAAGCAAACGCACCGCTGCCGGCGACGTTGTTCGCGCTCGCAGTACCGGCTTGGAGCGTCATGTTCGTGGAATTGGTTCGCGGCAGGTCAAGGTTGTCCGTGACTTTGAGCCCCTTGATGGTAACGGCGTGGCCCTCAATCGCAGCAACGGCCGACGACCGAACCGGAATCGTCGTTGCGCCAGTCGTCACCGCACTAGTCGTGCCGGCAACCAGACTCAGATCGCCGGTCAGGTAAATGTCCATGGAATCCTGGCTGCTCAGCACCGCGTCGGTTTGCATTCCGCTGCCATCCACCGGTAGCTGGGTGCTCGAAGCTGCCAGCGTCACGTTCTTGACCGGGTAGAGGACCCCGTTCTTTTCCGCACCGATCAGCACGCTATTCGCTTTGACCTCAACCGGATAGACCGAGGTCGCCGGGACACTGATGCTCACGCTCCCCTTTCCTGCCCCTAGGGCCGGGGTGGGATCGACGGCGAGCGATTTCACTTCCTGCTGCGATGCATCCGCCCTCAAGTTGAGATCGCCCTGCATGTAGATCGAGCCGCTGACGTTAATGCTGCCGCTGGCCACCAGCTTCAAGTCATGTTCGAAATTGGCGACAATCGGCTCTCCGATCGAAGTCGTACCTGTGCGCTCTCCGATCGACACGCCGAGCTTCGCATTTCCCGGGTTATTGACGTTGATGTCGCCGTCTGCAATCAAGTTGAGCGAGCCACCGAAAGCGCCCCTGTTGATGTCGCTGTTCTTGATCTGGATATCAAGGGAAATGTTGCCGCTGCCATCGACCGCGTTCGGATCCGAACCCTCGGCGTAGAAGTACACGTTCTTGCCGTTGATGTTGCCGGTCGAGATATGGTGCGAGGGCGCGATGAAGGTGACGTTCGCCGCCGTACCGACGCCAAACACCGTGGTGCCGTTGATGCTGTTGTAGTCGATATTCCCGGAGGCGAAAGCCGCCGTTGCTTCGCCGCTCGCGTAGCGCGTCTCGAGTATCAGCGGTCCGACGCAATTTCCGGTGCCGGCGATTCCCGGGCAGACGCCTCCCGACCCCGTATTGAGGTTGTTCTTGAGCGAGATTGCCGACCCGGAATCGTTGAACGTCACAACCCTGAGCACGCCATCGGCAAGCGGATCGCTGTACCTGGTTTGCAGGCCGGCGTCGGTCGAAATCGATTGCGTCACCGGGCCTGCTGCGTAGACCGCGATGCTGTCTTTCGGCGCGGCACCGCTGGCGCGCACCGGCCCGTTGATCAGCACGCCCGCACTATGGTAATTCGGTGTCGGACCCGCGTCGCTGGGAGCAACGGCTGGCGTGATCGGGATAAATGCCGAACCGTCGCCGTAAGCTGTGCCCGCCGTCATTCCGCTCGCTTTGCCGGCGACCAGAGCGATGTTTCCGCGGGAGTCGATTCCGCTGCCGGAATCGATGGTAAGCGCATCGGCCGACCTCAGGGTAACGTCCCCGTCCGCCGAAATGCCGGCGGCGTTGACGGTGATGGTCGCACTGCTTCCGTTCGAGTTCGCCGAAAGCGAGAGCGGTCCGGCGCTAGCCAATTGCGCATCATGAATGATCTTGCCGTCGGTGACCGACACATCCAGCGCGCCACCGGCGGCGGCATTGCGGAAGCGCGTCAGGCCGAGCGCCGTATTGCCGGTGAAATTGGCGTTGCCGCTCGTGACCTGCAGCACGGCGTCGCCCGCGCTGGCGTTGTTGAGGCTGAAATTGCCGCCGGCGACCCGTAGCGGCGCATCCATCTGCCCGATGCCGCTGTCGGCGGTAAGGGTCAGCAGCGTCGCCGGGGCGCCGGTTATCGCCGACGGGTTGGTCTGCGTGATCGCCCCGCCCGCACCGGTCGCGCGCAGCACCACGTTGGGCGTGCTGGCGACGAAGGTCACCGAGCCGTCGATGTTTACGATCCCCGAGTTCACCGGTGCACCGAGGAAAAGACTGTCGCTGGTCGACAGCAATGCCAACTCGCCCGAGTCGACCTGCGAGCCGATATTGACCGTGCCGTTATTCCAGTGCGAAAGGGTGATCGGCGCCGTGCCCGCATTGATCGCCCCGGAAATCACCCAATCGCTGCCGCTCAAGGCAATCGGATTGTCGTTGCTGGTCAACGTACCGGCCACGTTCACCGTACCCGAGGTGGCGATGTTCACGCCTCCAACGCCGTTGGTGTCCACGGCCGCATCGAAACGCGTGGTAGCGCCGTTTGTGCCGGCCAACTGCGTCAGGCTCCTGGCGGTAAGGCCAGAGGATTCGGTGACGTTCCTCGCGTTGGTAATCAGGATATCGCCCACGCGCTGGGTCGCGCCCACTGCTGCGCTCATGAGTACGTCCCCACCGGTTCCCGCGGTCAGGCTCAGGTGCTCCGCCCCTGCGGTCGCGCCATCGAGCGTGCTCGCGAAAGTGATGTTCGCGCCTGCCGGGTTGGCACCGGTGGTGGTATCGATACTCGTAGCGCCCGACCCACTGAGCGTGACCGGCTGCGCAAATGTCACCGCGTCCCCGGTCGTCGTAATCGCACGCGGACTTGCAATGGTCACTGCACCGGCACCGTTCTGCGTTATGGCGCCGTCAGAGCTCACATCCGCGTTAATGCTCAGCGTGCTCGCGTTCGTAAGGTTGAGGGTTCCGCCGCTCGTGGTGGCGACGCGATCGTTCACCGTCATCGTTCCCGCTCCAAGCGAGCTGAGCGATATGCCGCCGGCGGTCAGTCCGACGGTGCTTACCGTCCCGACCGCGAAGCTGCCTGAATCCGTGTAGCTCACCGCAACGGTGACCGCGCCGGCAAGGGTGGAGACGTGATTGGCGGAATTGGTGAGCGCGTAAGGGCCGGCGCCTTTCAGTTCCAGCCCGGCGGCCAATATGTTGTCCGCAGCGCTTGCCTGCGTGACCGCGCCCCCCGAAGTGAGCGTAATGTCGCTCGCGCCCGAATTGGCGCTCAAACCGCTGGTCGGGGCGAGGGCCCCGGAAACGCTGACAGTTGCCAGTTGGAAGCTGTCGCTGTCCCGGTAGACGATGGTCCCTGCTCCCGTTGTCGTCGCCGCGACTGCGTTGGCATTGTTGCCGGCTTGGCTGGCACCGATGCCCGATACCGCCCGCATGCCGAGCTGGTTTGCAGTGATCGTGCCCCCGGTCTGATTGATATTCGAGCCGGACACCAGGCCGATGTTGCCGGCGCCGGCGCTGAGGTTCTGTGCCAGAGTCAGCGTGCCGCTTGTAGTGGCCAACAGAATGTCATTGCCGTTTGCCGTGGCGACCCCCGAGAGACCCGTGGCGCTGTTGTCAAGGCTCGAGGCCGTGTTGACCGCGTTCACGGATCCAACGGTCAGCGCATCGAGCGTTCCCTCCACCTGGTTCAAGAAGACGTCGCCGGCGGTCGAACTCCCCGTCACGCGTGCGGCCAGTGTGCCCACGTCGGTGTCGATGCGCTTGGCGGCAATCCCGATCGCGTCGACCGCATCGAGCAGCGCCCCGCCGCTGGTGGAGAGCTCCGTGGCAGTGCCCGTGATCGAGTCAGTCAGGATGCTGCGGCCGGCTACCAGCTGCAGCGTCCCGCTGGTCGAGGAGATCGTGGCACCGTTGTTGATATTGATGTCCGATGCGCTGCCGCCGGTCCTCAGGTCCACGTTGCCCGAACCATGCGCCGTCACGTTCTGCGTCACGGTGAGCGAGCCCGCTGCCACGGTCACCGTGATGTCGTTGGCGTTGGTCGTGATGCCGCTCAGGTTCGAAACCGTGTTATCGAGGATCGAGCCTGCATTGACCGCGCTCAGCGACCCGATTTCAAGGTTGCCGTTGGCGCCTGCGAGCTGCCTCAGGTAAATGTCCCCGGCCGTGCTTGCCCCGGCACTCACCGCTGCTACCTTCGCCACTTCCTTCATCTCGATGCGCTTGGCGTCGGTGCCGATCGCATCGCCCGCTCTGAGCAAGACGTTGCCCGAGGTCTGCAGCTCGGTCGAAGTGCCATTGGCCGAATCGGTCAGAATGCTGCGCCCGGCCACTAATTGCAGCATGCCGCTGCCGCTTGAGACCGTGGCGCCATTGTTGATGTTGATGTCCGAGGCGCTGCCGCCGGTCCTCAGGTCCACGTTGCCTGACCCGTTAGCGCCCACGTCCTGCGTCAGGTTGAGCGAGCCCGCGGCCACGGTCACCGCGATGTCGTTGCTGTTGGCGCTGGTGGTGATCCCGTTCAGGTTCGAGACCGTGTTATCGAGGATCGAGCCAGCGTTGACCGCGCTTACGGCTCCGATCTCAAGGCTGCTATTGGTCCCGGCCAATTGCCTGAGGTAGATGTCCCCGGTCGTGCTCGCACCGGCACTCACCGCTGCGGCCTTGGCCACTTCCTTCATCTCGATGCGCTTGGCATCCGTCCCTACTGCATCGCCCGCCTTGAGTAAGACATTCCCCGCAGTCTGCAGCTCGGTCGAAGTGCCATTCGCCGAATCGGTCAGGATGCTCCGCCCCGCAACGAGCTGCAGCGTGCCGCTCGTCGAGGAGACCGTCGCCCCGCTGGCGCTGTTATTGATGTTGATGTCCGAAGTCGAGCCGCCGGTCCTCAGGTCCACGTATCCCGAACCATGAGCCGTTACATTCTGCGTAAGCGTGAGGCTCCCCGAGGCCACCGTCACGCTGATGTCGTTGCTGTTCGCGCTGGTGGTGATGCCGTTCAGGCCCGAGACGGTGTTGTCCAGATTCGAGGCCGCATTGACCGCCGTGACCGGCCCCACTTCGAGGTTGCTGTTCGTCCCCGAGAGCTGGCGCAGGTAAATGTCCCCAACGGTGCTTGCGCCGGCGCTCAGCGCGGCGACCTTCGCCACCTCTTTCATTTCGATGCGCTTGGCGTCGGTGCCGATCGCGTCGCCCGCTTTGAGCAAGACCTTGCCCGAGGTCTGCAGCTCGGTCGAAGTGCCATTCGCCGAATCGGTCAGGATGCTGCGGCCCGCAACGAGCTGCAGCGTGCCGCTCGTCGAGGAGACCATCGCCCCGCTCGCGCTATTGTTCAGGTTGATGTCCGAAGTCAAGCCGCCTGTCCGAAGGTCCACGTTGCCCGAACCATGCGCAGTCACGTTCTGCGTCACGTTGAGCGAGCCCGCGGCCACGGTCACCGTGATGTCGTTGCTGTTGGCGCCGGTCGTGATCCCGTTCAGGTTCGAGACCGTATTGTCGAGCGTCGAGGCAGAATTGACGGCGCTCACCGAGCCGATCTCGAGGCTGCTATTCGTTCCCGCCAACTGCCTTAGGTAAATGTCCCCGGCCGTACTCGCCCCGGCACTCATCGCGGCGACCTTCGCCACTTCCTTCGTCTCGATGCGCTTGGCATCGGTACCGATCGCATCCCCCGCTTTGAGCAAAACGCTGCCCGATGTCTGCAGTTCGGTCGAAGTGCCATTCGCCGAATCGGTCAGGATGCTGCGGCCCGCAACGAGCTGCAGCGTACCGCTCGTCGAGGAGACCGTCGCCCCAGTCGCGCTATTGTTCAGGTTGATGTCCGACGACGACCCGCCGGTCCTCAGGTCCACGTTGCCCGAACCATGGGCCGTCACATTCTGCGTAACCGTAAGACTCCCCGAGACCGCCGTCACGCTGATGTCGTTGTTGTTCGCCGTGGTGATCCCGCTGAGGCTGGCGGCACCGGTACCCACAGCACTCACCGATCCGATTTCCAGATTGTTATTGTTGTTCCCCGTCAGTTGCCGCAAATAGATGTCGCCCGTGGTCGCCGCACCCGTAATCCGGGCAGCTGCGGTCGCAACGTCCTTCATCTCGATACGTTTTGCTTCGGTACCGATCGCATTCACCGCATCGAGCAAGACCTTGCCTGCTGTCTGCAATTCGGTCGAAGTCGAATTGGCCGAATCGGTCAGAATGCTCTGCCCGGCTACGAGCTGCAGTGTTCCGCTGCCACTGGAGATCGTGCCGCCGTTATTGACGTTGATGTCCGAGTCCGTTCCGACTGCGCGCAGATCGATGTTGCCCGTGCCGGTCGTGGTGATATTCTGGGTGACGTTCAGCGTTCCCGCGTCTACGCGCACCGCGATCTCGCCGCCGCTGGACGATATTCCCGCGCCGCTCAAACCGATAGAGAGATCTCCGCCGCTGGCTATCTCCCGCAGCACCGCGTTGCCCCCGGCAGTCGCCGTCACCGCTGCGATATTGGTGTCGATGTCCGCGCCGGCAGTTGTATCGCCGATTTTGCCGCCCGCCGTGAGCGTCACATTCGTGCCCGTGATGTTGGCGATCGCCTCGCTCGTCGTGTTGTCGCTGATCGAACCGCTGGTTGCCGTCACGTCGACGGTGCTGCCAGTGCTCGTCTCGCCCAGTTGCACGTCAGTCCGCGCGCCCAGCGTCACGGCCCCCGCGGCTGACAGCAGCCGCGCTGCTTGGGTGCCGGTCGTCTTGTCGACCATCGTAATCGTGCCGCCGGACACGTTGTTCGCACCAAGCCCAATCGCGCCCAAGTCGCTCTGCACCACCGCATCCTGATTCAGCGCGATGTTGCCGGCCGTTGCAGCGGCCTGCCCCGCATTCAGGCTCACCGTCCCGGTGCCGGTGCCGAATGTTCCGCTCGTCGCTGCGGCCCCGGAAGTCGTGATCACCCTGGCCGCGTCGCCAAGCGAAATATGCCGGCCGGCATTCAAGCTCATCGCTCCGTTGCCGCCAGTGCTGACGACACTTGTATTGGCAGCGATGATTATGTCGCCGGACACGCCGGTCGTTGTCAGGGTGACATCGCCGCCGGCCGAATTCGAAACGTTGCCGTTTACCGCGATTCCGCCAGTATTCGTAATTGAGACCCCCGCCGACGCATTCGTCTTCAGCGCCTCGGTGGCAGCGTCGGTAAAGGTGCCGCTGTTCAGCGTCGTGGTGCCGCTGCCGTCGCTCTGCACCAAGCTCGCCGCGCGCACCCCGTTGGCCGTTACATTGTTCGCGTTGGTGATATTGATCGCACCGAGGCGCATCGCATCCCCAAGCAGCCCGCCGAACAGGACGTTGCCCGCTGTGCCCGCGTTCAGCGTCACCGGCTCCGCCCCCGCCGTGGTGCCACCGAGTTTGCCGCTGAAGGTGATGTTGTTGCCCGCCGCGTTGCCGCTGGTGGTATCGATCGTCAGTAGCCCGGTGCCGCTGGTCCTGTTGAGCGTCACATCCGTGGCAAAGCTCACCGCGTCGGCGGTGGTCGTGATCGTTCGGTCGGTGTTGATCGTCACCAGCCCGGCCCCCGTCTGCGCCACCGCCCCGTCAGCGTCGATGCTGGCGTTCAGCGTGAGCAATCCGCCGTTGGCGAAGCTTACTCCGCCCGAACTCGACGTCGTGAGGGTGCCGTTTATCGTGGCCGTTCCGCCCACCGTCACGCTTATGCCGCCGCTTCCCGCCGTAATGGGGGCAGTAGCCGCAGTTGAGAAGTTTCTGCCGCTCGTCACCGTCAGCGCTGACAGGTTACCGGCGGTTTGGTTGAACGAAATGTCCCCGCTCACTGTGGGTGCGGCAAGGGTCAAGGAATTGGTCGCGCCGTCGACGGTACTGAGAAACTGGATCGCCCCGCCGCTCCCACTGGTATCTGCGGCGGTCGTGTCGATCAATCGATTGCCCGTAAGGAGCACCGGCTGCGAGAATTGAACGAGGTCTGACGTCGTTACGATATCGGCATTCAGCGTTGTTGCACCCAAGCCGTTTACGGTTACGTCGCCGTCGGCATTGATGGGGGCATTGATGTCCAGTGCACCACTGATCGTCAAAGCCACCACTCCGACACTGCCCGCAGTTGTTGTAATTCCACCGCTACTGCCCACGGTGATATCAGTCGCGGTAATTTGTACACCTGTGGCGGTGCTGGCGGTCACGGGACCGCTGAGAAGTGTCGTGCCCTCGCCCGCGCTCTGCACTAAACTCGCCGCCTTGAACACGTCACTCACAGTGAAATTGTTCGCACTGTTGATCGTCACCGCTCCCAGCGGGTCGGTATTGCCCACCGCGCCCTGGAACAACACGTCACCGGTCGTGCCCGCCGTCACACCAAGCGTGTGAGCCGCCACGCTATCCAGAGTGTTGGTGAAGGTCACCGTCCCGCCCGTGCCCCCGCCATTAGTGGTGTTGATCACCAGGTCGTTGTTCAGCGCCACCGGACCGTTCAGTCTCACCACCCCGTTGGCCGAGGTGTCGATATTGGTCATCGCCAGCGTGATCGCGCCCGCCGTCAGATCCACGCCCGCCGCCGCCGTCGTGGTCACGTTGTCCGTCAACGTGGTCGTGCCCGTGCCCGCGCTTTGCACCAGGCTCGCCGCCGCTATCGTCGAGGCGGCCAGCACATCGGCCGCCGTGCTGATCAGC